>NZ_QHHW01000037.1:0-300376 GCF_003947325.1 Amycolatopsis sp. WAC 01375
AAAGCCCTGGGCCCCCCCCGAAAGGGCCGCGGACGCCGAGCAGCATGCCGAAGGTGCCCGCCATCCCGGTCATCGCGGTGACCGCCGACCAGAGCAGCAGCGTGCCCAGCATCGGCCCCCGGCCGCCGAACCGGTGGGGCGCATGCCGTGGCGGGTCCGCTCGAACAACGGCACCCCGAGCTCCTGTTCGAGGGTGCGGATCTGCCGGGTGACCGCGGGCTGGACCAGGTGCAGCAGCTCGGCCGCGCGGGTCACGCTGCCGACCTCGGCGACCGTCACCAACGCCTTGAGCTGCTTGAAGTCCACCGTCGTCCCTTCGCATCGCGGCGCGGTATGCGCCTATCATGATTCGGTATTTCACATACCGTCTCATCATCGCTCATGATAATCACATGACCGAGGAAGAGACCGCGATCGTCGCGCTCGTGGCCGAGTTCGTGGATCGCGAGGTCCGCCCAGTCGCGCGGGAGCTCGACCATGCGAACACCTATCCCGAGAAGCTCATCGACCAGATGAAGGCGATGGGCGTCTTCGGGCTGGCGGTGCCCGAGCCCTGGGGCGAGACCCAGGTCTCCGCCCAGTGCTACGCGTTGGTCACCGAGGAGCTCGCGCGCGGCTGGATGAGCCTCGCCGGAGCGATGGGCGGCCACACCGTCGTCGCGAAACTCCTTGCCACGTATGGCACACAGGAGCAAAAGGACACCTATCTGCCGAAGATGGCGACCGGCGAGATCCGGGCGACGATGGCGCTCACCGAACCCGGCGGCGGCTCGGACCTGCAGGCGCTGCGCACCACGGCGCGGCGCGACGGCGATGAGTACGTGGTCAACGGCAGCAAGACGTGGATCACCAACGCGCGCCGGTCCCAGCTGGTCGCGTTGCTGTGCAAGACCGATCCCGGCGCCGAACCCGCGCACAAAGGGATCTCCGTGCTGCTGGTGGAGAAGGGACCCGGCTTCCAGGTCTCCCGGGACCTGCCCAAACTCGGCTACAAGGGCGTCGAGAGCTGCGAGCTCTCCTTCGACGACTTCCGGGTCCCGGCCACGGCGTTGCTCGGTGGCGTGGAGGGGCGCGGCTTTGCCCAGATGATGCGGGGCCTGGAGATCGGCCGGATCCAGGTCGCCTGCCGGGCGGTCGGGGTCGGCCGGGCCGCGCTGGAGGATTCCCTGCGCTACGCCCAGGAACGGGAGAGTTTCGGCAAGCCGATCTGGCGGCACCAGTCGATCGGCAACCATCTGGCGAACATGGCGACCAAACTCGAGGCCGCCCGCCAGCTGGTGCACCACGCGGCGCGGCGCTACGACTCGGGCGAACGCGCGGACATGGAGGCGGGGATGGCGAAACTGTTCGCCTCCGAGGCCGCGATGGAGATCGCGCTCGACGCGGTGCGCATCCACGGCGGCTACGGCTACTCGACGGAGTTCGACGTCGAGCGGTACTTCCGCGACGCGCCACTGATGATCGTCGGCGAGGGCACCAACGAGATCCAGCGCGGCGTGATCGCGCGCCAGCTGATCGAACGGCACCGCATCCCGTCCTGAAACCGAGGAAGGCAGTATGCGCCAACCACTCGAGGGAATCACCGTCGTCGCGCTGGAACAGGCCGTCGCCGCGCCGTTCGCCTCGCGCCAGCTCGCCGACCTCGGCGCGCGCGTCATCAAGATCGAACGCCGCGGCGTCGGCGACTTCGCCCGCGACTACGACAGGACCGTGCACGGCCAGTCGAGTTATTTCGTCTGGCTGAACCGGGGCAAGGAAAGCGTCGAACTCGACATCAAGGATCCGGCCGATCGGACGTTGCTCACCACGATGATCGGCCGGGCGGACGTGTTCGTGCAGAACCTGGCGCCCGGCGCGGTGGAACGGCTCGGCCTCGACGCGGTGACGCTGCGCGCGGAGCGTCCGCGGCTGATCCATTGTTCGATCTCGGGCTATGGTCCGGAAGGTCCATATCGGACGAAGAAGGCCTACGATCTGCTGGTGCAGTGCGAAACCGGGCTCGTGATGTCGACCGGCACCCCGGAGACCCCGGCCAAGGCGGGGATCTCGATCGCCGACATCGCCACCGGGATGTACGCCTACAGTGGCGTCCTCACCGCGCTGTACGACCGCGAGCGCACCGGTGAAGGCGCGAGCCTGCACGTCGCGATGATCGACTCGCTCGGCGAATGGATGAGCCAGCCCGCCTATTTCTCCCGGTACGGACAGGAACCAGCGCGCCGGACGGCGGCGGCACACCCGTCGATCTCGCCGTACGGGCCGTACCGCACCGGTGACGACCAGGTCTTCCTGAGTGTCCAAAGTGAACGGGAATGGGTCGTGCTCTGCCGGGACGTCCTGCGACGGGAGGCACTCGTCGAAGACCCGCGTTTCCGGACCAACGACGACCGCGTCGTCAACGACGACGAACTCACCGCGATCCTGGAAGAAGCGTTCAGCGGCCGGACGGCGGACGAGGTCGGAGACCTGCTGGAGCGGGCCGGGATCGCCAACGCCCGGCTGCGGACGCCCGAGCAGTTCACCCGGCATCCGCAGCTGGCCGCGCGAAGCCGCTGGCGTGCGGTGGAAACCCCGGCCGGACCGCTGGAGGCGTTGCTTCCGCCGGTCGAGGTGGCTGGCAGGGAACCGGTCATGGGGCCGGTGCCCGCGCTGGGGGCGCACAACGAGTCGATCCGGGCCGAGTTCGGTGCCGGCGAGGAGGTTCGAACGTGAAGGAAGTCCTGCTGCCCGGCCCCGCGGAGGCGCTGGCGTCGTTGCTCGACGTCGAGATGCCGGATCTGGACAGCGACGGCCTGCCCTTGCTGTGGCACTGGTTCTACCTGCTGGACCGGCCCGCGCAGGCCGATCTGGGTCAGGACGGACATCCGGTGCGCGGCACGATCCCCGCACCGCCGGAACCCGGACGCCGCCGGATGTGGGCGGGCGGACGGGTACGGACGCTCGGCAGGCTGCGGTGCGGACTGTCCGCCACCCGACATACGGAAGTGCTTTCCGTGCAGGAGAAACAGGGCCGCACCGGACGGCTGACCTTCGTCGTCACCCGCCACCAGATCGTCCAGGACGGCGAAGTCGTGGTCGAAGAGGAGCAGGACATCGTCTATCGCGACGCCGCTTCCCGGCCTGTCGAGGTGGCCACCGGGGAGCCGGAAGTGTCGGCGGCCGAAGACGAATGGGCGATCGACGTCTCGCCGACGCTGCTGTTCCGCTTCTCCGCGTTGACCTACAACGCGCACCGCATCCACTACGACCGCGACTACGCCCGCGATGTCGAAGGCTATCCGGGGCTGCTGACCCACGGGCCGTTGCAGGCGCTCGCGATGGCCGAAGCCGCCAGGCGGCAGGGGAGCGGCGGGCGGCTGGCGTTCGACTACCGCCTCGTCTCGCCCCTGTTCGACCATCAGGGCATGGTCGTCCTGGCCGAAGCCGGAAGTGACGAGACCGTCACCGCCGTCCGAGATCGCCATGGACGGCGGACCGCGACCGGAACGGTGCGGAGCCTCGGCCGATGAACGCTCTCCTCGCCGGTGCGAAGACCTTCCTGTTCGTCCCCGGGCACCGGCCGGACCGGTTCGCCAAGGCCGCGGCCAGCGGCGCCGACGTCGTGATCCTCGACCTGGAAGACGCCGTCGCGCCGGATCGGAAAGAGGCCGCGCGCGAACACGTCCGGACGTGGCTGGCGGACGGCCATCAGGCGGTCGTCCGGCTCAACGCGGCCGGAACCGGTTGGTATCACGAGGATGTGGCGAGCGTCGGGCGCGCGCTCGCGGTGATGCTCCCCAAGGCAGAGGACCGCGCCGAGATCGATTCCCTCGCCGGGCGGCTGCCCGGAGTCCCGATCCTGCCGCTGGTGGAAACGGCGGCCGGGATCGCGAACGCGCTCGCGGTCTGCGCCGCGGACGCGGTGGTGCGGCCCGCCTTCGGCAGCGTCGACCTCGCCGCGCAGCTGGGTGTCGATCATCGTTCGCACGAGGCGTTGCGGTACGCGCGATCCGCGCTCGTCATCGCCGCGGCGGCCGCGGGCGGGGCGGCTCCGATCGACGGCGTCACCACGGCACTCGACGACGAGGCCGCGCTCGCCGCGGACCTCGATCACGCGAAGACCCTCGGGTTCACCGGGAAACTCTGCGTGCATCCCCGCCAAGTGGCCGCCGCGAATCGTGGGCTGGCTCCTTCGGAAAGCGAGATCGAGTGGGCGCGGGGCGTGGTCGCGCTCGCCGGGGACGGCTCGGTGGCCGTGGCGGACGGCCAGATGGTGGACAGACCGATCGAAGCACGGGCCAGGGCGATCCTCGGGCGCGCGGGTGAGCCATTCCGACCAGCTGGATGAGGCCAATGTGCCCTGGTAGTTCCCACCGGGTGGCGGTAGCGTTCGGCGAGCGGACTTTTCGTTACGGGTGAACGGAAAAGAGACGTGGTCCCATGCACGAACCGTTGGTGACGGAATTCGCGACCACCGATCCGGAACAGGCATGTGCGCTGATCGCCGAGGCTTACCGCGACAACCGCTTACGGGTGCGGGGCACAGTCGAAAACTACCGTTTCGAGCACAACCGTTGTGATCTCGGGGACGTGCATTTCGACTTCCTGCACAACACGCTGACCACGGAAGTCGTCGTCGAGCCGTTGGGCAGAGTCGTGCTGCTGCGCGTGCTGGACGGTGAGCTGGAGATCGATGACGGCGTCAGTGACCGCAGGTTCGGTGCCGGAGACGTGTTCGTCGGCCCGCACCCTGGTCACGATTACCGGACGGGCATGCACTGCGCGCGGCTGCAGGTCATCGGCATCGATCTGTCGTTGTTCACCGGGATCGACCCGGCGCAGGACGGCAGGTCTATCGAGCGGTTGTGCTACGAGCCTGTGCGCATGGAGAAGGCACAGCGATGGCGCAGGACGGTCGAGTACATGACCGGGTTGCTCTCCGAACCGGGCGTGGAGAACGGTCCGCTGGTGCTCGGGGCGGCGGGGCGGCTGATGGCCGCCATGGCTCTCGACACCTTCACCACGGGCACAGGTGACGACCGCATCGGTGACCGCCGGGACGCCGTTCCGGCCACCGTGCGCCGGGGGATCGCGTTCCTGGAGGCGAATCCGGACCTCGACCTCGGCGTCGCCGACATCGCCCATGCCTGCCGGGTATCGGTGCGTGCCCTGCAACTGGCGTTCCGGCGGTATCTGGACACCACCCCCATGGCCTATCTGCGCAACGTCCGGCTGCACCAGGCCAGGACCGAACTCCGCGACGCCGACCCCGGGGGAGACACAACGGTGACCGGTGTCGCGGCGAAATGGGGTTTCCTGGACGGCAGCCGGTTCAGCGCGCAGTACCGGGCGGCCTTCGGGGAGTCGCCCAGCGAAACTTTGCGCAAGCGGTGAAGTTCGTTTTTGTCGGTGCGGTTCTGCGTTTTCGCCGGTAGACCGTGGCCGCCGGGTCCGGTTCACTGGGTTCAGGCTCACTGGCAGTGCCCGGCCCCCGCCTGCTGGTGCGCCGAAACGGGCCGGCCGGCCGGTTCCTATCGAGGCGCCGCGATTCCGTCGTACATGACCCGCCGGATCGCCCGGCTCATCGTGGCCTGCCTTTCCGGTGACGGGTCGCGCAGTTCGGACAGGATCGACGCGAGGATCATCCCGTTGATCGCGCGGGCGGTGGAGTCGACGTCCAGGTCCTCGTGCAGATAGCCGAGGCGGACGCCATGATGCAGGTAGCCGGCGGTCAGCTCGGCGGCGGTCTCGTAGAAGTCGAGCACCCGTTCGCGCATCTCGGCGTCGATGCCCGCCGCTTCGAGCAGGAGGAAGCGGGCCATCCGCGGGTCGCCGCCGAAGATCCGGGCGAGCGCCTCCCCGATCCGCGCGCTCTGTTTGCGGTACTCGGCGAGGCTGTTGACCGCGTCCGGCGCGTTGTCCGCGGCCAGCGCGCCGACCACCTTTTCGACCAGGTCCGTGATGACGTGGTCGACGATGTCCCGTTTGTTCTGGAAGTACCGGTAGAAGGTGCCGTGCCCGATGCCCAGCCGTGCGGCGATGTCGGCGATCCCGGTCGCGTGGTAGCCGCGTTCGGCGAAGCAGTCGAACGCGGTCTCCACGATCTCGCGCCGTAGTTCCTGTTTCTTCCGTGCGGCCCTGCTGACCGGGGTCTCCGTCGTCATTCCGTCAGCTTATTGCCTGACGCGTTCAAATGACATACCGTTCCGGAAATGACACGTCATTCCGCGAGGGCGCTGGTGCTCGGCTGCGGCGGAACCCTGGGGTTCGCCTGGACGGCCGCCGTCCTCGACGCGCTGCACGCCGAAGCGGGGTGGGATCCCCGCGAGGCGGACATCCTGGTCGGGACCTCCGCGGGCGCCGAAGCGGCGGCGATGCTCGGGTCCGGCATTCCGGCGAAGGCGATCCTCGACGCGGTAGCCGGCGCGCCCGGTGGAGACGCCGTCGTCGCCGCGCACGTCCAGCGGGTGCCGAACCGCTTCCCGCCGCTGCCGTCTCCGCGCTGGCCCGCGGCCGGGCTGGTCCGGGCCGCGCTGCGCCGGGACGTCGACACGCTCGCCGGTCTCGCGGGCTTTCTGCCTCGTGGCAGGGGAAACGCCGGCCGGCTCCGCGAGCTCGGGGACGCGCTGGCACCCGGCGGCTGGGTCCCGCATCCCGCGACCTGGCTGGTGGCCTCGGATTCGGCGGGTGACCGGGTCGCCCTCGGCTCCCCGGACGCGCCGCCCGCCCGCCTCGGCGAGGCGATCGCCGCCTCCTGGGCGATCCCCGGCTGGTTCCCGCCGTCCGTTGTGGACGGACGGCCGCTGCTCGACGGCGGGACGGTTTCCCCGACGTCGGCCGACCTCCTGCTGGGGCACGATGTCGGCGAGGTCGTGCTGGTCGCGCCGATGAGCAGCGAAGGCGGGGCTCCGGCACGCGGTCCGGCCCGGCTGGAACGCCTGCTGCGGACGGCGATGACCAGGCGCGTGGACGACGAGGCGCGACGGCTGCGCGCGGCCGGTGTCCGGGTGGTCCGGATCGAACCGGGACCGGCCGATCTCGCCGCCATGGGCGCCAACTTCATGGACGGACGGCGGCGGGAACACGTGCTCACCACGGCGTTACGGACGGCGCCGGGTCTGGTCGCCGACGCCTTCGAACGAGAGGGAGTGCGCGCATGAGCAAGTACCCGGATCTCGACCTCGACGGGGCACACGTGGCGATCACCGGTGCGGGCCAGGGCATCGGCCGCGCGACCGCGGAACGCATGGCCGCCGTCGGGGCGCGCGTGTCCATCGGCGATCTGGACCTCGAAGCCGCGAAGCGCACCGCCGCCGGGTTCGGTGGGACAGCGCATCACCTCGACGTCGCCGACCCGGCCTCCTTCGCCGCTTTTCTCGGTGACGCCGAACAGGCGAACGGGCCGCTCGCGGTGCTCGTCAACAACGCCGGGATCATGCCCAACGGCGGTTTCCTCGACCTCTCCGACGCCCTGAACCGGGCGACCATGGAAGTCAACGTCTTCGGCGTGGTCCACGGAATGCGGTTTGCCCTGCCCGGAATGCTGGAGCGCGGACGCGGCCACATCGTCAACGTCGCGTCGCTGGCCGGGAAGTTCCCGGTCAAAGGGCTGGCGATCTACAACGCCAGCAAATTCGCCGTCGTCGGGCTGACCGCGGCGACGCGCCTGGAGTACGCGCCGCACGGCGTGAGCGTCTCCGCCGTGCTGCCGTCGGCGGTCGACACCGCCCTCGCCTCAGGGCTCGACATGCGGCCGATCCCGAAGGTGAAACCGGGCAGGATCGCCGACGCCGTCGTGGCTTCCGTTCGCACCCGGGCCGCGGAGATCGCCGTGCCCGGTTACGTCGGCGCGCTCGCCACCCTCGCGGCCGTGACACCCGAGCCCGCGCTCAACGCCTTCCGTCGGCTGATGAGGGACGACCGGGCTCTGCGCCCCGATTCACCGGAGCGGGACGGCTACCGCGCCCGCCTCCATCAGGACACCCAGCGGGAGGAAAACGCATGAACGCGCAGTACGACGCCGTCGTCGTCGGAGCCGGTTTCGGCGGGATGGGCGCGGCGATCCAGCTCAACCGCCTCGGCTACGACAACCTGCTCATCCTCGAACGCGAGTCCGGCCTCGGCGGCACGTGGCATGTGAACCGCTATCCCGGCCTGGCCGTCGACATCCCGTCGGCCACCTACTCGTACTCGTTCGAGCCGAACCCGCACTGGTCTCGGCTCTTCGCGCCAGGTGCGGAACTCAAGCGGTATGCCGAGCACGTCGCGGACAAATACCGGCTGCGGCGATACATGCGGTTCGGCTCGGTGGTCACCGGCGCGGTCTGGGACGAGGCGAAGGCGCACTGGACGGTCTCCCTCACCGAGGGTGGGCCGGTCACCGCCAAGTACCTCCTCACCGCGACAGGATTCCTTTCGCAGCCCAAGAAACCCGACATCGCCGGGATCGGCACCTTCGGCGGCAAGGTCATCCACACCACGGCCTGGGACGACGACTACGACCTCGCGGGCAAGCGAGTGGCCGTGATCGGCACGGGCGCGACAGCGGTCCAGCTGATCCCCGAGATCGCGAAGATCGCGCGGGAACTGACCGTGTACCAGCGGACACCGATCTGGGTGAGCCCGAAACTGGACTTCCCGGTGCCCAAGGCCGTCCGCCGCGCGTTCGCCGCCGTCCCGTTCACCCAGCGGGCCGCCCGGCTGACCGGGACCGCGCTGCTGGAACTGATGATGGTCTCCGGTGTCCTGCACTACAAGCAGCTGCCGATGGCGAACCGGCTCGGCAAGCTGTGGTGCCGGGCGCATCTGCGCCGTCAGGTGCGGGATCCGGGGCTGCGCGCGGAACTGACACCGCGCTATTCCTTCGGTTGCAAGCGGCCGACGTTCTCCAATGAGTACTACCCGGCCTTCACCAAGGACCACGTGCACCTGGAGACGACTTCCATCGCGAAGATCGACGAGACCGGCATCGAGACCACCGACGGCGGGCGGCGGGAGATCGACGTCCTGGTGCTGGCGACCGGATTCGATTTGTGGGAGGCGAACTTCCCGGCGATCGAGATCATCGGCCGCGACGGCCGGAATCTCGGGAAGTGGTGGCGGGAGAACCGGTTCCAGGCCTACGAGGGCGTCGCGATCCCCAAGTTCCCGAACTTCGTTTCGCTCAACAGCCCGTATTCCTACTCCGGGCTGTCCTATTTCACCACCATCGAGACGCAGATGCGGCATATGGACCGGCTCTTCGGCGCGATGCGGCGGCGCGGCGCGACCGAGTTCGAAGTCACGCAGGAGGCCAACGACGCGTTCCTCGACCGGATGACCGAACGCCTCGGCGACTCGATCTTCGCCCTCGGGAACTGCGCCCCGGCGAACAGCTACTACTTCAACCCGCACGGGGAGGCGACCCTGCTCCGGCCGTCCTCCACGCTGAACGCCATCAAGGAGGCGGGGAGTTTCCCGCTCGAGGACTACACCTTCGCCTAGCGGTCAAGGGGTGCCGGGACCCCGCGCGGTCCCGGCACCCGTCGCGTTTACTGCCTGCGGAGCCGGAGTGTGACGGCCGCGCCCGCCGCGGCGAGGAAGACCGCGCCGAGTGCGTACGGCCACCACGGCACCGAGTTGTCGCCCACCGGGGAGGCACCATAACCGCCGGCGGCACCGGTGCGGTCGTAGGTCGAGCCGGGCAGCTTGTCGCCGTAGCGGCCCTGCAAGGCCTCGCGGTAGGCGGCGAGCGTCATCTTCTCGCCGGTCTTCGCGACCGAGGAGCCGTCGAGGACCGTCACGGTGTCCCCGTCGACGGAGTACCAGGCGCCCGCCTGCGGTTCGCTCAGGAGGTAGCCCCTGCCTGCCTGCGCCGCGAGGCGCTTTTCGACGTCACCCGAGGCGACGTTGTAGACCGACCAGCCCGAGCCCTCGCGCTGCGACCACACGGTCGCCGCGTCACCGTTGCCGAGGGTGGCGGGTGTGGCGACGTAGGCGAGTTCGGCGGGGACGGAGGACGTGCCGGAGATGAAGGCCGCGGTCGGCTGGTAGACCGCCACCGGTGTCCGCGGATCCGCCTTCGCGGTCCTGGCCGCGATGGCCGTGTCCGCCTTGGCGGCACCGGGGAAAACCGCCTTGGCGAGCCGCTGGGTGGTCGCGTCACTGGTGACCACAGTGGACACCGCGGCGAGGTCGGCGGCGGTGGGCGCGCCGCTGGGGGCGTCGGCGGCGGAGGCTTGGCCGCCGAGCGCGAGTGACAGTCCGAGGGCGAGGATCGTGGCGCCGAGGAAGGTTCGCTTCATGGTTTCAGTCCTTGATCCCGTAGACGGTGTGGGTCCAGGTGAACGAGTTGTTGGACCGGTAGGCGTTGTAGCTCATCTGGTTGTAGCGGGGGCTCGAGCCCCACGGGTCGCCGTAGTAGACCGTCGTCGCGCCGTTCGTGTTGTCGTAGCCGTAGAGCACGTGCATGTGGCCGCCGCCGTTGCGCCAGCCGATCCGGGTGCCGATCGGCTGCCGCGCGTCGACCTGGCCCTTGATGGAGGCGAAGCTCAACGTCTGGCCGGAGGAGCTGTAGCTGCCGACGTTGCTGAACCCGAGCCAGCGGAACACGCGCTGCTGATCGCTGAGGTAACCCTGGTTGTTCGCGCAATCCGTACCGGACTCGTTGTGCGCGACCTGGCAGAACTTCGTCTGCGTCAGGCTGTGCCCCCACCAGGCGGCGATGGTGTTGCCGCTGGCGTCCCAGCACCAGTTGCTCTTCTCCTGTGCCTGCATCTTGATCGGGATCGTGGTGGCGGCCGTGGTGGCGGGCGCCGCGGCGGCGGGCGCCTGCAGGGCGACCATCGCGGCGACACCGGCGCAGGCCGTGGCCAGCCCGCGCCTGAATGAGGTCTTCACCGTCGGAACACTCCTAACTGGATGGTCGGACGCGAAACACGCGCGGGCGGCTACCCGACGGAACAAGTGGGGACTTCGGCTACCCGACTGGGTGGCCGACCGGCGCGAGCAGGGGACTTGCGCTGTGACGAAGTGACAGAGGGGCACTGCGAACAGACTGAGATTCACCCTCTGGTGGATCCCGTGGCAAGGTTCGCGGCAATACCTAAGGGTCCGTATTACCGCCGCGCGGCTCCGTGTCACCGCGGGTCGGCGTCGCCCGATCGAGTTAACGACGCGGGAAGCTCGTGACTCCGGTGGTGTGGACCAGCGGAAAGCCTGCGGCCCGTGGTGACTGTTCGTGTTCCCGCCTTTCGGCGGGTGTCCGATCGGTATGGTCCCGAGCATGCCGACGAGCGGTGCGGCATCGGTGTTCGTGGCCCGCGACACCGAATTGGCCGAACTGGTGCGCGTCGCCTCGTGCCCGCCGTCGGTCGCCGTCGTCGAGGGTGAACCGGGTGTGGGCCGGAGCCGTCTGCTCGAAGAACTGGTCGCCCACCCCGGGATCGCGTCACGCGTGGTCTGGTCCACCCGATGTGTTCCCTTCGCCCGGCCGTGCCGGTTGGCGCCCTTGGTCGACGCGTTGCTGGGGAGCGGCGCCGTGGCCGCCGCCCACGCGGCGGAGTTCTCCCCGGTGACCGGCGTCCTGCGGCGGCTGATCCCCGAATGGTCTTCGTGGCTGCCGCCGTTCCCCGAGAACGCCGACGACGGCACCGTCCGGCAACAGGAGTTCCGGGCCGTTCGCGAAGTGCTGACCGGCTGCGGTCCGGCGGTGCTGGTCCTCGACGACGTCCACGCCGCCGACGACGACACGTGGGAGTTCCTGCGTGGGCTCGCGGCGTCCCCGGCGACGTCGCTGAGCGTGGTGGTCAGCGCGGTTGCGTGTGGTCCCAGGCGATTCCCGCCGCTGCCCGGAACCGCCGCGCAGCTGTCACTTCGGGCGTTCAGCGCCGTCCAGGTGCGGACGCTGCTGGACGTTTCCTTCGGCCGCTGTGCGCCGGATTTCGCCGAGGCGGCGCACCGGCGGACGTCCGGGATCGCCGTCGATCTGACGGCTCTGGTCCAAAGCACCAGTGAGGCGCTCCCGGCGACCGTGCCGCCGGTCGTGCGGAGCCGGGTCGCCGGGCTGATGGCGGCGATCGGCCCGGCCGCGCGGGACGTCGTCAGCGCGGCCGCGGTGCTGGGATCGCCTGCCGGGGAACCGGAGCTGGGCGCTGTCGCGGCATCGTCGGCCGGGGAGATCTCCGGCGCGGTCACCGAAGCCGTGGAAACGGGACTGCTGCGTGATCTCGGCCGCGGCCGGTACGTCTCGGGAAGTCCGCTCATCGGTGAAGCCGTCTACGCCTTGCTCCCCGGGCCTCAGCGGTGCGCGATGCACGAACGCGCCGCCGCCCGGCTCGCCGCTGACGACGAACCCATCGCGTCGCTCGTCGCCCGCCACGCGCGGCTTGCGGGTGACCTCGCCGAATGGACACAGTGGACCGGCGTCGCGGTCGACAACGCCATCGAAGACGGCCGGACCGAGGAAGCGGGTCGTCTGCTCGAAGCGGCTTTGCGGGACGCGGAGCTGCCGTGGGCCGCGCGCGAGTCGTTCGCCGTCCGGCTGGGGAGGGAACTTCCGCGCAGCATCGCCCACGCGGGCACGGTCCGGCTGCTGCGGGAGATCCTGCGCGAATGGCCGCTGAGCAAGGCCGCGCGTGGCGAGATCCGGGTCAATCTCGGGCAGGTGCTGATCAACCAGGTGGGCAAGGTCGACGCGGGCAGGCTCGAGATCGAACTGGGCGCGGCCGATCTCGGGAGGCGGCAGGCGCTGCTCGCCAGGGGCTTGGTCACCCTGGCCCTGCCGCATATCGGAACCGTCCCGGTGGAGGAGAACCTCCGCTGGCTCGACCAGGCCGAGCAGATGAGCAAGGGGGAACACGACGCGGGAGTGCTCGCCGCGATCGCCGCCAACCGGCTTTCGGCGCGGATGCAGATCGCGGATCCGGGGGTGTGGCAGGACATCGCCGACCTGCCACCCGTGCCCGAGTCGGCCGAGGTCTGCCGCCAGGTGGCCCGCACCTACATCAACCTGGCCGACGCGGTGGCGTGGAACGGGCATTACCCCGTCGCGCGGGCGTACCTCACGACCGCGCGATGGCTGATCCGCGACGATCACCAGCCCTATCTCGACGCGCTGGCCGACGGCACGGAACTGCGCCTGGACCTCGCGATGGGGGAGTGGGCGAGCGTCACGGAGAAGGCGCGGGCGATGCTGACCCGGGTCGACAAGGACAGCTCGCTGGCGGCCGAGCCGCTGCTCGTGCTCGGCTGGTACGAGTACGGGCAACACCGGCCGGCGGCGGCGCTGCGCAGTTTCGACGCGGCGTTCGCGCTTTCCGCGGGAAGCGTCCCGGTGCAGGCTTCCGCCTACGCTGGTCGCGTCGCGGTCCATCAGGCGGGCAAAGACCTGCAGGCGGCCCTGCGCCTGGCGGAATACGGCCTGGAAATCGTGCGCCGCAAGAACAATTGGCTCTGGGCGGCCGAACTGATGCCGTTCGCCGTGCGCACCATGCTCGGGCTGGGGCAGCACGTCGAGGCGCGAGAGCTGCTCGGCGAGTATCGGCAAGGCATCGACGGCAAGGACGCCCCCGTCGCGAACGCTTCGGCGCTGCTGTGCCGGGGGTTGCTCACCCAGTCACGGGGCGAGATACTGCCCGCCGGTGATCTGCTGCTCGGTGCCGCGCAGGCGTACTACGCGCTGCCCCTTCCGTATTTCGCCGCCTACGCCGACGAACTCGCGGCCGGATGCTTCGCCGAAGCCGGGGATCTGGCACGCGCCGTCGCTTCCTTCACCACCGCGGAGACGGCGTACGCGAGCCTCGGCGCCGCTGTGGACGCGCTCCGCTGCCGCCGGTCACTGCGTCGCTGTGATCCGGAGATGCCCCGGCGCGGCCGCAAGGGGTACGGCGAAGCGTTGTCGCCGAGGGAACTCGAAGTCGCCAGACTCGCCGCCCGGAACCTCACGAACCGGGAGATCGGCGAGCGGCTGTTCCTCTCGCCGCGGACGGTCGAAATCCACATCGGACGGGCGCTGCGCAAGTTGGGCCTCCCGTCGCGCACCGTGCTGACCGAAGAGCGGCTTGAGGGGTTGACCGTGAAGGAACCGGGACGTTAGTTGTTTCGATTGCAGATCCGTGAGGGCCTCCTTCCTCAAGTATCTGAAGGACTCCAGCCGGGCGCTCACGTGAGTGGTCGCGGTCCGTGGGGATGTCGTGAAGCAGCCGCCCGCTCATCCTCGCCACTCACGACCACCTTGGCTCGGCCCGTGCCACGGCAGACTCGCTCACCCGCCACCAGCCGACGAACTCGATCTTCACGCCGGGGGACGGGCTTGACTTCAAGGTAAGCCAACCCTTAGTTTCCCCCTATAACTTTCCATCGGTGAAGGGGTGCGATGCCGAAGATCGGTGGTCGTCCGGCCAGGATCGCGAGGGACGACATCCTTCGGGCCGGTCGCGAGCTCGGCATGCGCCGGCTCAGCGTCAAGGCGGTCGCGGTCCGGCTGGGGGTGACCGCGACCGCCCTGTACCGGCACGTCGACGGCCGGTGGGGGCTCGAGCGGCTGGTCGGGGAGAGCATCCTGGCCGAGCTACGGCTCCGGGACGATCCCCGGCACGGCCTCGAACAGCATCTGTTGTCCTTCGCCCTGCAGATGCGGGCCTTCATGCTGGAGTATCCCGGCCTGGTCACCTATCTCCAGCTGCTGTTCCCGCGGGGTGACGGCGGTCAGCGGCTGTTGAACACCGAGGTCGACGCCCTCGTCCGCCGGGGTTACGAGCCCGGCGCGGCGATCGTGCTCAGTGGCGCCGTCGCGTCGCTGACCATCGCGATGACCGCGTCCGAGGAGCACAGCATGGCCGCCGAGGAGGCCGACGGCGACGGGCTGGACCGGGAGCGGCAGGCGGTCCTCGACCGGTTGTCCCGTGACGACCGGCTCGCCGGGCCGTCCGCCGCGTTGCCGCAGGTGCCGAGGCCCGAATACGTGCGGTTACTGCTGACCGCGTCGATTCGCGGGTTGATCGAGTCCTGCCCGCCGGGCAGGCCGGTCGCCGAGATGGTGGCCGATCTGGCGGCCACGGGGGAGGAACTTTGATGGCGCGCGGATTCCAAGGCGCGGTGATGCGGGGTTTCGGGGCAAGAGACCACGAAGCGACCGTCGTCGGGACAGAAGAGATGGCGCCGCGTTTCGTGCGGGTCCGGTTCGTCTCGCCGACGTTGTTCGAGGACGTCGTCGTGGAGCCGACGGCCTGGCTCCGGTTCTGGTTCCCGGACCCGGAGGGCGGCCCGACGGAGTTCCAGCGCGCGTACACGCTCACCGAAGCCGACCCGGAAGCCGGCACGTTCGCGATCGACGTCGTCCTGCACGAACCCGCCGGACCCGCGTCGCGGTGGTTGCGTGAGGCGCGGCCCGGATCGACGGTTCCGGTGATGTCACTGGGTTCCACGTCGTTTTCGGTCCCCGCCGAACCGCCCGCGGGTTACCTCCTGATCGGCGACTCCGCCTCGATCCCCGCGATCAACGCGATCCTCGACGTGGTCCCGGCCGGAATCCCGATCGAGCTGTACCTCGAAGAGCACGACGAGACCGACCGGCTGATCCCGCTGGGGGAACACCCGAGGCTGGCCGTGCACTGGGTGCCGCGTGAGGACGCGACTTCGCTGGCCGCGGCGATCGAGACGCGTGACTGGTCGGACTGGCAGGCGTGGCTCGCGCCGGAAGCGGGCTCGCTCAAACAGCTCAAGACCCGGTTGCGGGACACGTTCGGCTTCCCCAAATCCGAGGTGCACGGCCGGGCGTACTGGTACTACGGCAGGGCCATGGGTTCTTTCCGCGGGAAGAAGGAAGAACCGGCCGCCGCAGTCCTGAAACCCGAAGTCCCGAAGCCCGTAGAGGAAGCACCCAAGGGAGCTTGGCGGGCACAGGCCGCCGGACGGCTGCTCGCGCCGGTGCGGCGGACGCTGATCTTCGCCGGGATTCTGCAGGCCGTCGTGACGTTGATCCGCCTCGCGCCCTTCGTGCTGCTGGTGGAGCTGGTCCGGCGGTTGCTCGCGGGCGGCGGATCGCTGTGGGCGATCGGCATCGCGGCGCTGGTGCTGCTGGGCGTGGGCACACTGGTCGAATCCGCGGTCGTGTTGTGGCTGCACGCGGCCGACGCGCGGTTCGCCCGCGACCTGCGGCAGCGGCTGCTGGGCAAACTCGCGAGGCTGCCGCTGGGCTGGTTCACCGCCCGCGGTTCGGGCACGGTCGCGAAACTCGTGCAGGGCGACACGCTTTCGCTCCACTATCTGGTCACGCACGCCGTCCCCGACGCGGTGGCGGCCGTCGTCGCGCCGGTCGCGGTGCTGGCCTACCTGTTCGCCGTGGACTGGCGGCTCGCCCTCGTCCTGCTCGTACCGATCCTCGTCTACCTCGTCACGACGTCGATCATGGTCGTCCAATCAGGACCCAAGACCGGCCAGGCGACGCGCTGGGCGGAGCGGATGGCCGGGGAGGCGGGCGCGTACCTCGAAGGCCAGCCGGTGATCCGCGTGTTCGGCGGTGCCGCGGCTTCGTCGTTCCGCCGTCGGCTCGACGAGTACATCGGTTTCCTCGGCGACTGGCAGCGACCGTTCACCGGCAAGAAGACCATGCTGGACTTCGCCACCCGGCCCGCCACCTTCCTGCTCCTGATCGCGGGTGCCGGCACGCCGATGGTGGTGGGCGGTGGCATGGAGCCGGTGACGTTGATCCCGTTCCTCTTGCTGGGTACCACGTTCGGCGCCCGGCTGCTGGGCATCGGCTACGGTCTCGGCGGCGTCCGTGAAGGGATGCTCGCCGCCCGCCGGATCCAGGTCGTCCTCGACGAACCCGAACTGTCCACTGTGGAGCAAAAGATCATCGACGGCGTCGAGCCCGGCACGGTGGAACTGGACCGGGTGGGTTTCGCTTACCGCAGCGGGGTCCCCGTGCTGGAAGACGTGTCTCTGACCTTGCGCCCCGGTACGGTGACCGCGCTGGTCGGCCCGTCGGGAGCGGGGAAGTCGACGCTCGCCGCGCTGGTCGCGCGGTTCCACGACGTCACCGAGGGCGCGATCCGGGTCGGCGGCCGGGACGTCCGCGCCTTCGCCGCCGACGAACTCTACGGCCGGGTGGGATTCGTACTGCAGGATCCGCGACTCGTGCAGGGGACCGTGCGGGAGAACATCGCGCTCGCCGTCCCCGATGCCACCGAAGGTCAGGTCGTCGCCGCGGCTCGCGACGCGCAGATCCACGAGCGGATCCTGCGGCTGCCCCAGGGATACGACACAGTCCTCGGTGCCGGTTCCCAGCTGTCGGGCGGAGAACGTCAGCGGGTGGCCATCGCCCGCGCGATCCTCGCCGACGCTCCCGTCCTCGTCCTCGACGAGGCGACCGCCTTCGCCGATCCCGAGTCGGAGTACCTCGTGCAACAAGCACTCGACCGGCTCACCGCCGGCCGGACCGTCCTGGTCATCGCGCATCGCCTGCACACCGTCACCGGCGCCGACCGGATCGTGGTCCTCGACCGCGGGAAAATCGCCGAAAGCGGGACGCACGAGGAATTGCTGGCTTCGGGCGGGCGCTACACCCGCCTCTGGCAGGCCGGTGCCGGAGCGGGGGTGACCGCGTGATCCGCACACTCCTTGGCCTGATCCCCGACACGAAACGGACGGCGTTCCGGCGTTACGTCGTACTCGCCGTGCTTTCGGTGCTGCTGCGTGCCGCCGGTGTCGTGCTGCTCGTGCCGCTGGTGGGTGCCCTGTTCGGCGCGGAACCTTCGGACGCGTTGCCGTGGCTGGGCGCGCTCGCGGCCGTCACCGCGGCGGGCTGGGCTGTCGACGCCGTCGTGGGACGGCTCGGCTTCGACCTCGGGTTCGGCGTGCTCGACCACGCCCAGCACGATGTCGCCGAGCATCTGACGAACGTCCGGCTGTCCTGGTTGGACAGTGAGCACACCCAGACCGCCCGCCAGGCCATCGCCGCCACCGGCCCCGATCTCGTCGGCCTGGTCGGCTACCTGCTCACGCCGCTCATCGGCGCGGTCCTCCTGCCGTTCGCGATCGCGCTGGCCCTGCTGCCGATCGCCTGGCCGCTCGGCGTCGCCGCGCTGGCCGGGGTCCCGGTCCTGCTGGACGCGTTGTGGGCGACCGGCCGGATCACCCGGCGCGCCGACCGGACGGCGGCCGAAACGAACACCACGCTGACCGAGCGGATCGTCGAGTTCGCCCGCACCCAGCAGACGTTGCGAGCCGCTCGCCGGGTGGAACCCGCGCGCAGTCACGCCGGCGCCGCGCTCGCCGCGCACCACGGCGCGACCCTCCGGCTGCTGCGCCTTCAGATCCCGGGCCAGGTGCTGTTCGGCATCGCAGGCCAGCTGGCCTTGGTCCTACTCGCCGGAACGACCGTTCTCCTTGCCACGCAAGGGAGCCTGACCGTGCCCGAGGCGATCGCGCTGATCGTCGTGATCGCCCGCTACCTGGAACCGTTCACCGCGCTCGGCGATCTCGCGCCCGGCATCGAGACGGCGACCACCACCCTCGGCCGCATCCGCACCGTGCTCACCGCGCCCATCGCTCCGGCCGGGGAGGCAGCGCCACCGGCGAAGGCGCCGCGGATCCGGTTCGAGGACGTCGGCTTCCGCTACGCACCCGGCACCGAGAACGTGCTGGAGCACTTCGACCTCACCCTGGAACCGGGGACGACGACCGCGATCGTCGGGCCGTCCGGCTCGGGCAAGAGCACCGTGCTCGCCCTGCTCGCCGGCCTGTACCAGCCCACCAGTGGGCGGGTGCTCGCCGACGGGACGGATCTCGCCGGCTTGTCCGCGGCCGGGCGGCGGGAGCTCGTCAGCGTCGTCTTCCAGCAGCCGTACCTGTTCGACGGTTCGGTGCGCGACAACGTGCTCGCCGGGGATCCCTCGGCGAGCGACGAAAGGGTCGCCGAGGTCGTCACGCTCGCCAGGGTCGACGAGCTGCTCGAACACACGGCCGTCGGCGAGGCGGGCGGCGCGCTCTCCGGCGGTGAGCGGCAACGGGTGTCCATCGCCCGCGCGTTGCTCAAACCGGCGCCGGTGCTGCTGGTCGACGAGGCCACGAGCGCGCTGGACACCGAGAACGAGGACGCCGTGATCCGGTCGCTCAGCGCCGATCCCGTGCGGCGGACGCGGGTGATCGTCACCCACCGGATCGCCGGGATCCGGCACGCCGACCGGGTCCTGTTCCTGGAGGAGGGGCGGTTGGCCGAGGACGGCACCGTTGAAGAACTCCTTGCCAGGGAAGGACGTTTCGCAGAGTTCTGGCGGCGGCAGATCGACGCCACCGGCTGGAGGATCGCCGCGCGATGACCCACACGCAGGGTGAGCCCGAATGGGTCACCACCCGTGACGGCAGACGGCTCTACGCGATGGTCCATCCGGGGCCGGAAGATTTCGCCGGGCCGACGGTCGTGTTCGAAGCCGGAGCGGCGGCCACCCGGTCGTCCTGGGCGGCGGTCCAGCCGGAGGTCGGCCGGTATGCCCGCGCGATCGCCTACGACCGCTCCGGGCTCGGCCGCAGCGCCCCCGACCCCGGTGGCCGGACGCTGCGCCGGATGGCCGACGACCTCAACGACGTCCTCGACCATTTCGGCCCTGGACCGTATGTTCTCGCCGGGCACAGCGCCGGCGGGCCGATCGTGCGGCAGGCCGCCGCCCGCCGCCCGGAGCGGATCGCCGGTCTGGTGCTGGTCGACCCGACCGATGAGGCGGCGGACGTGCTCTTCGGCCGCGCCTTCCGCGCCGGTGAACGCGTCATGCTCGGGCTCGGCGGCGTGCTCGCGCGGCTGGGCCTGCTCAAGGTCGTCTTCCGCGGTCTGCTGCGGGACATCCCGGACGACGTCCGCCGCGACCTCGAACGGGAGGCGTTCACCGTCGGGACGATGCGGACCCATCGGGAACAGGCCCGTACCTTCCTCGACGAACTGGCCCTCTGGCGGCACGATCCGCCGGTGCTCGGGGACATCCCGCTCACCGTCGTCTCCGGCGGGCTCGGTGAGGGCGGGATGTCCGCCAGGATGAGAGCGCAGGCGAACGCTTCACACGCCCACCGCGTGAGCCTCTCGCCCGGCGCCAGGCAGGTGATCGCGGAGCGGTCCGGTCACTACATCCCGAAGACCGAACCCGAGGTGATCGTCCGCGAGATCGTCAGGATGACGTCAGCGCCTGCCTGAGTTCTTCGTAGGTCGGGGCGAGCCTCCGGAGTGTCTCGGCGGCACACTCGTCGTCTTCGGTGACGAGGTCGTACTGCAACGAGCCGACCAGCCGAGACTGCGCGGCGAGGACGGCCGCGGCGTCTTCGCGGCCGATCCGGCGCAGGCACGCCGCCGCGTCGGCCTGCCTCCGGGCGCCGACGCGGATCGCGAAGTGGACGAGCAACCCGCGCAGGTCCGGGTCGCGACCGGCCTCGATCCGGGCGGCCAGTGCGAGGGCCGCTTCGCCGTTGCCGAGACTGCCGGGCGGGAGACCGCCGTCGTTCTCGCCACCGAGCCGCCTGACGGCCCGGGGGAGCGACCCGACGATCGCGGCTTCGTCGTCGACGACGGTGTGCCGGACGAAATTCGTGCGCATCGTATGCGGTTTGCCGTAGGCGACGGTTTCGGCGAGCCAAGCGGCGGCGAAATCCGCTCGCGGGATCCGCGCGTACGGATATCCCTGCGGGTCGTGGGCGGTGACGGACTCGCCGTCCGCGGCGAGCGCGACCAGGAAGTGGTCGGCGCCGATCGGGCCGGTCATCCCCGGCTGGTGGCGCAGATGCCCCATCTCGACCGGGCCGATCAGGACAGGACCGTCGGCGAGGCTCTCGACGAGCCGTGCGAAGGCGTCGTCCGGATCCGGTTCGCTGACGGTTTCCACGCTCCAACCGAGGGCGTCGAGAGCCTCGCCGATGCCGAAGTGGGGATCCCAGCCGAAGGCGTCGAAGAACGGCAGTGACCCGCCGACCAGCTGCATGCCGAACGGGCTGCCGGTGACGGTTTCGAGCACGTCGATTCCCGGCGCATCGGAGCCCAGCATCATCGCGAGGGAATGGGCATAGCAATAGGGACCGGAGCCACTATACGGAAGATCGAGCATACGTTCGACGATGGCGGTTTTCGCGCGAAAACGCCAGTCCCTTCGTTTTCGTCCGTTGTGGACGGTGACCCCGCGATTCATCACCCGTCCGGGGGTTTCGGGGCCACTCAACGGGTTCTATCCAGGGGACACCGTCGATCCCGCTTGCCGTCGACGATCTTGCCGAACCAGGATGACCATCACTTGGCTCGCTGTCGCCGTCGTCCTGACCTGGGCCGACGGGAGCGAGGGGTGAGGCGGAGGCGGCATGGCGGAACGTCGTGGGCGGAATCGGTGGCGGCGGGGCATGACGCTGCTCACGGTGATCGTCGTGGCCCTGCTGATGGGCGCCCCGCTGCCCGCAACCGCCCAGGTCCAGCCGCGCGGAGCGGGTACCGAGCGGCCGATCGGGCCGGAGCCGGTGTATTCGGGTCTGGCGCACGGCGGTATCACGATGGCCGCCAACTCCGTCGTGCAATGCGGCGTCGGCGTGGTCTGCAACGAGTCCGCGAGCAACGCGAGCCCGGTGTCGTGGATCAAGACCGACCCGGCCGCGCCGGGGAACACCGCCTCCGCGGCGAGCTTGAACGTCCCGCCCGGCGCGAAGGTGCTCAACGCCAGGCTGTACTGGCAGTTCAACCCGGTCGCCAACAGCGGGACCTCCGGTGACGGGAGCCGGGGCAACCAGGTCTCGGTGAAGACCCCGGGCTCGGCCTCCTACCAGCGGATCACCGCGGAAACCTACGACTGGTTCCCCGCGACCACCACGGGCGGTGTCCCGACGTTGTACGCCTACGGAGGCGCGGCCGACGTCACTAACCTCGTGACCGCCGCCGGCACCGGGCAGTACACGGTCGCCGACATCCAGGCCTGCCAGGGCCAGTCGATCAGTGGGACGAACCTCGGCTGCTGGGGCGGCTGGTCACTGGTGGTCGCCTACGAACTGCCCAGTGAGCCGCTGCGTTACCTGCAGGTGTGGGACGGTTTGCAGCGCGTCGCCGGCGGTAGCACGCCGAGCTCGGCGACCATCGCGCTGAGCGGCATCAAGGCCCCGACCTCGCGTCAGCCCAACGTCGAACTCGGCATCGTCGCGGGCGACGGCGACGCGCCCATCAGCGGCGACTACCTCCAGGTCGGTCCGAACGCCTCCAGCCTCCAGACGATCGCCATGCCCGCGCCCGGCGGCGTGGCGACCAACAACGCCTTCAGCAGCCGCATCGACCGTGTCACGGCCACCGGTTCCGGCGCGAACGTCACGTCGCGCGATCCCAATCCGGTGAACAACGTCGGCTACGACGCCCGCAGCATCGACATCACCGGCAAGGTCCCCGCGGGGACCACCGCGCTCCAGGTGAAGATCGGCACCATCGGCGACGCGCTGTACCCGCAGACGATCTGGCTCGTCACCGACGCGCTCGAACCCGACTTGCAGATCACGAAGGCCAACGACCCGGTCGGCAACACCGACGACAACCCGCCGGGCTACGTCGCCAAGGGCGGCGAGGTCACCTACAGCTTCGACGTCGCCAACCGGCACGCCGACGGTAGTGTCAACGACCTCGACACCGCGACGAACGTGGTGCTCACCGACACCTTGCCCGCCGGCGTCACGTTCGTGGCCGGGTCCAATCCGGACTGTTCGGCCGCCGGTCAGCTGGTCACCTGCAACCTGCGGAACTTGAGGCCGGGGCAGTCGCAGAACGTCGCCTTCAAGGTCAAGGTCGGCGCCTCGGTGCCGGACGGCACCAAACTCGACAACACCGGCAAACTGACCTTCCGCGGCGAGGACACCGGACGTCCGCAGGAACGCACCTCGAACACGGTGCGGAACACGGTCGCCTCGCCCGGGTACCAGCTGACGAAGACGGTCGACCTCGCCGAGGCGATCCCGGGCGACACCCTGACCTACCAGGTGACGGTGCGGAACACCGGGGTGATCCCCGTGCCCGCGCTGACGGTGCGCGACACGCTGCCGCCGGGCACGACGTACGTGTCCTCCACTCCTTCGAAGGGCACGACGTCCGGCTCCGGGCCGATCGATTGGGCCGTGAACGGTCTCGCCGTCGGGGAGATGGCCACGTTGACGGTGCGCGTGAAGGTCGAAGAGGCCGCCATCGGCAAGGAACTCGTGAACCGCGCGACGGTGCCGACCGGACCGCCGCCGGTCGTCCCGCCGGACAACCGCTGCCCGGACGATCCCGCCGCCGCGTGCGCGAAGACCAAGGTGCCGCCGCCGTCGTACACGGTGACGAAGACCGTGGACAAGGAATCCGCGAACCCGGGTGACGTCGTGCGTTACAAGGTCACCGTCGCCAACACCGGAAAGGTGACCGCGGCGGACCTCAGGGTCGTCGACGATCTGACCGGCGTGCTGGACGACGCTGTCTACCAGAACGACGCCACCGCTTCGCCCGGTTCGGTGTCCTATGTGGACCCGAAGCTGACCTGGACGGGAACGCTCGCGGCGGGGAAGAGCGCGGAGTTCACCTACACGGTCAAGGTCAAGAGCCCGAACACGGGCGACAACCGGCTGAAGAACGTGGTGACGTCGGAGACGCCGGGTGGTAACTGTCCGCCGGGTTCGACGGATCCGAAGTGCGGAACCACCACGCCGGTGTCGGGTCTGCTGATCGAGAAGTCGGTCGACAAGCAGTCGGCGAACCCTGGCGACGTGGTGAAGTACACGGTGACGGTGCGGAACACCGGTCAGACCAAGCTGACCGGTGCCACGTTCGCCGATGACCTGACTCAGGTGCTGGACGACGCGGACTACCAGAACGATGGTGCGGCAACGATCGGTGGTGTGGCATACGCGGCGCCGAAGCTGACCTGGACCGGTGATCTCGACGTGGGCGCGACGTCCACGGTGACCTACACGGTCAAGGTGAAGAACCCGAACACCGGCGACGACCAGCTCAGGAACGTCGTGTCGTCGGAGACGCCGGGCGGGAACTGTCCGCCGGGTTCCACGGATCCGAAGTGCGGGACCACCACTCCGGTTTCAGGGTTGCTGATCGAGAAGACCGTCGACAAGCAGTCGGCGAACCCTGGTGATGTCGTGAAGTACACGGTGACGGTACGGAACACCGGTCAGACCAAGGTTTCCGGCGCGACGTTCACCGACGATCTCACTCAGGTTCTCGATGACGCGGACTACCAGAACGATGGTGCGGCGACCATCGGCGGTGTGTCTTACGCGGCGCCGAAGCTGACGTGGACCGGTGATCTGGAGATCGGTGCCACGGCTACGGTCACGTACACGGTGAAGGTCAAGAACCCGAACCCCGGTGACAAGAAGCTGTCCAATGTGGTCACTTCGGAGACGCCGGGTGGGAACTGCCCGCCGGGTTCCACGGATCCGAAGTGCGGGACGACGACGCCGGTGTCGGGTCTGCTGATCGAGAAGTCGGTCGACAAGCAGTCGGCGAACCCCGGTGACGTCGTGAAGTACACGGTCACGGTCAAGAACACCGGCCAGACCAAGCTGACCGGGGCGACATTCACCGATGACCTGACTCAGGTGCTGGACGATGCGGACTATCAGAACGATGGTGCGGCGACGATCGGTGGTGTGGCTTATGCCGCGCCGAAGCTGACGTGGACGGGTGATCTGGAGATCGGTGCCACGGCTACGGTCACGTACACGGTGAAGGTCAAGAACCCCACCACGGGCGATAATCTGCTCAAGAACGTGGTTTCGTCGGAGACGCCGGGTGGCAATTGCCCGCCGGGTTCGACGGATCCGAAGTGTGGGACGACGACGCCGGTGTCGGGTCTGCTGATCGAGAAGTCGGTCGACAAGCAGTCGGCGAACCCCGGTGACGTGGTGAAGTACACGGTCACGGTCAAGAACACCGGCCAGACCAAGCTGACGGGCGCGACCTTCACCGACGATCTCACGCAGGTTCTCGATGACGCGGACTATCAGAATGATGGTGCGGCGACCATCGGTGGAGTCACCTACGCGGCACCGAAGCTGACGTGGACCGGTGATCTGGAGATCGGCGCCACCGCGACGGTCACGTACACGGTCAAGGTGAAGAACCCCGCCCCCGGCGACAAGAAGCTCATCAACACGGTCACCTCCGAGACGCCGGGTGGCAACTGCCCGCCGGGTTCGACGGACCCGAAGTGCGGCACCACGACGCCGGTGTCGGGGTTGAAGATCGAGAAGTCGGTCGACAAGCAGACCGCGAACCCGGGTGACGTCGTGAAGTACACGGTGACCGTCACCAACACGGGGCAGACCAAGCTGAGTGGCGCCACCTTCACCGATGACCTGACTCAGGTGCTGGACGACGCGGACTACCAGAACGACGGCGCCGCGACGATCGGTGGTGTGGCTTACGCCGCGCCGAAGCTGACCTGGACCGGTGACCTCGGCGTCGGTGACACGGCCACGGTCACCTACACCGTCAAGGTCAAGAGCCCGAACACCGGCGACAACCGGCTCAAGAACGTGGTGTCGTCGGAGACGCCGGGTGGCAACTGCCCGCCGGGATCCACGGATCCGGACTGTGGCACCGACACCCCGGTTTCGGGCCTGGAAATCAAGAAGACGGTCGACAAGCAGACCGCGAACCCCGGCGACGTCGTGAAGTACACGGTCACGGTCAAGAACACCGGCCAGACCAAGCTGACCGGCGCGACCTTCACCGATGACCTGACCCAGGTGCTCGACGACGCCGTCTACCGGAACGACGGCGCGGCGACCATCGGCGGTGTCACCTACGCGGCACCGAAACTGACGTGGACCGGCGACCTCGGCATCGGGGAGACCGCCACGGTCACCTACACGGTCCAGGTGAAGAAGCCGGGCGACGGCGACAAGAAGCTCGTCAACGCCGTCACCTCGGACACGCCGGGCGGCAACTGCCCGCCGGGTTCGACCGATCCGGACTGCGGCACGACGACCCCGATTTCCGGACTGCTCATCAAGAAGACCGCCGACAAGAAGTCGGTCGACCCCGGCGACACGGTGAAGTACACGATCACCGTCACCAACACCGGGCAGACCGCGCAGGACGGTGCCACGTTCACCGACGACATGACCGAGGTGCTCGACGACGCCGACTACCAGAACGACGGCGCGGCGACCATCGGCGGTGTCACGTACGCGGCACCGAAACTGACGTGGACCGGTTCGCTGGGCATCGGACAGACCTCGACCGTCACCTACACGGTCAAGATCAAGAACCCGAACCCCGGTGACAAGAAACTGTCCAATGTGGTCACTTCGGAGACGCCGGGCAACAACTGCCCGCCGGATTCGACCGACCCGAACTGCGTCGCGGACGTGCCGTCCCGCGAACTGACGGTCAAGAAGACGTCGGACAAGCAGACCGCGAACCCGGGCGACGTCGTCACCTACACCGTGACCGTCAGCAACACCGGCAAGGTCGACCTGGTCGGCGAAGATGCCGCACGGGTCACGGACGACCTGTCCGAGGTGCTGGACGACGCCGACTACGCCGACGATGCCGCGTCGGCGCCGGTCGCCGGGACGTTCGCCTTCACCGCGCCGAACCTGGTGTGGACCGGCGATCTCCCGGTGGGGGCGTCGACCACGCTGAAGTATTCGGTGAAGGTGAAGAACCCGGTGACGGGTGATCACGAACTGCGGAACACCGTCAGCACCAACACCCCGGGCACCTGCCCGCCGCAGTCCGACGATCCCGCGTGCTCGACCGTCACCCCGGTGCCCGGTATCTCGCTGGAGAAGAAGGCGGACAAGGCCACGGCCAACCCGGGCGACGTGGTCAAGTACACGGTGACCGTGCGCAACACCGGCAAGACGAAGCTGACCGGCGCCACGTTCACCGACGACCTCTCCGAGGTCCTCGACGACGCGGTGTTCCAGAAGGACGGTGCGGCGACGATCGGTTCGGTGACCTACGAAGAACCGAAGCTGACCTGGACCGGCGACCTGGAGATCGGGCAGACGGCGACGGTCACCTACAGCGTCAAGGTCACCAAGACCGACGGCGACGGCAAGCTGACCAACGTGATCACGTCCGAAACCCCCGGCGGGAACTGCCCGCCGGGCAGCAAGGACCCGAAGTGCGGCACGACGACACCACTGTCCAGCCTGAAGATCAAGAAGACGGTCGACAAGACGGAGGCGAAACCGGGCGAGGTCGTCACGTTCACCGTCACGGTGGAGAACACCGGACAGGCCACAGTGGACGACGCGACCTTCACCGACGATCTGACCCAGGTGCTGGACGACGCCACCTTCGACGGCACCGCCAAGGCCAGTACGGGAGCGGTCGCCTATTCCGCGCCCAAGCTGACCTGGAAGGGCGCGCTCAAGCCGGGGGAGAAGGCCACCGTCACCTATGCCGTCACCGTGCGGAAGCCGGCGACCGGTGACCACCGCCTCCGCAACGTCGTCACGTCCGACACTCCCGGCGGCAACTGCCCGCCGGGTTCGGCGAACCCCGACTGCGGCACCGACACCCGGGTCCCGCCGACACCGCAGCCGCCGGACAAGCCGAACCCGCAGCCGCCGAACCCGCAGCCACCGACCACGCCGCGTCCGCCCGGTCTGGCCGTGACCGGCTCGCCGGTGAAGACGATGACGGTGCTGGCGCTGGGCATGCTGGCCATCGGCGCGCTGCTGCTGCTCGCCGGGCGGAGGCGCCGGGAGTCCTGATCGAGCCGCGGTGCCGGTGGTCGTGAGTGGCGATTCGGGTTCTAACCCGAATCGCCACTCACGACCAGCCTGACCGCGATCAGTGCTTCGACCTCGACGACGAGGTCCGGGCGCGCCAGTGCCGCCACCACGATCAGCGACTGGGCCGGCCAGTCCGCTTCCGGGTACCAGCGGGTGAAGGTCTCGCGCAGCGCCGTGCGGAATCCGCCGAGGTGTTCGGTGCCGGAAAGCATGCTGAACACCTTGACCAGATGTTCCGGTCCGGCGCCCGCGGCTTCGAGCAGTCGTTCGAGGTTGGCGAGAATCGCGCGGGTCTGCGACTCCGCGTCGGGTCCGGCGAGTTCGCCGTCGGGCAGAACGCCGATCTGGCCGGATACGACGACGAGTTCGTGATCGGCGGGAACGCGAACCAGATGGCTGTACGGGCCGATCGGCGCCGCCACGGTCTCCGGATTCCAGCGCTGGATCATCGGTCCCCATTTCCTGGTGCTCGGCGGAATTCGCCTCCCGAGTATCGGGGACCGATGATTCCGGTCCGCGGCGGGAGTCTCACCTTCGGACGACGATGATCGGAAGGACTCCCGATGACGAATTCAGGATCGAAGACGCGCGCCGCGACCGCGGTCTGGCCGCTGATCCACGCCGAGCGGGCGGCACTGGCGAACGACCTCGCGGAACTCGGCGAGGAGCGGTGGGCGACGCCGTCGCTCTGCGCCGGGCTGACGGTGCGCGAGGTGCTCGCGCATCTCACCTCGGGGGCGAGTCTCACGCCGTTGCGGTGGCTGGCCGGCGTGATCCGCTGCCGGTGGGACTTCGACAAGCAGGTCGCCATGCGGCTGGCCGAACACCTGGGGGAGGACGGCGCCGAGACGCTGGAGCGGTTCCGCCGGGTCGTCGACAGCACGACGAAACCGCCTCTGCCGAAGTTGGCGATGCTCGGTGAGGCGATCGTGCACGCCGAGGACATCCGCCGCCCCCTCGGCATCCGCCGCGACTATCCGATCACCGTTCTCACCGCGCTGGCCGGGTACTACCAGGGCGCGGACCTGGTGGTGATGGCGAAGGGGCGCATCGGCGGGCTGCGGTTGCGAGCCACCGATGGCCCCTTCGCCGTCGGGTCCGGGCCGCTCGTCTCGGGTCCGACCCTGGCGCTGATCATGGCCATGACCGGACGGGCGGCCTACCTCGCCGAACTCCACGGCGACGGGGTCCCGATCCTGCGGCGGCGTATCCCGCCCCAGGACTGAGGCTCAGTCCTGTTCGAGGGGCAGGCCGGCGTCGGCCCAGTCCTCGATGCCTTCCCGGTATTTGCGGACGTCGGTGTAGCCGAGGGCGGTGAGCCGGTCGGCGACCTGTCCGCTGTTGGGGCAGGCGGGGTTCGAGCAGTAGGTGACGATGGCGGCGCCGCGATCGGGCAGCACGGTCGCGGCGCGAGTGTCGACGTCGGCGAGGACCAGGGGGATCGCGCCGGGCAGGTGTTGCTTGGCGTAGTACTCGCCACCCAGTGCGTCGACCACCGTCACGGCCTTCGCGTCGATCGCGGCTTTCAGTTCGTCACGGGTGATGAGTGCGGTCATATCGCTACCTCCAGTTAATCGGACTATAGTCCGTATGTGCCTCACGACCATAACGGACCGCAGTCCGCTTTTGCAACACCGTTGGAACTCCTGCGCACGCCGCCGTCCAAGGAACGCGCCGACGCCGCCCGCAACCGGGCCGCCATCCTGGACGCGGCCGCGTCGCTGTTCGCCGAGCACGGCGTCGACGCCGTGTCGATGGACCAGGTGGCCGCGGCCGCGGGCGTGGGGAAGGGGACGCTCTTTCGCCGCTTCGGCGACAAGGCGGGGCTGGCCGTCGCGTTGCTGGACGCGCGGGAACGCCTGCTCCAGGAAGGAATCCTGCACGGCCCGCCGCCGCTGGGCCCCGGAGCTCCGCCGGTCGAACGGCTCGTGGCCTTCGCCGAGGCGTATGTCGACTATGTGCTCGAACACCTGCCGCTGGTACGGATGTCGGAGACCGCGGCGCCGGGCGCGCGCTACCGCATCGGTGCCTACCGGTTCTGGCACCGGCACGTCGCGCTCCTGCTCGACGGGACGCCCGATCCCGAGCACGCCGCGCACGCCTTGCTGGCCACGCTGGCGGCCGAGCATCTGACCGCGCTGCTGCCGGAACTGGGGGAGGACCGCGTCCGCGCCGGGATCACGCGCCTGTGGCGGCGGGCCGGAGCCCAGTAGGGTGTCGGCGAGGACCCGGGAGTGTGTCGATGATGGTGGAGAGCCGGAGGTACCGGACGGCAAGGCAGGCCGTGCCGGCGCTGCTCGCCGCCGTGCTGACCGCGCTCGGCCTGTTCCTCGCGCTCCATGCGGCCGACTCCGCTTCGGCGGACGAGTCGCGCGGGCCGAACGCGACGGTCGACTCCTCGGTCTCCAAGGCCGTTGCGCCGGTGCGTGCCTCGGGCAGGCTCGCCGCCGAACCTTCGCTCCTGGGTGTGCACGGTCACGGTGATCTGCCGCTCTTCGGGACCGTCCCGCACGGGCCCGCGTCGACGACGCTGCTCCGCCTCGGCGGACTCCAAGACGACGTCATTCCTCCCTCGCGCACGGCGAACCGCCTCGCGCCGGGGGATCGCGCTCCTCCTTTCCCGGTAGCCGTCTGAGCTCACGGGCGCGTCTTCCGCGTGCCCGAACCGGGAAATCATCGAGGAGAAACCTTCGTGCCGCGCGAAACCGCGCGGCGTGGCATGACCGGGCGAGCCGTCGTCTCGCTGGTCGTCCTCGCCGCGACCGTGTACCTGTTGCTGACCACCGCCCCGCGTCTGGGCCTCGATCTGCGTGGTGGGACGCAGATCGTGCTGGAGACCAAGGATTCGCCCACCGTCACCGCCAACGCCGAGACCACCGACCGGACGCTCGAGGTGCTGCGCCGCCGGGTCGACGCGCTGGGCGTCGCCGAGCCCATGCTGGCCCGCTCCGGGGACAACCGGATCATCGTCGAACTGCCCGGCGTCCGGGATCCGCGCGAAGCCGTCGAGGTGATCGGCCGCACCGCGCAACTGTCCTTCCACCCCGTGCTCGGCACCGGCACTGCCTCCGGTGACTCCCGGGTCCTGCCCGACGAGAGCGGCCGGCCGCTCACGCTGGGGCCCGCCGCGCTGACCGGCGAAGGTGTCGACGAGGCACTCTCGTCGATCGATTCGCAGGGCGGCGGCTGGCTCGTTTCCGTTGACTTCAAAGGGGATGCCGGCCGCGCCTGGGAACGGCTGACCGGGCAGGCCGCTTGTTCGCCGCCCGGTGACCCGGCCCGCCGGGTGGCGATCGCGCTCGACGACAAGGTGATCTCGTCGCCGCAGGTCAGCCCGCAGGTCGCCTGCGGGGTCGGGATCGTCGGCGGGAGCACGCAGATCACCGGCCAGTTCTCCCCGGCCGAAGCGAAGGACCTGGCACTGCTGATCAACGCCGGCGCGCTGCCGACGCCGGTCGAGATCATCGAGCAGCGCACCGTCGGACCCACGCTCGGCGCCGAGGCCATCGACGCCAGCGCGCGTGCCGCCGTGATCGGCCTGGCGCTGACCGCGCTGTTCCTCCTCGCGGTGTATCGCCTGGCCGGGCTGATCGCCGTTGGCACGCTGGTGGCGTACGCCGCCGTGTCCTACGCCGCGCTGCTCGCCGTCGGCGCGACGCTCACCTTGCCGGGACTCGCCGGCTTCGTCCTGGCGATCGGCATGGCCGTCGACGCCACCGTGCTCGTGTTCGAAAGGGCGAGAGAGGAACATACGGTCAAACGGGGCGGTTCACTGCCGCGGTCGGTCAGCCGCGGGTTCAGCGGGGCGTTGTCGGCGATCGTCGATTCGAACGTGACGACGCTGCTCGCCGCGGGCCTGCTGTTCTGGCTGGCGTCCGGCCCGGTGCGCGGGTTCGGGGTGACGTTGTCCATCGGCGTCGTCGTCGCGTTGTTCATCTCGCTCGTGCTCACGCGTTTGCTGCTGCACCTGACGATGCGGGGCGTGGTCGCGCGGAAACCGCGGTTGTCCGGGCTCACCCACGAAGGCCGCGTCCGGCGGTGGGTGAACCGCCGTGATCCGGGGTTCCTCGGGAAACCGAAACGCTGGCTGATGGTGGCCGGTGCGGTCGTCATCGCCGCGATCGCGGGACTGTTCGTGGCGGGGCCGAATCTCGGCGTGGAATTCACCGGCGGCCGGGTCGTCGAATACAGCACCTCGGCGCCCGCCGACGTCGAGCGGGTTCGCGACGCGGTCTCCGACGCCGGATTCCCCCGCGCCGTCGTGCAGACGTCCGGGGAGAAGGACATCTCCGTCCGCACCGAACCGATCGACGAGGACGCCACCGAACGGATCAGGACCGCCGTCGCGTCGGTCGCGGGTGACGCCATCGAGATCCGCGACGAGCAGATCGGCCCGAGCCTCGGCGCCGAACTGCGCACCAAGGCGGTGATCGCGCTCTGCCTCGCGGTGCTGGCGCAGCTGATCTACCTGGCGGTGCGGTTCGACTGGCGGCTCGGCGTCGCCACGGTGGCGGCGCTCGCCCAGGACGTCCTGATCATCCTCGGGATCTTCGCCTGGCTGGGCAAATCCATGGACGGCGTCTTCCTCGCCGCGCTGCTGACGGTGATCGGTTATTCGGTCAACGACTCGGTGGTGGTCTTCGACCGGGTCCGGGAAGTGCGCGGGCAACACCGCAAGGAACCGTTCGCCCGCGTCGTCGGCACGGCGGTGCTCCAGACGTTGCCGCGGACGATCAACACCGGGATCGGAGTGCTGTTCGTCCTCGGGGCGCTGCTGTTCCTCGGGGACGGATCCCTGGCCGACTTCGCCCTCGCGCTCCTGCTCGGTCTCGTCGCGGGCACAGTGTCCACAGTGGCCACCGCCGGTCCCGTCGCGATCCTGCTCGACAAGCGGTGGCCCGGGGCAGGACGTCCGGTCAGGAAGGCGTCGCGGACACGGTCGCGCGAAGACAACGGCGCGGTGGTGTGATCGACGTTCCTTTGTGGACCGCCGCGCCGCGCCCGGCCTCTATGCTCGTTCCCGGTGGCAGGGGAGTTCCACCGGGAACGAGGGGCGGGTAGATGATCCAGAGCGTGCTCGTCGGCGCGGTCGTCGTGCTGGCCTGGACGATGACCGCGGCCCGGCTGGAGCGGTGGCAGATCACCGCGCCGATGGCGATGGTCGCGGCGGGGCTGGCGATCGGGTTCAGCACCCGCAACGACCTCGGCAACGGACTCAACACCGAGATCGCCCTCAACGCGGCGGAACTGATCCTCGCGCTGCTGTTGTTCGTGGACGCCACCGCGGTCAAGGGCGGCTATCTCGGTCATGACGCCAAGACCGCGGTGCGGCTGCTGCTGATCGCGCTGCCGCTGACGATCCTGATCGTCATGGGCGTCGGCCTGCTGGTGCTGCCGGGCGTCGGCTGGACGGTGGTGCTGCTGATCGCCTGCATCATCGCGCCCACGGATTTCGCGCCCGCGACCTCGGTGGTGCACGACGTCCGGGTGCCCGAACGCGTGCGACATCTGCTGAACGTCGAAAGCGGCTACAACGACGGCGTCGTCGCCCCGGTGTTCATCTTCGCGCTCACCCTCGCGGGGAGCCACCACCAGGCGAACACGCCGGGCGAGGCACTGCAGACAGCGATCCCCGCGGCGCTGCTGGCCGTGCTGGCGGGCTCCGTCATCGGCGCGGTGGCCGCGGTGGCGATGAACGTGACCGGCAGGCACGGCTGGTCGACGCGGCATTCCGCGCGGGTCGCCGCCGTCGCGTTGCCGCTGCTGACCTACACCGCCGCCGTCGCGATCGGCGGCAACGGCTTCGTCGCCGCGTTCATCTGCGGGATCGCCTACAAGACCGCCCGGCACCCGAGCGAAGACGAACTCGGGCTGGCCGAGGACGTCAGTTCGCTGTGCGGGCTGCTGATGTGGTTCGTCTTCGGCAGTACCGCGGTGCTGGTGCTGTCCTTCGGCCTCACCTGGGGCGTGGTGATCGTCAGCGTCGTCGCGCTGACCGTCGCCCGGCTGGTCCCGGTGCTGATCACCTTGCTGCGGACGGATTTCCGCTGGCGGGACCGGATGACCATCGGCCTGCTGGCCCCGCGCGGCGCGGCCTCGATCGTGTTCGGGCTGCTGGCCTTCAACTCGCTCGACGGGGACGCGGCGGACATCGCGTTGAGCGTCATGGCGGTGACGGTGCTGGCGAGCGTCGCGGCGCACGGTGTGGGGGCGTCGGCGTTCCTGAACCGCAAGTCGAAGAGGTCTTGACGGCGAGGTGCGCCCAATGTGGCATTGGGGACGCTGGGTGTCCCCAATGCCACATTGGGCGCACCGAACGAGCCGCCGGCACGGCCACCTATTGAGGGGTAAGGCAAACGTGCGGTGTCTCGGGGCGAGACGGCGGGCTGGGTGACGTGACGCCGCACCCCCGAGTTACGTCCCCAATCACGCGAGTCACGCCTTGTACTTCATGACCGGCCGCCGAGCGTACGCAGGAGCGACACCGGCCCCGCGCCACGACACGTTCGACTTCACCCTCGATGACTTGCAGGTGATCCTCCGGCCGCGGAAGCCGATGGAACGGCGAGGAATGCCGGCCGATCGTGCTCAGTCACCCGCTGACTCGACGACGTCCACCGCCGGCGGCCAGGGCGCGCCGTCCTCCCACAGCCGTTCCGCCTCGTCGGCGAAATGCCGGTACCATGGCGCGTCCTTCGGTTCCACTGTGAACACCGGCGAGGCTTCACCGGACGGCCGGTATTCGTAGTGCTGGACGCAGATCAGTCCCCGTTTGCTGGAGACGTCGAGACAGTTGAATCCCGCGGAGGAGATCCGCGACGAAACCCGGATCTCCAGCCTGCCGCTCGTCCTGCTCTTCAAGGACGTCAGTTCGTCCAGGGTCGCGAGGATCCGCTGCCGCAGCCGCCCCTGCCCGAGGCTCTGGGAGATCCGGCGGTCGGCGATGGCGACGAGTTCTTCGTCGGACGGATCGAGCACCAGGACCCGGATCCGTCCGCCCGCTTCGAGGATCGACCGGATGTCGCTGCGCATGCCCTGCACGGTCCTGGTCATCGAATGGCCGATGAGCAGGATGTCGAAGGCCGTCGCACGCCGGGAGATGAGATCCGCGGGGAACTCCGGTTCGAAGAACGCCGCCGGGCCGCCGCGGTTGGCGTCGCGGACCTGTTCGGTCAGCCGCCGCGAGCGGATCTGGGAGAAGGCGAGCAGGGCGAGCAACGCCGTCACCACGGACGAAAGCGTTTTGACGTCCGAGATCCCGGTCGCGCCGAGAACGGTGAACACCAGTGCGACGGTGCCCAGTACGTACAGATCCAGATTGTCGTCGGTGATCACGCGCGCCAGCGATCGCCGGAACCGTCCATGCTCGTCCGCCACTGAACCCCCTTGTCGTCGTTCCGTGGTGACGATATCGGCCGGTCGCCCGCCATGTCCGGGATTGCTGACATCGATGGCATCCCGCGAACCACCCGATACGAAGCCATTTGGCCCACTTGTTTGTCTGGTCCAGTCCAGTTATGTCTACTAACGTAGAGGGATGGAGCTGGAACTGCGCCACCTGCGCATCATGTGCGCGATCGCCGAACTCGGGAGTATCACCAAGGCGGCGAACACGCTCGGAATGGCGCAGCCTGCACTGACAGCACAACTGAAGCGCATCGAACGGACCCTCGGCGGGAAGCTCTTCCTGCGCGATCACACGGGCACCAGGCCGACCGCGCTCGGTCTCCTTGTCCTCGAGCGGGCCAAGATGGTGCTCCCGGCCGTGTCGTCCCTGCACGACGAGGCGGCGCGCCTCGCCCAGCACGCCGGGACCGGTGAGCCGGTGACCCTGCGGCTCGGCTCGGCGACGGGGCCGATGCTGGGGGCACTCCTGCAGCGCCTCGGCACCACTCATCCCGACATCCACGTCGCCACGCATACGTCGTGGTCGTCCAACAAACTCGCGGACATGACGGCCGAGGGCGCGCTGGACTTCGCCTTCGTCGGCGTCTGCGGTGACGCCGCGCCGCCACCCGAGCCCGGTCTCCGCTGGCGGACGCTCGCGCATCATCCGGTGTTCGTGCTGATGTCGGCGCGGGACGAGCGCGCGCAGCAGAGCGAGGTGGAACTCGGCGAACTCGCGGACGAACGGTGGTGTGCGACGCCGGGCGACGGATGCTTCGGCGACTGTTTCGCTTCCGCGTGCGCGCGATCGGGGTTCACGCCGCGTTCCCTGTACGAAACCGATGTGCTGACCTGTATCGAGATGGTCGAATCGGGACACGCGGTGGTGTTGTGTCAGCCGCTGTTCCACGAGATCCCGGGGATCGTCGCGGTCCCGATCGCGGGGAACCCGCTGAGCTGGCGGAATCTCGTCGGCTGGTCGGATCGAGGGGAGATGGGCCCCTTCGCCGCGGAGATGATCGCCCTGTCCCGCGCGGTGTACGGCGAGCTGATCGACCGGCGGCCGACCTACTCGAAGTACCTGGAGTTGAACCCGGGTTATGGCGTCGACTACACGGACGCAGGGGTGCGCTGACCTGCGCGGAAGTCGTTGAAAGGTCCAGTCCACTGACGTGGATATGACCTAAATGGTATGTACCTTTTGCGGCAGGTGCCTCGTACGGTCTGGGACGAGATCTTCTTCCGGAACGTCGGTGAGGAAACGCCTGAAATGAACCGAAAGATCGTAGCGGCCGCCGCGGCGGCCCTTACCGGTGCGGGCCTGGTCACGGCCGTCGCGCTGACACCGAGCGCCAGCGCCGGCCAGACCGCCCCCGCGGCCGACCAGGTCCAGTCGGAGATCGTCGCCGCCCTGTCGCGCGACCTGAAGATCAGCCCGGACCAGGCGAGGACCCGTCTCGCCGTCGAGCAGAAGACGGCCCGCGCCGACAGTGACCTCAAGACCCGGCTCGGCTCGTCCTACGCCGGATCGTGGCTGGACGCGACCGGGACCACGCTGACCGTCGCGGTCACCGACGCGGCGCTGGAGGGCACCGTGCGTGCCGCAGGCGCGACCCCGAAGACCGTCGCGCGGAGTGCCGCTCAGCTCGACGCGGCGAAACTGTCGTTGGACGCCAAGGGAACCAGCGCGCCGAAGACCGTGCCCGGCTGGTACGTCGACGCCGTCAGCAACTCGATCGTCGTCCTGGCCACCACGGGCACCGAAGCCGCCGCGAAGTCGTGGGCGACCGCGTCCGGCGTGCGTGCCGACGCGGTGCGGGTCGAGACCAGCACCGAAAGCCCCGTTCCGCTGATCGACGTCATCGGCGGCAACGCCTACACCTTCGGTTCGGGTCGCTGCTCGATCGGTTTCTCGGTCGAGGGCGGTTTCGTGACCGCCGGGCACTGCGGCACCACCGGCACGCGGACCTCGAACCCGAGCGGGAGCGTCGCGGGCTCCAGCTTCCCCGGCAACGACTACGGATGGGTCCGCGTGGACGCGGGCAACACCCCGCGTCCGCTGGTGAACCGCTACCCGGGCACCGTGCCGGTGGCGGGCTCGCAGGAGGCCGCGATCGGCGCGTCGGTCTGCCGTTCCGGTTCCACGACGGGCTGGCACTGCGGCACCATCCAGCAGAAGAACGCCTCGGTGAACTACCCGCAGGGCACCGTTTCCGGCCTCACCCGGACCAACGCCTGCGCCGAACCCGGCGACTCCGGCGGTTCGTGGCTCGCGGGCGACCAGGCGCAAGGTGTCACCTCCGGCGGTTCCGGCAACTGCAGCTCGGGGGGCACGTTCTACTTCCAGCCGATCTCGGAGATCCTGAGCGTCTACAACCTGCGCCTGGTCACCTCGGGATCGAACCCGCCGTCCAGCACGACGCCGACCACCACGACGTCGAACAACCCGCCCGGCGGAACCTGGGCGGCGGGCACCACCTACGCCGTCGGCGCGACGGTGACTTACGGCGGTGCGTCGTACCGGGCCCTCCAAGGCCACACCGCACAGGCAGGTTGGGAGCCGCCGAACGTCCCAGCGCTTTGGGCGCGCGCCTGACCGCCTAGCCGTCCGGGCCACACGCAGGGGTGCGCCCGGACCCGACCGCCCCCGACGTCGTCCGTGCGTCGGGGGCGGTCCCTCTTTTGCCGGGTCAGTGCAGGACTTTCAGGCCGACCACGCAGGCCACGATTCCCACGATCAGCAGAATTCGGGCCACCGAAACGGTTTCCGCGCCGGACCACATGCCGTACGCGACGGTGAGCGAAGCCCCGATCCCGACCCAGACCGCGTAGGCGGTGCCGACGGGGAGATCCTTCATCGCGTAAGCGAGCCCCACCATGCTCGCCACCAGCGTGACGCCGAAGATCACCGACGGTACCGGCCGGGACAACCCTTCGGATTTGCCGAGTGCGGTGGCCCACACGGCTTCCAGTACACCCGAAACGATCAGGACAAGCCACGACATGACGCGCTCCCAGAGCGCCGTCTTGTCGCTGGCCGGGTACGGCACCCACTCGTCCGGGGACCTCGATCACGAGGTTCCACGACCAGGATGGCACACCCTCCTCATGGGCGCCCGCGGGTTTGACGAGGGTCACCACTGTGGACGGTCAGGTCAGCACCTTGGGTGCCGACCACGCGAGCAAACCCAGTTCCAGCACCGAGAATCCGATCAGCGCCCACGCACTCGGCAGCCAGATCAGCGAGATGCCGACGAGGAGGATGGGCAGGACCAGTCCGGCGTAGGCGGCCAGGAACAGGGCCGCGAGGACTTCGCCGCGCACCGGCGGTTCGGCGAGGGCGGCGACCGTGGCCACCGCGGCGCGGAAGCCCAGACCGACGCCGGCGCCCGCCACGACCCCGCCCGCGAGGAAGAGCCACAACTGCGACGTGGTCACCGCGATCGGCAGTGCCACGAGTCCGGTCACCATCAGCCCGAGGCCGAGCCGCAGCTGGGCGCGCCTGGCCAAGCCGGCGAACACGACCTGTGCCCCGGCCGCCGCGACGAACACGGAGAACGACGCGAGACCGGCCAGCATCCGCGAGTTCTCGTGCATGCCCTGCGCCAGCAACGTCGGGGTCAACGCCATGAACAGCCCCGTGATCGCGAAGGCCGCGAAGGCGCCGATGGCCGCGCCGAAGAAGGCTGGCCGCGCTCCCGAAGGCAACGAGACGCGCTGTGGCCGGTACGCGGGCCGTTCCTCGGCACGTTCCACCGTCTCCGGTACGAGCGCGACGGCGATGGCCGAGGCGAGCAGCAGTACCAGGAAGAACACGAACGGCGTGGTGAGCGGTTCGGCCGAATGGCTCGCGAACACGCCGCCGACCAAGGGGCCGAGCGACAGCCCGCCCATGTTGACCACGGTCGCGATCAGCCCGGCGCGCCCGTGGTCCTCGCGCGGACGGGCGACCGCGCGCAGTTCGGACAGGTGCGCGGTGGCGGTCGCGGTCAGCGCGCCGATCCCGGCGCCGCCGACGAGCCTGGCCAGGATCAGCCCGGGAACGTCCGGCCACGCCAGGAAAAGCGTCGCGGAAAGGGCTTGCGTCAGGGTCGCGGCGAGGATGACTCGCCGCCGTCCCAGCCAGTCGCTGACGTGGCCGGCGAGGTAGAGGCTGCCCATCACGCCGACCGCGTACGCCGCGAACACGATGGTCACGACGTAGGTCGGGAAGCCGTCACGCTGCTGGTAGAGCACGTAGAGCGGAGTGGGGACGGTGGAGAAGGCCAGCGACGCGGCGTAGGCGGCCGCGATGACCCAGAAACCGCGACCGTGACTGATCCGCCGGAGCGCGGGACGGGGGAGGGTGACGGTGTTCGACATGTCTCCACTGTGAATCGGCGGATCAACCAAGTCCAACGAACAATGCTGGTCACAGTTATCGAGAACTGCGATAATCGGCTACTGTGGAGACCCGTCAGCTCGAATGTTTCGTCGCCGTCGCCGAGGAACTCAGCTTCACCCGCGCCGCTCGGCGGCTGTACGCGGTGCAGTCGACCGTGTCGGCGACGATCCAAGCGCTCGAAGGTGATCTCGGCGTCAAGCTGTTCGACCGCTCGACGCGGCGGGTCGCGCTTTCCCCGGCGGGCAAGGTGTTCCTGCCCGAGGCCAAGGCCGCGCTGGAGGCTGTCGACAGGGCACGTGAGGTGGTCGCCGACGCCTCCGCCGGCCTGCGCGGCAGCCTCCGCATCGGCACGCTGACCAGCGTCGGAGACCTCGATCTGCCCGATCTGCTCGGCGCGTTCCACCGGCGCTACCCGCTGGTCGACCTGCACGTTTCGGTGTCGATCACCGGGTCGACCGGACTGGCCGAGGATCTGCGCCAGGGCAGGCTCGACGTCGCGCTGCTCGGCCTGCCCGAATCCGATCTCGCCGGGCTCGACACCAAACTGCTCGGCTCGGCGCCGTTCGTCGCCGTGCTTCCGGACGGTCACCGGCTGGCCGACCGTCGGTCGCTGACCTTGGCGGATCTCGCGGGCGAGTCCTTCGTGGACAATCCGCGGGGCTTTGGCAACCGGGTCGCGCTGGACCGCGCGTTCGAGGCGCTCGGGGCGCCGCGGCGAGTCATCGTCGAGGTCGCCGATCTGCGCGCCGTGCCCGCCTACGTGGCGGCGGGGCTCGGCGTCGCCGTCGTCCCGGATCTCAAGCTGCTCTCCGGTGTCCGGACGATCCCGCTCGACGAACCCGGTCTCGCCTGGCCGCTGACCATCGCCACGAGAGGAGAGCGGCCGCCCGGCCGGGCGGCCCGGCTGCTGTTCGAACTGATCGACGAAGGGGAGTTCTCCCTCGTGATCCCCACCAGGACCTGAGTTCAGCCGGTCAGCAGGGTGCGGGTCGTTTTGGCCACCAGGTCGACGGTGCGTGGTGGCGGCGCCTCGCCTCGGTCGAGATGTCTCCGCACCGCGGCGTACGGGAGGTCCACGAGCGCCAGCATCAGTTCGTCCGTGCTCCGGCCGGTCAGCGGGCGCAGCCGTCGCACGACCTTGGTGATCGCCGTTTCGAGGCGGTGGTTGGCATCTCCGACGCGGGTGCGGTCCTCGGCGCTCCAGTCGTCGACGCCGAGCGCGCTCTGACCCCCGTAGAGCAGCTTCCCCTCGGCGGGATGGGCACGGCACCAGCGGACGACCTGTGCCGCGGCTTCGACGGCCGCTTCGGTGACCGGTTCCTGTTCGAGGGCTTCGAGATAGCCCTGCTGGAAGCGGGTCACCGTGCGAAGCCAGACGGCGGCGAGCAGCGCCGGACGTCCGGGAAAACGATGGTAGATCGACCCACTCGGCGCGCCGACCTCGCGGGCGACGGCCGACATGGTCACCCCGGCGATCCCTTCGGCGGCGAAGATCCGCACGGCGGCGTCGAGGAAGTCGTCGGCGGTGTGCCGCGGTGGCCGTCCCATTTTCAGAGACTATCCTCTACTATGGTTTTAGGGGAAGGTCTCTAGAACTGGGAGGTACGATGCGCGTGTGGAACAGGCATCACCGGATCGTCGACGTGGCGCAGGAGCGCGTCGGCGCGCTGATCGACACTCTTTCCGCGGACGGCGACCAGCTCTGGCCCGTCGACGCGTGGCCGCCGTTGCGGTTCGACCGGCCACTCGGGGTGGGAGCCGACGGCGGGCACGGACCGGTGCGGTACCACGTGGAGTCCTACGAACCCGGGAGGTCCGTGCGGTTCAGGTTCACCGCGCCCCGCGGCTTCGACGGGTTCCACGAATTCACCTTGCGGGCGACGGAAAAGGGCGAGACCGAACTCGTACACCTCATGGTGCTGCGGCTTCGGCATCCGGCATGGTTCACCTATCCGCTTCTGTGGCGGCCGATGCACGACGCGCTGCTGGAAGACTGCCTCGACCGTGCCGAGCGTGAACTCACCGGCACGGTCAAGGCGCCCGCGCGATGGAGCCTCTACGTTCGGCTCTTGCGGAACCTGATCTCCGGCAAGAGGCCCTTTCGCTTGAGTACGAACAAAGTGCCGCCGATGAGCACGACGGCGATCAAGTAACCCAGTGCCAGCGACACGGCGCCACCGTTCGCGGGCGGGAGCAGCACACCGAACACCGCGCTGACGACGGCGAGGATCCAGCGTCCGCGGTCGGTCGTGAGGCTGACGGCCAGCAGCGCGACCGTCCACAGGAGATACCACGGCTGCACGACCGGGCCGAGCACCAGCATCGCGGCGAAGGTCAGACCCGCGCCGTAGAGCGGGTGCAGCTTTTCCCGGTACGTGAGCCATAGGAGCCTGGCGCCGACGGCGAGACCGAGGATCGCGCCGACGAGCGAGAACACCTTGATCGCGCCGCCGGTCAGGTCCGCGCCGAAGATCTTGCCCACCCCGCCGACGAGGAAGCCGAGTTCGTTGGTGGGCGCCATCCAGCTGTGGACCTGGCCGGAAACCCCGGAAAGCACGCGGACCCAGCCGAAACCGAGCCCGCTGCCGAGTGAGATCGCCACCGTGACGGCGGCGAATCCGGCGGGCAGCCCGAGCGCCACCGCCGCCCGGCCGGCGGGCGTCGCCCGGCGGAACAGGTCGATGCCGACGAACAGCAGGCCCGCGACGGCCACGATCTTGATGTTCGCGGCGGCACTCACCGCGATCACGCCGGCGGCGATCAGCGCCGGCCGCGCCGCGCCGGTCTTCGCCGCGCCCATGAGGACGAGTTCCAGCCCGGCGACCATCAGCCCGACCATGAGCCCGTCGTTGTGCACGCCCGCCACGACATGCCATAGGACCAGCGGGTTGAGCAGGGCCAGCCACAGCGCGATCGACGGCGAAACCCCGACGCGCCGGGCGAGCCGGGGGAGCGCCCAGGCCAGCAGCACGATCCCGATCAGCCCCAGCAGCCGGTGCAGCAGCACTGTCGGCACGAAGGCCTCTCCGGCGACGTGGGCGATCGCGCGGGCCAGCGCGACGAACGCCGGACCGTACGGCGCGGGCGTGTCCCGCCAGTAGTGACTGACCGCGAGCGTCACCGGCGAATCGGCGCCGAGCGCCTCGGCCGGTCCCACGAGATAGGTGTCGAACCCCTTGGCCGCGATCAGGCCCTGCGCCAGGTAGCTGTTGATGTCGCCGCTGAACAGCGGGCGCGCGACCAGCAGCGGCGCGCACCAGGAGACTGCGATCCAGTACAGCCGCCGCTCCGGCAACCCGGCGGCCAGCCGTCCGATGCCGAGCCAGGAGAGCACCAGGGTGGCCATCCCGGAGACGCCCAGCGCCACCACCAGCACCGAGGGCAGGCCGATCCCGGACGTGACCAGCACCAGCACGGCGATTCCGAGGAAACCCGCCCAGTGCAACGCCGAGATGTTCAGCCCGGTCTTCTCCGGCGCGGGCAAGACGTTCTGCATGCGGCCAAGCTACTCCAAGTGCGGAATCCGGTTCCGCCGAACGTACGGGAAACCGGCCACGACGCTTCGGGGCCGCGTCCGGCGGGTACCCCACGCGCTGGAGAGGCGGTGGTGGGCGTGAAGAAGCGCTGGACGCGTCTCGGAGTGTTCGGCCTGGTCGGGCTCCTGATCGTCGCCGCGGCACTGCAGATCGCCGGGGTGCTGCCGAAGCTCGACCCGTTCGGAACGTCCACTGTGGACCGCTCGCAGCCCGCGGTGCTCCAGGCCGTCCGTGACCTGAGCCAGTATCACGCGGCGGTCGGCGACTACCAGGTCGTCGTCGACATCGAGAAGGACGTCAAATGGGTGCCCGCGAGCATCGCCGGGGAGCGCACCCTGTTCGTCGCGGCGGGCTCTGTCGACGCGTACGTCGATTTCGGGCCACTGGTGGAGAATTCGCTGACCGTGTCCGAAGATCGGCGATCGGTCGCGGTGCGGCTGCCCGAGCCGAAACTGGCGAAACCCAATCTGGACCACGAACGCAGCTACGTCTTCGGCCAGGAGCGCGGCCTGATCGACCGGCTCGGCGGACTGGTTTCCGTGCAGGACCAGCGGCCGTTCCACCTCGCCGCGGAGAAACGCATCGGTGAGGCCGCGCAACACTCCGGCCTGCTCGAACGCGCCAAGGCCAACACGAAGGCGATGCTCACGCAGCTGCTGAGAGGGCTGGGGTTCCAAGTCAGCTTCCCGGAGGAACCGGCCACCTGACCTCGGGTTCCGCGTCCGTGCTGAGCTGGCCGCGCCGGTCTTGACCGGGAGCCCTCGTACTGGTGGGCTGACGAAATCGACCGGGAGGCGCGATGGAGACGAAGCCGAAGGACAGCCTGACCTACAGCGAACCGATCGCGACCGGCGAGGTCACGATCGACGTCGCCCCCGAGAAGGTGTACCGGCTCGTCAGCGACCCGGTCGCGATGGCCGAATGCGCCGAGGAACTGCACAAGGCGCGCTGGATCCACGGCGCGACCGAGGCGCGGGTCGGGAACTGGTTCACCGGCAGCAACCGCAATGGACTCCGGCGCTGGGTGACCCACGCCGAGATCACCGAGGCCGAGCCGGGGCGCCGGTTCGCCTATCGGGTGCGCACGCCGTTCTTCGTGCCGATTTCCCGCTGGGAGTACGACATCGTCCCCGTCGGCGAAGGCAGCCGCGTCACCGTGACGAACTGGTTGCGGGTGCCGCCGTGGTTCGTCCCGATCGCCATCCTCATCACCGGGGAACCGGATCGAGCCGGGACCAACCGGGCCAACATCGCCACCACGTTGCAGCGGGTGAAGGCCCGGCTCGAGGGCCGGGAGTGGCGCCACTAGCGAAGCTTTCGCTTGCTAGGCCCTGGGTGTAGTTGTCCGTGAAGGCCTCCTTGAGGGACCCAGAGTCCCTCAAGGAGGCCTTCACGGACTTCGGGATCGGGGCAACACCGGTCGAGTGAGCGTCGAGGAAATGGCGTTTCCCTTACCCGCTCTCGAAGCTCTGCATTCCCTGGCCCTCCAGTTTGCGCATCACCGGGCCGGACAGCAGACCGTGCACGAGGACCGACACCGCGATCGTGAGCGCCGTGACCCGCCAGAGCGAGTCGGCCATCGGGAAATCGCCGTGCCCCAGCGCGTAGGACAGGTAGTAGAGGCTGCCGATCCCGCGGATGCCGAAGAACGCGATCGCCGTCGCCGCCGGACGTGTGGTGGAGCCACCGAGCAAGGCCAGCGCGCCGAACAGCGGGCGCACGATCATCACCGCCGCGACGGCAACCAGGACTTCGACGAGTTTCACCCCGGAAAGGAGTCCGTCGCCCAGCGCCACGCCGAGTCCGAGCAAGGCCAGCGCGACGAAGAGTCGTTCCAGCTGATCGCCGAATTCGTGCAGCACCCCGTGGTACTCGTGCGACCGTTCGCTGGCGCGGATGGTCGCGGCAGTGGTGAACACCGCGACGAAGCCGATACCGCCCAACCATTCGCACAGCGCGAACGGAAGAAACGCGATGGCCAGCACTACCAGCCCGTCGGAGTATTCACCGAGGCGCAGCCGCTCGTGCCGCACCCGGAACATCAGCCAGGACATCAGCCGGCCGCAGACAAGCCCGACCAGTACGGCGACCGCGAGCGGGACGAGGACCTCGGTCAGCACCCACGGCACGGGTGACGTGCTCGCCGTTCCGGCCAGTACGAGGGCCAGCAACACGAACGGCATCGCCAGTCCGTCGTTGAGCCCGGCCTCCGAGGTCAGCGTGAACCTGATCTCGTTGTCCGAGCCCCGGCCGTCCTCGGTATGCGGCGCGGGCACCTGGACATCGCTCGCCAGCACGGGATCGGTCGGTGACAGCACGGCCCCCAGCAGCAGCGCGGCGGCGGGGGACAGGGCGAGCGCCCACCAGCCGAGCAAGGCGACCGCGCAGACCGACAGCGGCAGCGTGATCGCCAGCAGCCGCCACGTCGAATTCCAGGACCGCCAGCCGATCAACCGGTCGGATTTCAGTCCCGCGCCGACCAGCGACACGAGCACGCCGAGTTCGGTGATCACCTCGACGGCGCCCACATGCGACCGTGGGTCCAGCACTCCCTGGCCATAGGGGTACCCGAAGGGGAGCAGCCCGAAAAGCAGTCCGCCCACCAGCAGGACCAGCGGCATCGACAGCGGGCGTTCGTGCAACAGGTTCGGCAGCACCGCGGCGCACAGCGCCAGAACGCCCGCCCCGGCGAGGAGTATCTCCATTCGCGCGGAGTACCCGGCTTGGTCCTCCGGCAACCGGGGGCGGCTCAGCCGCCGACTTCGAGTCCTTTATGGATTGTCAGGCCGACACCGGCGGCCAGCCGGTACGGCCGGGTGTCCACAATGGCGCCGAGCAGCCGTCGCAGCCGGGAGACCTCGGCGCGGACGGTGACGAGATGTTCGGCGTCGCCGTAGAGCGCCCGGCTGAGCGCCTCGGCCGACAGCCCGGACGGGCCCGCCGTGTGCAGGTGCACGAGGATCTCCGCGTGCCGCGGCGTCACGGTGCGGACCCAGCCGACGTCACCCGAGGCCATCCGCAGCATCGGCGCGTGGCCGAGTTCGAGATCCAGCCGGACCCGGCGCGCGGTGTCGGCCGGGCGCACGAGCCAGCCTTCTGACAGCCGTTCGGGAAGGCAGGCTCCCAGCCCGGGAACGGCGAGGATCCGCCCTTCCGCGGGCGCGGCGATCCTCGCGCCGGAGGAGACCCCCGCGGAGTGGGCCACCCAGCCGTCGTCGTCCACCAGCAGTACCGGGCCGCCCACGCCGGTCACCACCGGTTCGGCGGTCCGGCGCAACCGGTCGAGCCCCTGCTGGTGGTGGCGCCAGAGCTCGGATTCGACCAGCCGCCGCCCGGTCTCCACCAGCGCGCCGATCGCCGGGTGCAGGGTCAGCGCGGGACCGCTGACGTCGATCACCCCGAGCAGTTCGCCGGTGCGCGGATCGTGTACCGGCGAGGCGGTGCAGTACCAAGGATGCTGGCCCTGTTCGAAGTGTTCGCCCGCGAGCAGTTCCACCGGCGCGGCCTCGGCGAGCGCGGTGCCGATCGCGTTGGTGCCGACCCTGGCCTCGGTCCAGTCGGCGCCTTCGGTGAAGCCCAGCGTGTCGGCCCGGCGCCGCACCGCGGGCGAGCCGACCCGCCAGAGGATGATGCCCTCGGCGTCGGTCACCACCAGCAGCATGTTCGCGGTGTCGGCCGTCGCGCCGACCACCTGCCCGAGGTCCTCGATCACCCACCGCAGCGGGGAGGCGCGGCGACGGCGGGCGACCTCGTCGAGCGGCACCGAATCGCGGGTGTTCACCCCGTCGGCGGCGAGCCCCAGGCTCAGCATCCGTGACCACGACCGCGAAACCAGCGGCCGCGGCCGGACCCGAGGACGGCCGCCGCCGATCACGGCTTCGTGCATGCGGATCAGGTCCCGGGCGTGCATCGGCAGGTCGACGCCGGGCGGGACCGAACTGTGCACGCCCACAGGCCACCTCCGCACCATCGCGTCGACTGACCAGCATAGGTCCGCCGGTCGAGGCGCGCCAAGGAGCCGGGCTGCAACACGCTGCAACCCTTGCCGCCGTAGCCGGCCGCGGCGTGTGATCGGGGTAACAGCCGAACGCCGACGTTCAGGAGTGGCCATGACACAGACGGTGGACCGGATCGAGGCGACGGGCTCGCCGCAGGCTCGGGTCGATGCCTGGCTGAGCCGGTTCGAATCGGCCCTCGCCGCCCGCGACGCCGAAGCCGCCGCCGCGCTCTTCGCCGTCGACTGCTACTGGCGCGACCTGGTCGCCTTCACGTGGACGATCAAGACGGTCGAAGGTCGCGACGAGGTGGCCGGCATGCTCGGCGCCTGTCTCGACCGGATCGAGCCGTCCGGGTTCCGCACCACCGAGACGCCGACCGAAGCCGACGGTGTCACCGAAGCGTGGCTGGAGTTCGAAACCGCGACCGGGCGCGTGAAAGGCCACTTGAGGCTGAAGGACGAAGGCGCCTGGACGCTGTTGACGAGCCTGCGGGAGCTCAAGGGTTTCGAGGAACCTCGCAACGATCAGCGGCCCAAGGGCGTCGAGCACGGCATCGTGCGCGGCCGGAAGTCGTGGGCCGAGAAACGCGAAGAGGAACGGACCCGGCTCGGCTACGAGCAGCAGCCGTACGTCGTCGTGATCGGCGGCGGGCAGGGCGGGATCGCGCTCGGCGCCAGGCTGCGGCAGCTCGACGTGCCGACGCTCGTCCTGGAACGCAACGAACGGCCCGGCGACTCGTGGCGCAAGCGGTACAAGAACCTCTGCCTGCACGACCCGGTCTGGTACGACCACCTGCCCTATCTGCCGTTCCCGGACAACTGGCCGGTGTTCGCGCCCAAGGACAAGATCGCCGACTGGCTCGAGATGTACACGCGGCTCATGGAGGTGCCGTATTGGACCAGCACCGAGGTGACCTCGGCTTCCTGGGACGAGGAACAGAAGCAGTGGCTGGTGACCGTCGTCCGTGAGGGCGAGGAACTGGTGCTCACGCCGCGGCACGTCGTTTTCGCGACCGGGATGTCCGGGAAACCGAACATCCCGTCGTTCCCCGGAATGGACGTCTTCGAAGGCGATCAGCACCATTCGTCCCAGCACCCCGGCCCGGACTCCTACGCCGGCAAGAAGGCGGTCGTGGTCGGCTCCAACAACTCCGCGCACGACATCTGCGCGGCACTGTGGGAACACGGCGCCGACGTCACCATGGTGCAACGGTCCTCGACCCATGTGGTGAAGTCGGATTCGCTGATGGAGCTGGGACTCGGCGACCTGTACTCGGAACGCGCGGTGCGATCGGGGATCACCACCGACAAGGCGGACATGATCTTCGCGTCGATCCCGTACCGGATCATGCCGCAGTTCCAGATCCCGGTGTACGACGCGATCCGTGAGCGGGACAAGGACTTCTACGCGCGGCTGGAAGCGGCCGGGTTCCAGCACGACTGGGGCGACGACGGATCCGGGCTGTTCCTGAAGTACCTGCGCCGCGGTTCCGGCTATTACATCGACGTCGGCGCGTCGGAACTGGTCGCCGACGGGAAGATCAAGCTGGCCCACGGCCAGGTCGACCGGCTGACCCGTGACGCGGTGGTGCTGTCCGACGGCACGGAACTGAAAGCGGACCTCGTCGTGTACGCCACCGGCTACGGCTCGATGAACGGCTGGGTCGCCGACCTGGTCGGCCAGGAGACCGCGGACCTCGTCGGCAAATGCTGGGGCCTCGGCTCCGCGACGACGAAGGACCCCGGCCCGTGGGAGGGCGAGCAGCGCAACATGTGGAAGCCCACCCGGAAGGAAGGCCTGTGGTTCCAGGGCGGGAACCTGCACCAGTCGCGGCACTACTCGCTTTATCTCGCACTGCAACTGAAAGCGCGCTATGAGGGCATCCCGACGCCGGTGTTCGGCCTGCAGGAGGTGCACCACAAGGCGTGAGGAACACGAAGCTTCAGTGCCGGGACCCCGGGCGGTCCCAGCATCGGAGGGCGCCGCCTCCGGACCCCGGGCGGTCGACGACGTCGGGCACCGTTCCCCAGACCCTGGGCGGTTCCCGGCGTCGTATCCGTGTTCAGCGGATCCGGGCCGCCTTCGCGTAACGCCGGGCCAGGACGGCGAAAGCCTCCCGCAGTTCGGGAGGCCCGACGACTTCGACGTCGGCGTCGAACCGGCCGATACTCGCCGCGAGCCCGGCCCACGACCACGACCCCAGCGCGAGACGACACCGATCCGGCCCGAGTTCTTCCACCGCGCCGTCTCGGACGTAGTGGGAGACAGTGGCCGCGGGAAGGTCGAGGATGACTTCGCCGCGGCACGGCCACTCGCCGGATTCCGAAGAGCCCCGGAACCGGCTCGCGACGAAGGTGGCGACGTCCGGGGCAGGCAGCTCACGCGGCGTGAACCGCGGGCCGGTCGGGGTGCGCGGGGAGATCCGGTCGGCGCGGAAGGTGCGCCAGTCCGCGCGATCGAGATCCCAGGCGACGAGATACCAGCGGCCGTGCCAGGTGACGAGATGATGCGGTTCCACCCGGCGCGGCGCGTCCGCGTAGTCGAACCGGAGGATCTCGCGGGCGTGCACCGCCGTGCCGAGCGCGAGCAGGACGTCGCCATCGACGCGGGGTTCCGGCCGGCTCGCGGGTGATTCGACGGCGGTGACCCGGAGCATGTCGATCCGGCGCCGCAACCGCGAGGGCAGCACCTGCCGGACGGTGTGCAGCGCCCGCATCGCCGCCTCCTCGATCCCCGCGCCGCTGGTGGTGGCGATCTGGAGCGCGACGGCCAGCGCGACCGCCTGGTCGTCGTCGAAGAGCAGCGGCGGCAGTTCGGATCCGGCGTCGAGCCGGTACCCGCCGTCGGGACCTTTGATCGTCGCGATGGGGTAGCCGAGCTCGCGGAGCCTGTCGACGTCGCGCCGCACGGTGCGCGGGCTGATGTCCAGCCGCTCGGCCAGCAGTGCCCCCGGCCAGTCGCGGCGGGCCTGCAGCAACGAGAGCATCGACAGCAGACGCGCGGAGGTCTTCGGCATGTTTTCCATGATGCCTCCAGTAGAGGCCACAACCTGTCCTCTACCCCTGCGAGAGTCGTCGTGTGCCAGAGAACGACAACCCGGAGGGCCTGATGACCACCACCATCCTCGACGCCGAACGCGCCGACCTGCTCGAAGCCCTCGACACCATCCGCGCCGCGCTGACCGCCACCGTCCAGGGGCTCACGGACGAGCAACTCGACGCGCATCCGACGGTCAGCGAACTGAGCCTCGGCGGCCTGATCAAGCACGTCGCCTCGATCGAGGAGATGTGGCTGCGGTTCGCGGTCGAGGGCCCGTCCGCGATCAACTACGACCTGCCGGAAGGCGTCACCTGGGCCGACATCGGCGCCGGGACCGCCCGTGAGTTCCCGCAGTGGGCCATCGACCACCAGAACAACTTCAGGATGCTGCCCGGCGACACCCTGGCAGGAATCCTCGCGCGCTACGAGCAGGTCGCCGCGCGGACGACGGAGATCGTCTCGACGATCCCCGACCTGTCCGCCACGCATCCGCTGCCGGAGGCGCCCTGGAACCCGCCGGGCGCGGTGCGCAGCGTGCGCCGGGTGCTGACGCACGTCATCGCCGAGACCGCCCAGCACGCCGGCCACGCCGACATCCTGCGCGAGAGCATCGACGGTCAGAAGTCGACCTGATCCCTTCGCGCACCTGTTGTGACTGGTGATGCTGCTGAGGCTCATGATGGCCTCCCGGGGTCCGTGAAGGACTCCTTGAGGGACTCTGGGTCTCTCAAGGAGTCCTTCACGGACCGGCCGCTACCCGGCTCACTCCAGCAGGTACCTAAACACCCTTGGCCAGAACGACCCCCGCCGTGAGGGTGATCCAGACAACAAATCACCGCTGAATTGCATTTAACTGCATCTTTTCGACGGTCCACCGACATTATTCGCAACAGATCGCCCTTATCGGCACATCGAAACGGCGCATATCGTCGTCGGTATGAAGGTCGCCGTCCATCAGGGCTCGTATGCCGAGCTGCCGTCCGTCGTCGCGGCGTCGGGCGCCGATCTCGTGATCGCCGCCGAGATGATCACCACCGGCTACCACATCGGCGCCCGCTCCCATGCGCTCGCCGAACCGGCCGACGGTCCGACAGCGGCCCGGATGTCCGTGCTGGCGAAGGAAACCGGCGTCGCGCTGGCCTACGGATACCCCGAGTCCGGCGGTGACCACGTCCACAACAGCGTCCAGCTGATCGGCCCCGGCGGACAGCGGCTGGCGAACTACCGCAAGACCCACTTGTTCGGCGACATCGACCGCGACCGGTTCGAGCCAGGCACCGAGGCGGTTGTGCAGGCCGAGCTCGGCGGTCTCCGGATCGGCCTGCTGATCTGCTACGACGTCGAGTTCCCCGAACTGGTGCGGGCGCACGCGCTGGCGGGGACAGAACTGCTCGTGGTGCCGACCGCGCTGATGAGCCCGTACGAACTGGTCGCCGACACGTTGGTGCCCGCCCGCGCCTACGAAAGCCAGCTGTTCGTCGCGTACGCGAACCGCTGCGACACCGAACAGGAACTGACCTACTGCGGCCGATCCTGCGTCGTCGCCCCGACCGGTGAGGTGCTCGCCCGCGCGGGCGCCGGTCCGGAGCTGATCAGTGCCGAAGTCACCCGTGACGCGCTCGTCGCGTCGCGCCTGGAGAACACCCACCTGGCCGATCGACGGCCCGATCTGTACCGAGGACTTTCCGCATGACCTCCGCTCTCCCGACCGCGATCCACCACGACGAATCCACGGGTCGCCCGATCACCATGTTCGGCCCCGATTTCCCGTTCGCCTACGACGATTTCCTCGCCAGCCCCGCCGGGCTCGGCTCGCTCCCCGACGAGCGACACGGCACCGAGGTGGCGGTGATCGGCGGTGGCCTCTCGGGCATCGTCACCGCGTATGAGCTGATGAAACTCGGTCTGCGCCCGGTCGTGTACGAGATCGCCGAGATCGGCGGCCGCCTGCGCACGGTGAACTTCCCCGGCTGCCCGGACGACGTCGTCGCGGAGATGGGCGCGATGCGGTTCCCGCCGGCGTCCACCGCGCTCTTCCACTACATCGACAAGGTCGGGCTGGAGACGACGCCGTTCCCGAACCCGCTCGCGCCGGGAACGCCGAGCACCGTGGTCGATCTCAAGGGGGAGAGCCACTACGCGCGGACCGCGGACGAACTGCCCGCCGTCTTCGGCAAGGTCGCCGCGGCCTGGGACAGCACGCTGTCCGAGCAGGCGGCGTTCACCGAGATGCAGAAGGCGATCCGCGAGCGTGACACGAAGACGATCAAGCGGCTGTGGAACGAACTCGTGCCGCGGCTGGACAACCAGACCTTCTACGGCTTCCTCTGTGATTCGCCGGCGTTCGCCTCGTTCCGCGACCGCGAGATCTTCGGGCAGGTCGGCTTCGGCACCGGTGGCTGGGACACCGACTTCCCGAACTCGATCCTGGAGATCCTGCGGGTGGTCTACACCGGCGCCGACGACGAGCACCGCAGCATCGTCGGCGGGAGCAGGCAGCTTCCGTTGCGGTTGTGGGAACACGCGCCCGAGGACATCGCTTTCTGGCCCGCGGGAACGAGTTTGAGCTCACTGCACGGCGGAAGCCCGAACCCCGGCGTCGCCCGGCTGCACCGCACCGCGCCGAACAACATCACCGTGACCGACACCGAAGGCCGCGTCCGCACCTACCCGGCGGCGGTGTTCACCGCGCAGAGCTGGATGCTGCTGTCGAAGATCGCCTGCGACGAGGCGCTGTTCCCGATCGACCACTGGACGGCGATCGAGCGCACGCACTACATGGAGTCCTCGAAGGTCTTCGTCCCGGTGGACCGGCCCTTCTGGCTGGACAAGGATCCGGCGACCGGCCGCGACACGATGAGCATGACGCTGACCGACCGCATGCCGCGCGGCACCTATCTGCTCGGTGACGACCCGGACGCGCCCGCGGTGATCTGCCTGTCCTACACGTGGGCCGACGATTCGCTGAAGTGGCTGCCGCTTTCGGTCTCCGAGCGGGTCGAGGTGATGTTGCAGTCGCTGAAGGAGATCTACCCGGGCGTCGACGTCCGGCGCCACATCATCGGCGACCCGGTGACCGTGTCCTGGGAGGCCGAACCGCATTTCATGGGCGCGTTCAAGGCCAACCTGCCCGGCCACTACCGCTACCAGCACCGGCTGTTCACCCACTTCAAACAGGACAGGCTGGAGGAGCGCCACCGCGGCCTCTTCCTGGCGGGCGACGACGTCTCGTGGACGGCCGGTTGGGCCGAAGGAGCCGTCCAGACGGCGCTCAACGCGGTGTGGGGCGTGCTCGACCACTTCGGCGGCGCGACGGATCCGGCGAACCCGGGTCCGGGCGACGTCTACGACGAGATCGCGCCCATCGAGCTGCCGGACTGAGCGCGGCGCTTCACCAGCCACGCCGTGCCGAGCGCCAGTGCCACGCCGAGTACCGCGCCGACGGTGTTCATCAGCCAGTCGTTGGTGTCGCAGGCGCGGCCGATGGCGGGGACGAACGCCTGAAGCGTCTCGATCACCGCGGACAGCGCCGAGCCCGCCGCGAGCATCGTCAGCGGCCGCTCCGCCGCCAGCGCGGCGAAGTACACCAGTGGTAGGAACAAGGCGACATTGGCCAAGAGTTCCACCGTCCCGAGCGTGGGCAGCGAGAACTGGACGGTGCACAGGATCCCGTCGATCGTGTGTGCGGTGGGCATCAGCGTCAGCGCGAAGACCGGTACCAGGGACGCGCCGGTGAGGGCCCACAGGATCCGCCGCTTGCCCGCGAACAGGTGGCCTAGGACGGCGCAGACGAGCGCGACCAGTGCGATCGCCACGGGCACGAGCGCGGAGTGGTCGAGGAGGAAGTTCGTGATCATGGCGAGCCGATCGTACGAGCAGGCTCGCTCAGCCGGTGAACTCGACCTCCGCCGCGGGCACCACGCGCAGCCTGCCGCCCGGGTGGATCGCGGTGCACAGGAGCAGGTTGTGCCGGGCGATGACCTGTTCGGCGGTCAGGCCCGTGGTGGGGTCGCCGTCGGCGGACGGCGCGTGGCCGTCGCCGACCAGCACGACGTCGAGACCGTGGCTCTGCGCGGACCTGGCGGTCGCGTCGACGCAGTAGTCGGTGGCCAGCCCGGTCAGCACCACGGTGTCGACGCCCCGGTCGACGAGCAGCCCCGCCAGCCCCGTGCGGTAGAACGAGTCGGTCGCCGTCTTGTCGACCACCACGTCGATCGGCTCGAGATCGAGCAGCGCGCTGACCCGGGTGCCCGGTGACGCGGGATCGAAGTCGGTGCCGGGCGCGCCGACCTGCCGCAGGGCGATCACCGGAACGCCGTCCGCCCTGGCCCGGCGCGCCAGCGCGGCGATCCGGGCCGCCAGTTCCTCGCCGCGCCACACCAGGGGGACGAGCATGTCCTGCATGTCGACGATCAGCAGCGCGGCCTTCATATCCGGCAGCTTAGGCCGAGTCCTAGGGCAGCGCGGCGGGTGATTCGGCCTCCGGGATGAGCAGGCGAGGAGTCCCCGAGCCGTCGGCGGACACGGCCCAGACGTCGGAATGTCCTTGGGTGCGGGGGAGGGCGTAGGCGACGGTGCGGTCGTCGAGCCAGGCGGGCTGGTCGTCGACGTTCCGCGTCTCGGCCAGCGGTGTCACGGTGCCGCTCGCGAGGTCGAGCACCGAGATCCGCCAGCCTTTGGCGGGATCGCCGTCGATGGCGGCCTTGTAGGCGATGCGGGTCTCGTCGGGGGAGAGCGACGGGCATTCGACGTTGTCCCGCAGCGTCCTCACGGTCCTGGCCTGGGAGTCGCCCTCGACGAGGTACCGGTGGGAGCCGGTGGACATGGTGGCGTAGAACCGGTTCGGTTGCCTGGCGAAGGTGACGCCCCAGAAGTTGAAGTCGGCCGCCTTGTACGGCTTGCCGTCCACCGTGACTGCGAAGTCCTCGAGCGTGCCTTCGACGTTGTCGGTGGTGAGGTCGAGGGTGCCGGCGCGGGTGGAGAACCGGCCGCCGTTGTACGAGTCGCCCGTGACGAACACCGTCCACGCGAGACGCCGTCCGTCGGCCGAGACGCGCGCCCGGTTGGGCAGGCCGACCAGCGGGATCTCCTGCTTGACCGCGAGAGCGCTGTCGAGTACGGCCAGCTGGTAGGTCGTCAGCCCGGTTTCCGGGCGCAGGCAGATCCCGGTGCCGCTCGCCGCGTAAACCCGGCTGCACGAGACGGTGGACACCGCCCGGGTTCCGCCGGGATCGGCCGCGCTGACGCTGGACACGTGCCCGCGGTCGGCGTCGGCGGTGCTGCGGAACAACAATCGCCCGCCTTCGAGGGTGACGGCGTCGCGGGTGCCCGCCGACGCGGTGTCCTGGTTGCGCGCGCCGGCCACCCCGACGTAGAGCACGGCGGCCGTGGCCAGTGTGAGTATTCCGGTGACGGCGATCAGGACGCGGGTGCGGGTGTTCACGGTCGTGCCTTCCTGCGGGGAGCCAAGAGAACAGCGTCTTTTACCGGCCGCGGGCGCGTCCACAGTGGACACGCCCGCGGGGTTCACCCGGTTACTGCCACACGCTCGTGATCGGCGGCTTGTTCGCCGCGTTGGCGATGCCCGGCAGGCCGAACGCCGCCTCCATCGTGCGGAGGATCGAGTAGTGGTTGATGGATTCGCTGTAGCTGCCCGGCTTCACGTGGGCGCCGACGAACGTGGTGAAGATCTGGTTCACCGACGTCCCGCTGTCTTCGTCGAAATTGACGATCAGCAGGCTGTTGTGCGTCTTGGCCCACTGCGCGTAGGCGTCGAGGTTGTTCTTCAGCCATTTGTCGCCGGTGTCGACCGGGCAGTCGTGCATGTCGCTGCACAGGTCCGGGGTCACGAAAGCGACGTGCGGCAGCTTGGTGAAGTCGCTCGGGAACGACGAGAACCTTTTGTTCGCCGACGCCGGGACATTGCTGAAGCTGACCCAGCTGTTGTGCTTGCGGGCGTATTTGCCCTTCGTGCACCCCGTGTAGCCGTCGGAGGGCATGCTTTCCGCGTAGCCGGCGAACTTCTTGCCGATCCCCGCCAGCTGGGAAGCGATGTTCTCCTTGTTCCCGAGATCCTGGCATTTGTTGCTGTCGACGCCGTGCGTCGAACCCGCGAACTGGGCGATGTAGTTCGGCTGGCTGGGATGGGTCGTCCCGTACGCCTTGGTGAACTTGGCGCCCTGCGAGGCGAGTTTGTTGAGATACGGAGCCTTGGAGCTGCCGCTGATCTCCTTGTAGTCCTTGTTCTCGAACATCACGAGGACGATGTGGTCGAAGGCGGGGACCGTCGCGGCGGCCGGCTCCGTCGCGGCGGCCGGAATGTCCTGATGGGACACCACCAGCCCCGTGGCCAAGCCGGTCGCGGCCACCGCCGCGACCGCGATCCGTTTCCAGAACATGCAGAAACCTCCTGGGAAAAGGTTGAAACTTTGACGACCGGCCATCGGGTTCAGCGGCGCTCCGAAGGCGTCGACAGAGCTGAGACATCAGATGTCTCAGCTGCATTTAAACGGCAGGAAAGTCTTGGGCCCATCAAGATCGCCTGACTGGAGCAATCCGCGGGGGTAGAACGCCCCAAAACCGACATTACTTGGCACGAAACCATGTAAAGCACCTCTTCGCCTTGTGTTCGGGGCGGCGAACCGATGAACTTGTGGCAACTCGCTGATTCAGCCGGCTGGCAGTTGCGTCACCATTGCGCCGGTGTTGTGGTGTACTCATCCGACCATTGGTTAAGCTGTTCGGCGTGAAGCCCTTTTCGCCGAGACCGGCCGGATACACGATCGAAGAACTCTCGACGATCATCGGCATGTCGGCGCGCAATATCCGGGCCCATCAGACGAGAGGTCTGCTCGCCCCGCCGGTCCGGCACGGCAGGTCCGCCTACTACGGCCCGGCCCATCTGCGGCGGCTGCGGCGCATCACGATGCTGCAGAAACAGGGCTTCAACCTGGTGTCCATCGCCGCGATGCTCGGAACGACCACAGTGGACGGCGCCGAACGGCTGGAGGCGGCGATGGTCGACCTCGCTCGCGAACAGCCCGCCGTCGTCCGGTGCCTGGAACGGCACGGCGTGCTCGGCAAGGACGACGAGGGAGCGCCTGCCGTCGTGCGCCCGTCCGTTTCCCGCGCGGTGGCCGAGCTTGCCGGTGCCGGGATCCCGCCCGTCATGGCCCTGCGGTTCCTCGGCCAGTTCATGGACCGGGTGGCGCCGCTGGCCGGCGAGCAACTGGCCGCTCTGAAAGTCCAGACCGGGGGTGTCTCGGCGGCTCCGTGGTCCTGTTTCGCCGAGCTGCTGGTAAGCGCTTTCAGAACGACCGTGGAAAACGCCGCCGAAGTCACTTTCGCAGACGGGGAGCCAGGGACACGGCCGCCGAGGTAGCCGCAGCCGTCGCCACGTCGAAGCTCGTGCCGTCGGCGAAACCGGACAGGATGACCACGTAACCGAGGATTCCGGCGATCACCAGGAAGACGGCCAGGATCGTCACCGGAAGCCGTGGTCGCCGCTTCGCACCGGGTACCGCGATGGGCGTGGTTCGTTGGTCGAGCATGATGCAGATGTTCGGGAACGTTCATCGTGGCCCCGTCTTGTTCATGTCATGACTCTGTAACGGGAGGAAGGCGGGTCAGGAGCGCCGCACGATGATCTGATCGACCAGGGTGCCGTCGCGGAACCGGACACGGGACCAGGTGACCTTCTTGGTGCGGTCCTGGCCGTCCTGTTCCGAGTACTTCATCGGGACGGGGGAGTCGTTGCCGGTCTCATGGCCGAGGTAGGTCGTCCCGTCCTTGACCGGGTCGGTGGTCCCTCGCGACGGCACCTTCTTGACGGCCTTGCCCGCCGGCTGCACGGAACCGTGCAAGAGACTTCGGGCATAGGGGACTTAGCGCCGAACTCGCGTGATCAGAGCCGTAACTCGCGTGATTGGGGACGTAACTCGTGAGATGCGCCTTCAATCACGCTAGTTACGTCTCTGATCACGCGAGTCACGACTTTCGGGCCCGCGGCCGGCGGTCAGACCAGTTCGGACGAGACGACCGAGGACAGTCCGCGCAGCCGGTCCAGCAGGGGCTCGACCTCACCGGCGTCGATCAGGACGGCGCAGGTCATGGTGCTTTCGCGGACCCCGTCGCGCACGTCGACCGACAGGTCGTGGACGAGGCAGCCGAGCGCGTCGACCAGGCCGGGAATCTGGTCGACGCCGCCGACGAAGTACGTCGCGATCCGGCGGCGGACCAGCATGGACGATCGCGGGGCGGGGATCTGAAACGAAACAGCGGACATCGCGGGCTCCAAGGGCGGGAAACGTACAGGCCATGGAGGGCCAGGTCCCGGGAAATGCCCCGTGTCGAGGGGTCGCCGGACTGCGCGCCGGCGACCTGGTTCAGCCGGCGCGCTTGACTACGAGTCGAGTCCAGCGGCGCACGGCGACAGGCTAACACGACCTACCGGCGAGTCACGAGAGCCGTAGCCGGGAGCCCTGCTCGCGGACGTGCGCGGCGGAGCCGCAGTCGAGGTCGAGCTGCCGCTGCCGTTCGGCCACGAACGCGCGGCCGAGCCCGGTACGGTCCGAAGTGGACAGTGTGCGCCGGAGTTCGTTCAGCAGCCCGCGTTCCTCCGCGCGGATATGCGCGTCCACCGAATTCTCCAGTGCCGCCAGCGCTTTCTCGGAGTCGCCGGCCTCCAGCACGGCCAGCAGTTCGGCGCCGAGCCCGCTCTCTGTCGCATCGGGACGGACGATCCGTTCGGTCGCGGTCGCATGGGCGACCAGCGCCGCCGAAAGTTCCGCGATCAGCGCCCGACGATCGGCCTCGTCGTTGCGGAGGTCCCGGAACAGCTGTTCGATCCGGCGGTGGTCGGCCAGGACGACCTCGACCAGGTCGGAGCCGGGGGGAGCGGCCGTCGGGCCCGGGCGCATCCAGCCGAAGGTCAGCTCCACGGCCTGGCGCCAGTGCGAGTATTCGCTGTCGCGGCGGGCCGGGTCCATCGTCGGCAGCCACTGTCCGGCGCGGTGCCAGTTCCGGCGCAGGCCCTCCAGGTCCGGCCAGTAGCCGACCGACAATCCGGCCGCGTACGCCGCGCCCAGTGACACCGTCTCGGCGACCATCGGGCGCACCACCGGCACGTCGAGGACGTCGGCGACGAACTGCATCAGCAGGTTGTCGGCGGTCATCCCACCGTCCACTTTGAGCGTCGACAGCGCGAGCCCCGAATCGGCGTTCATCGCGTCGACGACCTCGCGGGTCTGCCAGCCCGTCGCTTCCAGGACGGCCCTGGCGAGGTGTCCCTTGGTGATGTACGACGTCAGTCCGGCGATCACGCCGCGTGCCTCGCTGTGCCAGTGCGGCGCGAACAGGCCCGAGAAGGCGGGCACTATGTAGCAGCCGCCGTTGTCTTCGACCGTCCGCGCGAGCGTCTCGATCTCGGGCGCGCTGCCGATCAGTTCGAGCCCGTCGCGGAACCACTGCACCAGCGATCCGGTGACGGCGATCGACCCTTCGAGGGCGTACACGGCGGGCTCGTCGCCGATCTTGAACCCGACGGTGGTCAGCATGCCGTGGGTCGAGAGCACGGGCGTCGGGCCGGTGTTGAGCAGCAGGAAGCTGCCCGTGCCGTACGTGCACTTCGCCTCGCCGGGCGCGAAGCAGGTCTGGCCGAACAACGCCGCCTGCTGGTCGCCGAGTGCCGCCGCGATCCGGATCCCCGGCACCACCCGTGACGTCGTCCCGTACACCTCGGTCGACGGCCGGATCCGCGGCAGCATCGCGCGGGGGACGTCGAAGAACTCCAGCAGTTCGTCGTCCCAGGACAGCGTCCGCAGGTTCATCAGCATGGTGCGCGAGGCGTTGGTGACGTCGGTGATGTGGACGCCGCCATCGGGACCGCCGGTCAGGTTCCAGATCAGCCAGCTCTCCACCGTCCCGAACAGCACGTCGCCGCGCTCGGCGCGTTCCCGCAGGCCGGGAGTCCTTTCCAGCATCCACCGGATACGCGGTGCGGAGAAGTACGTTGCCAGCGGCAGCCCGCACAGCCGCCGGACGCGGTCGGCGCCCGGCTCGCGGGCGAGGTGTTCGAGCATCGCGTCGGTGCGGGTGTCCTGCCAGACGATCGCGCGCCCGACCGGATTGCCGGTGTGCCGATCCCACAGCACCGTCGTCTCGCGCTGGTTGGCGATGCCGAGGCCGACCACCTGTGCCGGTTCGGCACCGGCGTCGGCCAGCGCCTGCGGCACGATCCGGCCGACGTTGCGCCAGATCTCGGTCGCGTCGTGCTCGACCCAGCCGGGCCGGGGGAAGTGCTGCTGGTGTTCGCGCTGCGCGACCGAGACCAGCCTGCCGCGCGCGTCGAACAGGATGCACCGCGTCGAGGTGGTGCCCTGGTCGATCGACATCACGTAGCGCTGGACCACGCGAGCACCTCCATCACCATCGGGACGCGCCGAGATCGCGGGAGACCGCCCGTGCCGCGTCGCGTACGTGGCCGAGCAGCCGCGGGATCGGGCTGCCGTCGGCTTCACAGATCCGTTCCGTCGCGCCGGACACCCCGATCGCGCCGACCACGATGCCGCCGTGGCCGCGGATCGGCGCCGCTATCCCGGCCTCGCCGGTGATCATCTCGCCGTTCTCACTCGCCCAGCCCGCCTCGCGCACCTTGCCACAGGCGCGTTTGATCGCCGTCTGGGTGACCAGGGTCCGGCGGGTGTAGGCCTCCGGTCCGCCGCTGCGCAACGATGCCACGAGACCGGTGTCGTAGGCCAGAAGTACTTTTCCGAGCGCCGTCGCGTGCAACGGCAGAAGCGTGCCGATGTCCAGGGTTTGCAGGCTGTCGTCGGGCCGGAACACGTGGTGCACCACCAGGACCCGGCCTTCCAGCGGCGCGCCGATCCGGACGGCTTCACCGCTGCGCGCGGCCAGCGCGTCGGCCCAGTTGATCGCACGTGACCTGAGTTCGTTGACGTCGAGGTAGCTCGTGCCGAGGTGCAGCAGCGCCGCGCCGAGTTGGTATTTCCCGGTGTCGCGGTCCTGTTCGACAAAGCCGACCCCTTGCAGGGTGCGCAGGATCCCGTGCGCCGTTCCCTTGGCGAGTTCGAGGGAATCGGCGATCTCGCCGACCCCCAGACGCCCCGAACCGCGCGCCAGCAACCGCAGGATCGCGGCGGCGCGCTCGATGGACTGGATCGGACCGGGCACGGCTCAACCGTAGCCCGACCGGCCCTGATTCGACAATGTCGAACATCGTCTTCGCGCGTTCGACAATGCCGACCGGTGTCCGTTGACCCCGCGTTTCCGCGAACTTAACTTCGGCCTCAACAGGGCAACGGTGTCCTTTGTGGAGGAAGCAATGGTGCGAAACCTCAAAGCTCGCGGACTGGCGGGCGAACTGGCGGCGGAGTTCGTCGGGACGATGATCCTCATCCTGTTCGGCTGCGGGGTGGTGGCGCAGGTCGTCGCCGCGGGCATCGGGGACCACGACAGCATCGCGTGGGCCTGGGGAATCGGTGTCACGCTCGGTATCTACGTGGCTTCACGGATCAGCGGGGCGCATCTGAACCCCGCCATCACGGTGGCGCTCGCGGTGTTCAAGGGCTTTTCGTGGCGCAAGGTCGCCCCGTACGCCTTGGCGCAGACGGCCGGAGCGTTCGTCGCCGCGCTGCTGGTGCGGTGGAACTACACCGAGGTGCTCAACGCCGCGGACCCCGGCCTGACCATCAAGACCCAGGGTGTCTTCTCCACCCTTCCGGGTAACGGAACCCTTCCGGTGGGTGACTGGGGCGCCTTCCGCGACCAGATCATCGGGACCGCGATCCTCGCGCTGGTGATCTTCGCCATCACCGATCTCCGCAACACCGCGCCCGCCGCGAACCTCGCCCCGGTCGTCGTCGGCTTCCTGGTGGTCGCGATCGGCATGGCCTGGGGCACCAACGCCGGCTACGCGATCAACCCCGCCCGCGACTTCGGCCCGCGGCTGATGTCCTGGCTCACCGGTTACGACACCGCGTTCACCGACCAATACGGCTATCCGTACTGGTGGATCCCGATCGTGGCGCCGGTGATCGGCGCGGTGATCGGCGGTGCGATCTACAAGTTCTTCATCGAGCGCTACCTGCCCGCCGACCCGGCACCGGAAGCCTTGCCCGCCAAGGACATCGAGCGCGTTTCTTAAGGAGCGAAACCCATGCCTGACTACATCGGCGCCGTCGACCAGGGCACCACCAGCACGCGCTTCATGATCTTCGACCACGGCGGCAACGAGATCGCCCGCCACCAGCTCGAGCACGAGCAGATCCTGCCGAAGCCGGGCTGGGTCGAACACGACGCCACCGAGATCTGGGAGCGGACCCGCTCGGTCATCGCCACCGCGCTCAACAAGGCGAAGCTGACCGCCGCCGACCTCGCCTCGCTCGGCATCACCAACCAGCGCGAGACCACCGTCGTGTGGAACCGCCGCACTGGGCGCCCGTACTGCAACGCCATCGTGTGGCAGGACACCCGCACCGATCGGATCGCCTCGGCGCTCGAACGCGAGGGCAAGGGCGACGTCATCCGCCGCAAGGCCGGACTGCCGCCCGCGACCTACTTCTCCGGCGGCAAGCTGCAGTGGATCCTGGAGAACGTCGACGGCGTCCGCGAAGACGCCGAAAAGGGCGACGCGCTCTTCGGTACCACCGATTCCTGGCTCATCTGGAACCTCACCGGTGGCCCCGACGGCGGCGTGCACGTGACTGACCCGACCAACGCGTCGCGCACCATGCTCATGGACCTCGAAACCCTGGAGTGGGACGACGAACTGCTGTCGTTCTTCGACGTCCCGAAGCAGATGTTGCCGTCGATCGCGCCGTCGTCGAACAACGGTCGTTTCGGCGTCACCCGCGCGGACGGCCCGCTCGGCGGCGAGGTCGCCATCACCGGGGTGCTCGGTGACCAGCAGGCGGCGACCGTCGGCCAGGTGTGCTTCCGCCCCGGCGAGGCCAAGAACACCTACGGCACCGGCAACTTCCTGCTGCTCAACACCGGGCACGAGGTCGTGCGCTCGAAGCACGGCCTGCTCACGACGCTGGCCTACCAGTTCGGTGACGAGAAGCCGGTGTACGCGCTGGAAGGCTCCATCGCCGTCACGGGTTCCGCCGTGCAGTGGCTGCGCGACCAGCTGGGCATCATCAGCGGCGCCTCCCAGAGCGAGAGCCTCGCCCGCCAGGTCGAGGACAACGGCGGTGTCTACTTCGTCCCCGCGTTCTCCGGGCTCTTCGCGCCGTACTGGCGATCCGACGCGCGCGGCGCGATCGTCGGGCTCACCAGGGCGACCACCAACGCGCATCTGGCGAGGGCGACGCTCGAAGCGATCTGCTACCAGACCCGCGACGTCGTCGAGGCCATGCAGAACGACTCCGGTGTCCCGCTCGACGTGTTGCGTGTGGACGGTGGCGTGACCGCGAACGAGCTCTGCATGCAGTTGCAGGCCGACATCCTCGGCGTGCCGGTGTCGAAGCCGGTGGTCGCCGAGACCACCGCGCTCGGTGCCGCCTACGCGGCAGGCCTCGCGGTCGGGTTCTGGAAGTCCATCGACGAGCTGGAACAGAACTGGAACGAGGACAAGCGCTGGGAGCCGTCTTGGACGGACGAACAGCGCGCCGAGGGCTACGCGGGCTGGCAGAAGGCCGTCGGCCGCACGCTCGACTGGGTGGAGGTCGAGTGAGCCCGATGAACAGGAGGAACAGAGTGACACCCGTACCGCTTTCCCCGGTCTACCGTGCCGAGACGTTGCGCAAGCTCGCTCGCGAAGAGGTCGAAGTTCTCGTCGTCGGCGGGGGAGTGACCGGTGCCGGCGTCGCGCTCGACGCCGCTTCGCGCGGGCTCTCCGTCGCGCTCGTCGAGGCACGCGACTTCGCCGCGGGCACGTCGAGCCGGTCCAGCAAGCTGATCCACGGCGGGCTGCGCTACCTGGAGAACCTCGACTTCAAGCTGGTCCGTGAAGCGCTGAAGGAACGGAGCCTGCTGCTGCAGACGCTGGCGCCGCATCTGGTCCGTCCGGTGAAGTTCCTGGTTCCGCTCAAGCACCGCGTCTGGGAACGCGGCTACATCGGCGCGGGTGTCACGCTCTACGACACGCTCGGCGGAGCGCGCGCCTTGCCGCGGCACCGGCATCTGTCCAAACGCGGCGCGGGCAAGGTCGCCCCCGGCCTCGCGGACGACGCCCTGATCGGCGCCATCCAGTACTACGACGCCCAAGTCGACGACGCCCGTCACACCATGACGATCGCGCGGACCGCGGCTGAGCAAGGCGCGTCCGTTCTCACCCGCGCTCGCGTGACGTCGCTGATCCGTGACGGCGAGCGCGTCGTCGGCGCCAAGGTCGTCGACCGCGAGAGCGGCGCGGAGATCGAGGTCCGGGCGAAGACGGTCGTCGCGGCCACCGGCGTGTGGAGCGACGACATGGCCGAGGCGGCGGGCATCCCCGCGCCGTTCACCGTGCGCGCGTCGAAGGGCATCCACCTGGTGGTGCCGCGCGAGAAGATCGACCTGGACACCGGGCTGATCCTGCGCACCGAGAAGAGCGTCCTGTTCGTCATCCCGTGGGGACGGCACTGGATCGTCGGCACCACCGACACCGAATGGGACCTCGACCGCGAACACCCGGCTGCCAGCCAGGCGGACGTCGACTACGTGCTCGAACATCTCAACGCGGTCCTGCGCACGCCGATCACCGCCGACGACATCGAAGGCGTGTACGCCGGGCTTCGGCCGCTGCTGGCGGCGAAGGCGACTTCGACGACGAAGCTGTCGCGCGAGCACGCCGTCGCGCATCCGGTGCCCGGTCTGGTGATCGTGGCCGGCGGCAAGTACACGACGTACCGCGTGATGGCCGCCGATGCGGTCGACGTCGCGGTGGAGGACCTCGGCCGTCCGGCGCCGTCGTCGTGGACCGAGCGGCTGCCGATCGTCGGCGCGACGGGCTACCACGAGATGTGGGGTGCGCGGCACTCGCTGGTGCAGCGCACGGGGCTGCCGATCGGCCGGATCGAGCACCTGCTCCAGCGCTACGGCACCGCGATCGAGGACATCCTGGAGTCGATTTCGGAGCGACCCGAATTGGGCGAGCCGATCCCGGGAACGGCGGAGTACCTCAAGGCGGAGGTCGTGTACGCCGTCTCACACGAGGGCGCGCTGCATCTGGAGGACGTCCTGACCCGGCGCACGCGAATCTCCATCGAGGAGCGTGACCGCGGTGTGACGGCGGCGCCGGTGGTGGCGGAGCTGATGGCGCCGCTGCTGGGCTGGGACTCGCACAAGCGGGAGCGCGAGGTCACCAACTACCTCGCGCGGGTCGAGGCGGAACGCTCCGCCCAGGCCCAGCCGGACGACGAAGCGGCGAACGCCAGCCGTCTCGCGGCTCCGGCGCTGCTGCCGAGCTGATCCCGAAGCGCGTGAAGGTCCCCTTCCCTTGGCTGAGCCGAGGGAAGGGGGCCTTCACACGCTGTGCCGTTACTTGAGCCAGTCGAGGTAGCGGGTCTCGGCGATGCGGGCGCCGTCCTTCGTGGTGAGGACGTCGCCCTTGACCGCGGCGAACATGCCCGCGGTCTCGTCGACGGTCACCGAACGCGTGTCTCCCTTGGCGGACAAGGTGATCCGGCCCAGTTCGTCCAGGGGGTACACGTCCGGGCCGCCCACGTCGAGGGTCCCGTTCAGCGGCTTCCCGGCCGAAACCTCGGAAACGGCGGCGGCGACGTCCGCCGCGGCGATCGGCTGGATCGGCGTACTGGGCAGGCGGACCGTGGTCTCGTCGGAGGTCCAGGACAGGACCGCGTCGACGAATTCCATGAACTGGGTGGCGCGGACGATCGAGTAGGGGACGCCGCTGTTCTTGAGGATGTCTTCCTGAAGCGTCTTCGCGCGGTAGTAGTCGAGTTCGGGCACCTGGTCGACGCCGACGATGGACAGGATCACGAAGTGCCCGGTACCCGCCTTCTTCGCAGCCGCGACGAGGTTGTCCATCGACGTCCGGAAGAACGCGGGGGAGGCGTCGTCGAAGGTCGGCGAGTTCGTGAGGTTGACGACCACGTCGGCGCCGTCGAGCGCGGCGTCCAGCCCTTGGCCGGTGAGGAGGTCGACCCCGGTGGACGGCGAGTGCGGCACCGCCTCGTGCCCGGCCTCGTTCAGGTTCCGCACGACCTGCGAACCGATCAGTCCGGTCCCGCCGATGATCGCGAATTTCATGGCCCAGTGCCCTTCCTCGGTAGGCGTCCGCTAACTCGGATACCTCATGTCCGAGATAATACTCAGACATATTGTGTCCGAGTCAAGAGGCGAGTTAGAGTCATCCGGGTGAAGATGTCCGGCGGGGTCGAGTGGGCCCTGCACTGCTGCGTCGTCCTGACCTCGGTCGAGGAACCCGCGCCGGCCGCGCGCCTGGCGCAGCTGCACGACGTCTCGCCGAGCTACCTCGCGAAGCAACTCCAGGCCCTTTCGCGAGCTGATCTCATCCGGTCGGTGCAGGGAAAGGCCGGGGGATACGTCCTCACCCGGCCGCCGTCGGAGATCACGGTGCTCGACGTCGTCGAGGCCATCGACGGGCCCGGCCCCGCCTTCGTCTGTACCGAGATCCGCCAGCGCGGCCCGATGGCGACCCCGTCCGAGGCGTGCACGGCGCCGTGCGCGATCAGCCGCGCGATGGCGAACGCCGAAGTCCAGTGGCGGGCGGCGTTGCGCGCGGTCTCCATCGCGGATCTGGCCGACGACGTCAGGGGCGACTACGGTCCGGGCGCCCTCGCCGGGATCGGCGCGTGGTTCAAGGCCGCCGAGGGGTAGTCGAGGCTTGCCGGTCCGGGTGGTCGTGAGTGCCGTTTCGGGTTAGAACCCGAAACGCCACTCACGACCACGATGACCAGGCAGGCGGTCGGGTTTACCGCACGGCGCGCGTCACGCCGGTCGGACCGCTCACGGTTTGAACCGGTCGGCGTGTTCGGCGACCCACTGAGCGAAGGTGCGGGCCGGGCGCCCGGTCACCATCTCGATCGTGTCGACGACGGTGCGCGCCTCCACGGGCGGATCGCCGTGCCAGCCGACGACGTATTCGGCGTCCGCCACCGAGACGCCTTCGGCCAGCAGCCGGTCGATCGCCTGCTGTCGCGTGATCCGGTCCAGCGTGATGTCCTGGCCGAGCGCGTTGCCGAGGATCGCGATCCGTTCGCTCGTGGTCAGCGCTTCCGGCCCGGTGAGGTTGTAGACCTTGCCCGAGTGCCCGTCCTCGACGAGCGCGGTGGCGGCGACGGCCCCGATGTCACCCTCGTGCACCACGGCGCTCGGGAGGTCGAACGGCTCGCGGACCACTTTCCCGGTGCGGATGGAGTCGGTCCAGGTCAGGACATTGGACATGAACTCCTGGGGTTCCAGCCGTGTCCATTCGACCCCGGACTCGGCCATGGCCTGCTCCGTAGGCCCGACGTAGCCGCCCCACACGATGGTCATCCGCCGCACCCCAGCGGCCACGGCGCGTTTGACCAGGTCGGCGCCTACGTCGGCGAGCCCCGCCGTGACGGTGATGTGCAGCCGGGTGACGCCGTCGAGGGCGTCGGTCAGCGTTTCCGGCGCGGTGTGCGTGCCCTCCGCCAGTTCGACACCCACCGGAAGCCGTGCCGCGGCGGGGTTCCTGGTGAGTGCCCGGACGTGTTCCCCTCGGCGGACGAGTTCGGCCACCACGTGGCGGCCGGTGTTCCCGGTGGCGCCGGTTACCAAGACGGTCATGAGTTTGTTCCCTTCGTTTCCAGCGAAGGTAAAAGCTCAAGTAATGTGGAGGTCAAGCGGACCGGTCAGGAATCGAGAAGCGTCGAGGTCCACGGGATCCCTAGCGTCTTAGCCACAGGCAAAACGACTCCAGGAGGTTCTCGTGAGCAAGCGGATCCGGACGTTCCACCGGTGGACGTCCCTCGTCTTCGTCGCCACCGTGATCGTCTGCTTCGTGGTCGTCGCGCAGGGTGACCCGGCCGAGTGGGTGCTCTACACGCCGCTGCCGCCGCTCTTCCTGCTGATGTTCAGCGGCCTCTACCTGTTCGCGCTGCCGTATACCGCCAAGCGGCGCAATCGGCGGGGTGTGGCCGGGTGACTTTCCCGGTCTTAGTTTATGGCGAAAATTAACAGGTCCCGTACTGGTCCGAAACTCTTGACGCCACCGCCGGGTCCGGTGAGGATCGGCCGGTCCCCGCCTCCCGCAGAATGGACCAGACCATGGCAAGACGTGCGCCTGCGCGCCGAAGTCCGCTGATCGCCTTGATGAGTCTCGCGCTGCTCGGCGGGGCCGTGGTGGCCACCCCTGCCGCCGTCGCCGCCGAACAGCCCGTGATCGGCAAGCCCGCGCTGGACCGGGACGGCTGTGCCCGGATCGAAAAGAGCCTGCCGGCGCTCGCGGACTGGCCGATGGTCGAGAGCCGGTTCAAAGGCAAGGCGGGTGACGAGCAGCGGATCGCCCGGATCCTCGCGGGGATGACCCTGGAGGAGAAGGTCGGGCAGATGACGCAGCCCGAGATCGCCGCGATCACCCCCGACGAGGTCCGCCAGTACTCGATCGGCTCGGTCCTCAACGGCGGCGGTTCGTGGCCGAACAAGGACAAGCACGCCTCCCAGCAGGACTGGCTGAAGCTCGCCGACTCCTACTGGGAAGCCGCGAAGGGCAGCCGGACGAAGATCCCGGTGATCTGGGGCATCGACGCCGTGCACGGCAACAACAACGTGTACGGGGCCACCGTCTTCCCGCACAACATCGGTCTCGGCGCCGCGCACGATCCTTGCCTGGTGCGCGACATCTCCGCGGCGACGGCCCGGCAGATCCGCGCCACCGGCCAGGACTGGGCGTTCGCGCCGACGCTGGCCGTCGTCAAGGACGACCGCTGGGGACGCACCTACGAAGGGTTCTCCGAGGATCCGCGGATCACCAGGGCCTACGGCTACGAGGCGATCAACGGGCTCCAGGACCGCTCGACCAAACGCATCGGCTACAACGGCGTGATCGGCACCGCCAAGCACTTCATCGGCGACGGCGGCACCCTCAAGGGACAGGACCAGGGCGTCAACCCGTCCTCCGAAGCCGAGATGATCAACGTCCACGGCCAGGGCTACTACGGCGCGCTCGCGGCCGGTTCCCAGACCGTGATGGTGTCGTTCAACAGCTGGACCAACGCCGAACTCGGCATCGACGAGGGCAAGCTGCACGGCAGCGACAAGGCGCTGAACCAGATCCTCAAGGGCAAGATGGGCTTCGACGGTCTCGTCGTGTCCGATTGGAACGGCATCGGCCAGGTTCCCGGCTGCACCAACGCCTCGTGCCCGCAGGCGATCAACGCCGGCATCGACATCGTGATGGTGCCGAACGACTGGAAGGCGTTCATCGCCAATACCGTCGCCCAGGTCGGCGACGGCCGGATCCCGGTCTCGCGGATCGACGACGCGGTGACCCGAATCCTGCGCGTCAAACTGCGGTCGGGGCTGTACGAGTCGCAGAAGCCGTCGGACCGGTCGTACGCCAACTCGGACGAGGCGCTGAAGGAGACCTGGCTGGCGCGCGACGCCGTCCGTTCGTCGCAGACGTTGCTGAAGAACAACGGCAACGTGCTGCCGCTGAAGCCGAAGTCGAAGGTCCTCGTCGTCGGCAAGAGCGCGGACAGCATCCAGAACCAGACCGGTGGCTGGACGCTGAGCTGGCAGGGGACCGGCAACACCAACGCCGACTTCCCGAACGCCACGTCGATCCTCGCCGGGCTCAAGCAGCAACTGGGCGACGTCAACGTCACCTTCGACGAGAAGGGCGACACCGACCCGAAGGGCTACGACGCGGTCATCGCCGTCATCGGTGAGACCCCGTACGCGGAAGGCGTCGGCGACCTGACCCGGAAGACGCTGGAGGCGTCCAAGCTCTACCCCGAGGACCTGGCCGTGCTGGACAAGGTCCACGGTAAGGGCGCTCCCGTCGTCACCGTCTACGTCGGCGGCCGCCCGCTGTACATGAACAAGGAGATCAACCGCTCCGACGCGTTCGTCGCGGCCTGGCTGCCGGGCACCGAAGGCGGCGGCGTCGCCGACGTCCTGGTCAAGGGCGGCTTCAAGGGAACGCTGCCGTACTCGTGGCCGAAGAGCGCGTGCCAGACGCCGCTGAACGCGGGTTCGGCGGAGTACGACCCGCTGTTCAAGCTCGGCTACGGCCTCAAGACCGGCCAGCGCGTCACCGTCGGGCAGCTGGACGAGACGGCGGGCCCGGTGACCTGTGGCTCGACCGGTGGCGGCGGCACCGCGACCGAGGATCTCGAGGTCTTCAACCGCACCGATGTCGCGCCGTACAAGGGTTTCATCGGCTCGGCGGAGAACTGGGGTGGCACCGAGATCGGCCCGGACGGCGCCGCTTCACACGCTGAGATCGGCGTCGTCCAGTCCGATGTGAACGTCCAGCAGGACGGGCTCAAGGCGACCTGGACCGGCACCGGCCCGGCACAGCTCTACTTCCAGAACCCGGGCGGTACCAACGATCTGCGGGGCTACCTGAACGCCGACGCGGCGCTGGAGTTCGACACCGTCGTGCACGAGGCGCCTGCCAATCGGACGGTGATCAGCATGCACTGCGTCTACCCGTGCTTCTCCGAGGTGAACGCGACCAAGCTGTTCACCGATCTGGCGGGGGCGCCGAAATCGACGGTCAAGATCCCGGTGTCCTGCTTCGCCAACGGGCTGGACCTGGAGAACGTCAACACGCCGTTCCTGGTGTACACCGACGGCCGATTCTCCGCTTCGTTCGCGAACGTGCGGTGGGTGCCCAAGGGCGCGCAGGACCCCGATGCGAGGCCTTGCTCAAGTCTGAGCTGATCCCGTCAAGGTGTGCCCATAGCGGTCTTGTCGAGAGGTAAGGCCGGCGCGGCATGATGCGAAAGCCACTTTCGCAACCTTCAAGGTTGCGAAAGTGGCTTTCGCAACGTCGGTGGACACGGGGCGAGCGGTCGGCCCGGGTGGTCGTGAGTGGCGATTCGGGTCCAGCGGCGTTCGTTGGTCCGGCGGTTCACGTACTTGCGAATACGGTCAGCCTAGGGGAAAGCAGACATTTCCCCTTGATTCGCGTCCTCTGTGGACGATTAGCGAGTCGGCACCGCCATGTCACCTTTTCCTTACCCCTCAATAGAATCCGAATCGCCACTCATGACCCGTCCGACGGCGCGGCCGCGACGAGCCCGCTGATCAGCAGGTCCAGTGCGCGCGTGAAGTCCCGCTCGGGATCCGCGGCCGTCAGCGCGGGCAGCGCGCGGCTGAAGTTCGGCAGCGCCGCCGGATCGATCCGGCGCAGGTAGGGGTCTTGTCCGGTTTCGTCGCGGCGCGTCGTGGTGAAACCGGCGGTCGTCAGCAGCAGGGAGCCGAAGACGAGGCTGTTCAGGGCGCCCAGTGTCTGGCGGATCCCGTCGTCCTCGAAACCGGCTTCGTAGAGCGCGCCGACGAGATCCTCGACCGGCCGCAAAGAGCGCAGCGAGTTCGGATTGGCCTCGTCGGTGGCCAACGCCATCGGCACGACCGGATGCCGGGCGAGCGCGCGATAGAGGTTGAGCACGGTGACCCGCACTCTTTCCGGCCACGGTGCGCCGGGGTCGGCCGGTTCGATTCCGCTGTAGACGCGTTCCGCGATGCCGTCGAGGATGTCGGTCTTGTTCCGCACGTGGTTGTACAGCGCCATCGCTTCGACGCCGAGCGTCTTGGCGAGTTTGCGCATCGACAGCCCTTTGAGGCCTTCCTCGCCTGCCAAGGCGAGCGCCGCGTCCAGGACCTTCTCCCGGTTCAACGGTTCTCTCCGCGTCATCCCGCGCCCTTCGCTTGACAGGTTTACGGTGTATCTATCATATTTACAGCGTATATTTACACTGTACACGCGGGGGTGTCGTGAACGACGTGATCATCGTGGGCGGGGGACCGGTCGGTCTGCTGCTGGCAGGCGAACTCCGGCTGGCCGGAGCCGATCCGCTCGTTCTGGAGGCGGGTGACGGTGCGGTCCGCCGGAGCCGGAGCTTCGGGTTGCGCGGGATCAACGGCCGTACGTCGCAGTCCCTGCGGCTGCGTGGTCTGACCGAGGCGTTCTCGAAAGCGCAGAAGGAGGCATCCGGCGTTTCCAGGCTGCTGAAGGGGAATCGCGCCAGGGGGCATTTCGCCGGCTTGCCCCTCGTCGAGAACGAGGTCCAGTCGGGAGCGGCAGGCGGGTTCGTGCTCGAACAACATGTGCTGGAACGGATCCTCGCCGACTGGGCGACCGGGCTCGGCGTCCGAGTCCGGACGGACTGCGAGGTCGTCGACCTCGTGCAGGAGGATTCGGCGGTCCGTGCGGTACTCGCCGGCGGCCGGTCCGAGCGGGCCGCCTACCTGGTGGGCTGCGACGGAGGTCGCAGCGTCGTGCGGAAGCGGGCCGGGATCGCATTCCCCGGCACGGACGCGACGATGACCGGCCGGGTCGCCGCGGCGGAGCTCGCCGATCCCGGTGCGGTGCGCTCGACGATGCACGGCCCCGGCGGGATGGTGCACACGTCGCTGGTGCCGGGTGAGATCTCCACCATGGAGTTCGGCGGCGGACCGGGCGGCCGGGACACGCCGCTGACGGCCGAGGAGATGCGGGCGAGTATCAGCCGTGTCGCGGGGGTCGACGTCGAACTCGTCCGCTTCGGTGGTGGAATCCGATTCAGCGACAACACGCGTCAGGCAGCGACCTATCGGCAGGGGCGCGTCCTTCTGGCGGGCGACGCCGCCCACGTGCATTCGCCGATCGGCGGACAGGGGCTGAACCTGGGGCTCCAGGACGCGATGAACCTCGGCTGGAAACTGGGCCTGGTCGTCCGCGGACTGGCGCCGGAGTCCTTATTGGACACTTACACCGCGGAGCGGCATCCGGTCGGGGAGCGCGTACTGCGCAACACCCGGGCCCAAGTCGCGCTGCTGTGTCCCTGCCCGCAGGTCGCCGCGCTGCGCGAGGTGATGGAGGAGACCTTGGCGATCCCGGCGGCAAAACGGCATTTCATTGCGATGGGGAACGGCGCCGACATCGACTACGCGCCGGACGCCGCGCATCCGCTGATCGGCCGGTTCGCTCCGCTGCCGCTGGTGTCCGAGGACGGTCGCGCGCTTCTGGTGGCTCGCGACGGCGAGGTCCATGTCGCCGCGAACGGCCAGGTTCGGCTCGTCGAGGCAAACTCCGATCAGGCATTCCTGATGCGGCCGGACGGCTACGTGGCCTGGGCCGCGCCGCACGGCGAGACGACCGGATTGACCGAAGCGCTCGCACTCGTTGCGGGCACGGACGGAGCGGGTGTATAAAGTGAAACGACCGTTCAAAATGTAACGGATGTTCAAGTTGTGGGGGCGTCTTGCCAGGCCAATATCGAGCGCTGTTCTCCGCGAAAGGCTCTCTCGCCTTCTCCGCCGCCGGGCTGGTCGCCAGGATCCCGGTCCCCATGATGGGGATCGGGATCATCACGATGCTGGCGCAGACGCGGGGCGACTACGGGCTCGCCGGACTGGTCTCGGCGGCGTTCACGCTGTCCATGGCGCTGCTCGGGCCGCAGGTCTCGAGGCTGGTGGATCGCCGGGGGCAGAGCAGGATCCTGTTGCCCGTCACCGGGATCAGCGTGATGGCGCTCGGCGCGCTCCTGCTCTGCGCGCGATTCGGGGCACCGGTCTGGACGCTGTACGTGTCCGCGATCCTCGCCGGATTCATGCCCAGCATGGCGGCGATGGTCCGGGCCCGGTGGTCGCGGCTGTACCGCGGCTCGCCCCGGCTGCACACCGCCTTCGCGCTGGAATCGGTGGTCGACGAGCTGACCTTCGTCATCGGGCCCGCGTTGTCGGTCGCGTTGTGCACCATCGTCTTCCCCGAAGCCGGACCGCTGGTCGCGGTGGTGTTCCTCGTCGTCGGAGTGCTGCTGTTCGTCGCGCAACGCGAGACTGAGCCGCCCGTGCTGCCGCCGAGCGGATCTTCCGGGAGTTCGGCGATCCGGGTGGGCGCGGTGCGGGTGCTGGTGCTGACGCTGGTGGCGGGCGGCGTCATCGTCGGCACGGTCGACGTCGTCAGTGTGGCGTTCGCCCGGCAGGCCGGGTCGCCGTCGGCCGCGGGCATCGTCGTTTCGGTCTACGCGGTGGGTTCCGCGATCTCGGGGCTGGTCTTCGGGACGCTCAAGCTCGCCATGACCCCGCCTCGGCTGTTCCTGATCGGCACTGCGGGCACAGCCGCGAGCGTGGTCCCGTTGCTGGTCGTGGACGGTGTCGTGAGCCTGTGCGCGGTGGTGTCCGTCGCGGGATTGTTCTTCTCTCCCACGATGATCGTCGTCATGGGGATGATCGAGAAGATCGTCCCGGCAGAGAAGCTGACCGAGGGGATGACGTGGGCGATCACCGGCCTCAGCATCGGGGTCGCGCTCGGCGCCGCGGTGTCCGGTGAGGCCGTCGACCGCTTCGGGCCGGACGGCGGGTTCGCCGTCGCGGTCGTCGCCGGTGGCTTGATCATCCTGACCGCCCTGCTCTCGTATCCTCTGCTGAGCAGGAAGACCACGATCAGCGAGGAGGCGGCACGCTGAACGAGCCGAGCACCGACGGCCGTCTCGCCAAGGGCGAGCAACGCAAAAGGGAACTGATCGAGGCCACCCTCCGCATCGTCGCGAAGGATGGCGTGTCGGGGGTCAGTCACCGCACCGTCGCCCGTGAAGCGAAGCTGCCCGCGACGGCGGCCGCGTACCATTTCAAGGGGATCGAAGACCTGTTGACTGCCGCGCTCACCCAATGCATGGACGAAGACGCCGAGCGGATGCGCGTCCTCGCCGCCGAGGCCGACGGCGGCGTGGACGCGCTGCGGAGGTTCGCCACTTTGCTGGCCGAAGTCGTCGCCAAACCCGGGCATCTGCTGGCGGAGTACGAGCTTTACCTCTTGGCGGCGCGGGAGCCGAAGCTCCGCGAGTCGACCGATCGCTGGATGGCGGCCTTGGCGGACTTCGCTCGCCGGTACACCGAAGATCCGGTGCGGGTCGAGATGCTGGTCGGGCTGGTGGACGGGTTGCTGCTGCAGGGATTGCTGCGCGACGAGCCGCCGGCGGCTGAACGGTTCGAGGCCATCTTGCGGACCGCTCTGGCCTCGTAATCGGGGACGGGAGCGCGTTGCGAAAGTGGCTTTCGCAACGTCAGCGGACGTGAGTGGCGATTCGGGTCAGGGCCAAGGGCCACGTGGGTTTCGGCCTGGCACCACGTTCGCCCCACAGACACCAGCAGCCACAGCAGTGGCGCGTGAAGTCCCCCTTCCCTCGGCTCAGCCGAGGAAACTCGACCTTCACACCTTGCCGAGGTGGGCAAGGACACTGACCAAGCCCTCGTGAGTGGCGATTCGGGTTAGAACCCGAATCGCCACTCACGACCTCGTCCTACGTGATCGCGGGTGGGGACCAAGTCAGCCGCGGATCCGTCTGCACGAAGCTGCCCAGCAGCTGGTCGATCCGTGTCAGCGTGTCGAGGTCCAGTACCACCCCGGCCGCCTTCGCGTTCTCGGTCAGCTGGGCGGCGCTGCTCGCGCCGGTCACCACCGAGGCGACGGTGTCGTGCTGCAACGTCCAGGCGAGTGCCAGCTGGGCCATGGTCAGCCCGGCCTCGTCGGCGACGCCGCGCAGCATGCCGACGCGTTCGAGGAGGTCCGGCAGGAGCAGCGGCCGTGCCTCGGCGGACTTGGCGGCCCGGGAGTCCGGCAGGATCTCGCCCGGCCGGTATTTGCCGGTCAGGACGCCCTGCGCGAGGGGGACCGAGGCGAACTGGCCGATCCCGGCGCGTTCGCAGACCGGCATCACCTGTGCTTCGGCGACCCGCCAGAGCATCGAGTAATGCGGCTGGTTGGCGATGAGCGGGACGCCGTGCCGCTCGGCGATCGGCCGCGCCTCCAGTAGCTGTTCCGCCGTCCATTCCGCGGTGCCCGTGTAGAGGATCTTCCCCTGCCGCACCAGATCGGACAGCGCGAGGAAGGTCTCCTCCAGCGGTGTGCGGTAGTCGAACCGCAGCAACTGGTAGACGTCGACGTAGTCGGTGCGCAGCCGCCGCAGCGATCCGTGCAGCGACGTGGTCAGGTGTTTGCGGCTGAGGCCGGCGTCGTTGACACCCGGGCCTTCCGGCCAGAAGACGCCGGTGCAGAGGACGAGATCGTCGCGGCGAGTGGGCGCCAGTGCCGCGGCGAGGTTCTCTTCGGCGGCGCCGCCGTCCCAGGCCGCGGCCGTGTGGAAGGTCGTGATGCCCGCGTCGAGCGCGGCCTGGACGCATTCCGCGCCGTCGCGGTGCGTGAGCCAGTTGCCGTAGGAGATCTCGCTGACGGAAAGCCCGCTCGCGCCGAGCCTGCGGTATTCCATGGTCACCTCTTCCGTGCGCCGGTTTCGAGGATGGTGCGGTCGATCCATTCGTCGAGACCGGCCGCCTTACGGGCGTAGGTCTCCCGCACCGATTCGTGCGGCAGGATCAGGAACTCCTCCGACGCCAGGCCGTGCACCACGGACTCCGCGACCTCCTCCGGTTCCAGCAGCGGCGCGGCGGCGGCGATCGCGAGCGCCGCCGGGTGTCCGGCGGCGATGCCCGGTTCCAGCAGCGCGGTCCGCACGCCGAGCGGGCACAGCGCGCTGACCCGCACCCCGCGCGGCCGGTAGGTGATGGCCAGCCACTCGGCGAGGCCGACGGCCGCGTGCTTCGTCACCGAGTACGGCGCGTCGCCGGGGGTGCCCAGCAGGCCCGCTCCCGAGGCCGTGATCAGCAGATATCCGTTGCCCCGGCTCAACATCGCGGGGAGCGCGACCTGGGCGGCGTGCACATGCTGCATGACGTTGATCGCCCACGAACGTGTCCACTGTTCGTCCGCGGCGTGCACACCCGTCCCGAACGCGGCACCGGCGTTGGAACAGAAGAGATCCACCGGTCCGAACGCCGTGCGAGCCTCGGCCACCAGCATCTTCAGGTCCTCTTTGGACGACGCGTCGGCGTGCCGCGCGATCGCGGCGCCACCCGAGGCGGTGATCCCGGCGACGACCTGCTCCGCGGCCTCGAGGTCGAGATCCGAGACCACCACCCCGGCGGCGCCCTCGGCGGCGAACCGCCGGGCCATGGCGGCGCCGATACCGTGTGCCGCGCCGGTCAGCACGACGACTCGTCCTGTCACTTCCACATGCGCTCCATGGTTATCGATTCTGCTTTTGATGACAATTCTTCTGTTTTGTTATGCCGGTGAGCAACGCCTTGTACAGAACTGCGACGAAGGTGATAAAAGTGCAGGTCAAGGGACTGTTCTTAAGGTGTCGACATATTTGTTTCCGGCGCCGGACTTTAGCATGCGATCCCTTGTTTTCCGAGTTCTGGTGCGGGAGTATTGCGCTCTCTGCGGCAAGTAGGTTATTTCTTGGGAATCCCGCTGAAAGATCGCCGAACCCGGCGAGGTTCGACCAGCCCCAGCCGAACAGGAGGTCCGCCGGTGAGTCATGCGACGGCGCGCACGCGGGTACTCGGCGTCAACCCGCTCGGACGTCCGGATCCAGGGCTGGCCGCCGCCGTCGCCAGGGGCGGCGGCCTCGGGATCGTGGACATCGGATCCACGATGTCCACAGTGTCCACATCGGACGGAGGGTTCCCGTTCGGCCTTCGCGTCCCGTCGGGCCGCCACGTGCGGGACGAAGAGGTGAGAGAGCGCGGTGCGGGGCTCGTCCTGCTTGCCGAGGGGGCGGTTTGGCGGGGCGGGGCCGATCGTCCGGTGCTGGCCGAGGTGACCGGTGTCGAGCAGGCCGTCCGGATGCTCGACACCGGCGCCACCGGTCTGGTGGCGAAGGGAGCCGAAGCGGGCGGCTCGGACCTCACCACGTTCGTTCTGCTCCAGCGGTTGCTGGAGCGGTTCGGCGAGGACGTCCCGGTGTGGGCGTACGGGGGCATCGGGCCGCGGACGGCGGTGGCCGCCATCGCCGGAGGAGCGGCGGGTGTGGTGCTCGACGCGCTCGGCCTGTACCCGGAGGCCGACGTGCCCGTGACCGCGCGGGCCGAATTGGCGAGGGCCGACGACGGACTCACCACGTTGTTCGCGAATCGCTTCGAGGACGCGGAAAGCGCCGTCCGATCGGTTGTGCGGTCCCTTGCCGCTCCGTCGTCGGCGAGCCCCTCGGACCAGGGCGTACGGCTGTGCCGCACGTTGGGGACCCGCCTGCCGGTCGTGCAGGGACCGATGACGCGGGTGAGCGACCAGCCCGGTTTCGCCGCCGCCGTCGCCACGCACGACGGCTTCCCGTTCGTCGCCGTGGCCACCGCGAACGGCGCCAAGACCACCGAACTGCTCGGCCGCACCGCCGAAGCGCTCGGCGAACGGCCTTGGGGCGCGGGCATCCTCGGCTTCGTGCCGGAGGCGCTGCGTGCCGGACAACTCGCGGCGGTCCGGGCGGCGCGTCCGCGCTGCGTGCTGATCGCCGGCGGGAAACCCGCGCAGGCCAAGGCGCTGGAGGCCGACGGGATCGGGACCTTTCTCCACGTGCCGTCCCCGATCCTCCTGCGGCAGTTCCTCGACGCCGGCATCCGCCGGTTCGTCTTCGAGGGCGCCGAATGCGGCGGGCATATCGGCCCGCGGTCCAGTTTCGTGCTGTGGGAGCAGCAGCTGGACGTCCTGCGCGAACACGGCGCCGAGGACGTCGAGGTGCTGTTCGCGGGCGGGATCCACGACGCCCGGTCCGCGGCCATGGTCGCGGCGATGGCGGGGCCGCTGACGGGGATCGGTGTCCTGATGGGCACCGCGTACCTGTTCACCGAGGAAGCCGTGACCCACGGCGCCATCACCGAGGTCTTCCAGGACCGGGTGCTCGACGCCGGGTCCACGGTCACCCTGGAGACCGCGCCCGGGCATCTGACCCGCTGCCTGCCCAGCCCGTACACCGACGAGTTCGCGGCGCTGAAGGCCGGGCTTCGCGCGGACGGTGTCCCGCCGCAGGAGAGCTGGCAACGACTGGAGGAGCTGAACACCGGACGGCTGCGGATCGCGAGCAAGGGCATCCGGCGGGAAGGCGACGCCCTCGTCGAGGTCGACGCGCTCGGTCAGCTCGCCGAGGGTATGTACATGGCGGGCCAGGTGACGGTGTTGCGCGAGCGGCGCACCGACATCGCCGCTCTTCACCGGGAAGTCACCGATGGCGCGGCGGAACTGCTCGCCGGCCGCACCCCGCCTGAGGAGTCCGTTGTGGACGGTGACATCGCCATCGTCGGCATGGCGTGCGTGTTCCCCGGGGCACCCGACCTCCCGGCCTTCTGGTCCAATGTCCTGCGCGGCGCGGATGCCGTCACCGAGGTGCCGGATCAGCGCTGGGACACCGATGTCTACGCGGACCAGTCGACGTCGAAGTGGGGCGGTTTCCTGCCTGCCGTGGACTTCGACCCGCTCGCGTACGGCATTCCGCCCAACTCGATGGGCAGCATCGACCCGGCCCAGCTGGTGTCCCTGCAGACGGCTCGGCGAGCCCTGGAAGACGCGGGCTACGGCGACGGCGGTTTCGACCGCGAGCGCACCAGCGTCATCTTCGGCGCCGAGGCCGGGGGAGACCTGGCGAACGCCGGTGTGCTGCGTGCGCTTCTGCCCAGCTATCTCGAAGACGTCCCGGAAGAGCTCCTCGCGCAGTTGCCGGAGCTGACCGAAGACTCGTTCCCCGGCACGCTCGCCAACGTCATCTCCGGCCGGATCGCCAACCGGCTCGACCTCGGCGGCACCAACTACACCGTGGACGCCGCCTGTGGCTCCTCGCTGGCGGCGCTGGACCTCGCGGTGAAGGAACTGCGGGCCGGCACGAGCTCGATGGTCCTGTGCGGCGCTGTCGACCTGCACAACGGCGTCAACGACTACCTCATGTTCACCTCCGCGGGCGCGCTGTCGCCGACCGGCCGGTGCCGCCCGTTCGACGCGTCGGCGGACGGGATCGCGCTCGGCGAGGGCGTCGCTTGTCTCGTGCTCAAGCGGCGGGCCGACGCCGAACGCGACGGCGACCGCGTCTACGCCGTGGTCAAGGGCGTCGGCGCGGCCAGTGACGGCAAGGCGCTCGGCCTCACCGCGCCGCGCCCCGAAGGCCAGCGGCGGGCCCTCGCCCGGGCGTACCGCGATGCCGGGGTGTCCCCGGCGGACGTCTCGCTGGTGGAAGCGCACGGCACCGGCACGGTCGTCGGCGATGCCACCGAACTGACCACCCTCACCGAGTTCTTCCTCGACGCGGGGGCTGAGCCGGGCCAGTGCGCGCTGGGTTCGGTGAAGAGCCAGATCGGGCACACGAAATGCGCCGCGGGGCTGGCGGGCCTGATGAAGGCGGCGCTGGCGCTGTGGCACGAGGTCGTGCCACCCACGCTGCACCTGCGCACTCCGAACCCCGCCTGGGACGCCGAGATCAGCCCCTTCGCCTTCTCCACAGGCGCCCGGCCGGTGCCGGTTCCGCGCGGACGCGAGTTCGCCGGGGTGAGCGCGTTCGGGTTCGGGGGGACCAACTTCCACGCGGTGCTCGCCGCTCCGGGAGTGCCGCCGCGACGGCGGCACGGGCCGCGTGACTGGGATGCCGAGCTGGTCCTGCTCCGCGGGTCCGACGTGGACGGTGCCCGGAAGGCGCTGAGTGACCTGCTCGCGGTGAACGAAGGCCGTCCGCTGCGGGAAATCGCCGCTCTCGCCGCCGAACGCGGCGGATCCGAACCGGTGCGGCTCGCCGTCGTCGCGAGTGATCTCGCGGAGTTGCGCGAGGCAGCCGAGAACGGCGGAGGGCTCACCGCGGAGCACACCGAGGCCGGTGCGGTCGCGTTCCTGTTCCCCGGCCAGGGCAGCCAGCGGACGGGGATGCTGGCGGAGCTGTTCGTGCACTTCCCCGAGCTGGCCGACGTGCTGAGGCTCGCTCCCGACGTCGCCGCGACCACCTTCCCGCCGCGCGCGTTCACCGAAGAGGCACGTGCCGCCCAGGACGAGGCGCTCAAGGACACGCGGGTCGCGCAGCCCGCGCTCGGGCTCGTCGAGTCGGCCGTGTGCCGGTTGCTGGCCGACCTCGGTGTCCGGCCGGACCTGCTGGCGGGGCACAGCTACGGAGAACTGGCCGCGCTGTCGGTCGCTGGCGCCTTCGACACCCCGACCTTGGTGGCGCTCAGCCGGGCGAGGGCCCGCTCGATCGCCGAAGTCGCGGGCGCGGATCCGGGCGCGATGGCCGCGGTGAAGGCGTCCCGCGAGGAGCTGGTCGCCGCTCTCGACCACCCGGACGTCGTGCTCGCCAACCACAACGCGCCGGGTCAGACCGTCCTTTCCGGACCGACGGCCGCCGTGGATGAGGCCGTCCGCGTACTGCGTGGCCAGGGGATCGCGGCCAAACGGATCCCCGTCGCCTGCGCCTTCCACAGTCCGTTGGTGGCCGGGGCGAGTGACGTGTTCGCCGCCGATCTCGACAACGCCGAGATCGGCGAGCCGGGTACGCCGGTGTGGTCGAACCGCACCGCCCGGCCGTACGACGCCGGAGCCGTACGCGCGGAGCTCGCCGCGCAGATCGGGTCTCCGGTGCGCTTCGTCGAGCTGATCGAAGACATGTACGCGGCAGGCGCGCGCACGTTCGTCGAGGCAGGCCCGGGGCAGGTGCTTTCCCGGCTGGCCAAGGAAATCCTCGGTGACCGGCCGCATACGGTGATCCCTTGCGACCCCGGTGGGCCGGGGCTGCGAGGGTTCCTCACCGCGCTCGCGCGCCTCGCGCTCACGGGCGTCGACGTGCGCACCGAACGGCTCTTCCACGGCCGCGTCCGCGTCGGCCCGCTTCCCGCGCCCGCCTGGACCGTGGACGGCCAGACCGTCCGCGCGCCCGGCGGCGAGGTCCCCGCCCATGGGCTCGTGCCCGCCCGACGAATCCCGAGGACGACCATGAACCAGCCCGTGCCCGGTCGCGACCAGGCCGTCGTCGAATTCCTCCGCACCAGCCGTGAAATGCTGGCGGCGCAACGGGACGTGATGCTGGGCTACCTCGGCACCGCGCCACTCGCCCCGGCCCCGGTGCAGGTCCCGGTCGTTCCGGCGGTGCTGCCGCCGGTCGTCGTGGCCCAGCCCGCCGTCGAGCCGGAACCGGTCGCCGCGGTGCCGTCACGAGAGGCCCCGAAGACCGACGTCCTGGCCACCGTGATCGGCGCGATCAGCGAACGCACCGGCTATCCGGCCGAGATGATCGACGCCGATCTCGATCTGGAAGCGGATCTTTCCATCGACTCGATCAAACGCACCGAGATCGCGGGCACGCTGCTCGCGAAGCTCGGCCTCACCGGACGGGTGCACGACGACGCCCAGGATCAGCTCAGCCGCGACCGGACGGCGAGCGCGCTGGCCGTCCGGCTGCGGAAGTGGCTCGAACCGGCTGCTCCGCCCGCCGGTGCACCGGCCCCCGCGGGTACCTCGCCCGGCCGGTACCTGCTCAGCCGCGTGTCCGCGCCGCTCCCGACACCCGATCTCGCCAGGGTGAACGGCAAGACGGTCTCGGTGAGCTTCGAGTCAGGCCAGGAGGAACTGGCCGAGTCGGTCCGCGCGGTGTTCGTCGACGCGGGCGCCGTGCCGGGGGAGCGGGCCGAAGCCGACCTCGTCCTCGTGCTGAACCCGTTGTCGGACGCGGAAGAACCGATCGCCGCCCAGGTCTTCGGCCTGCTCAAAGAGGCCAAAGGCGCGGTGGTCGTGGTGGCGAGGCCGGGTGCCGGGCACACCGCCGGACTGCGCGGCCTCGTCCGTGCCGCGGCGCGGGAGCGGACCGAGCCGACCAGGCTGGTCGAGCTGGAGTCCACAGTGGACCTGGCGCGGATAGTGCTGGAAGAGGCGATCGCCGACGGGCCGGTGGCCGTCCGTTACGACACCGCGGGGCGCGCGGCGTTCGAGCCGTCCGCGGGCTCTCTCGGTTCGATCGCGTACGCGGGCGCCGGCCCCGGCGGCGGAGAGGTCAAGGCCCTCGGTCTCGACCAGGATTCGGTGCTGCTGCTGATCGGCGGCGCCCGCGGGATCACCGCGCGGGCGGCGGTCGCGCTGGCGGCGAGCGGATGCCGCGTCGAACTGGCCGGGCGCACCCCGTGGCCGGCCGAACCCGGCGACGACGACCTGCCCGGCGACGCGCCGGGGATGCGCTCGGCGTTGGCCGCCCGAGGTGGTTCGCTGGCGGACATCGAACGCCGGGTGCGCACCGTGCTGGCCCAGCGTGAGATCGCGAGAACACTCGACCAGATCGGCGCGGCGGGCGGTGTCGCGGCCTACCGGTCGCTCGACGTGCGCGACGGCGCCGCCGTCCGGCAAGTGGTCAAGGATCTGCACACCCGCTACGGCCGTATCGACGGCGTCGTCCACGCGGCCGGGGTGATCGACGACAAACTGATGGCCGACAAGGACGAGCAGTCGTTCCGCAGGGTATACGGGACCAAAGTGGACGGTGCGCGCGCGTTGCTCGACGCCTTGGAGCATTTCGGGGTGCGGCCCGGGTTCGTGACGTTCTTCGGCAGCATCGCCGCGGTGCTGGGGAACCGGGGTCAGACCGACTACGCGGCGGCGAACGACGCGCTGGAAACCCTCGGCGAACAGTGGGCGGAACGCACCGGCTGCCGGGCGCTGACCGTCCACTGGGGACCGTGGGCCCCCTCGGAGGACCACGCGGGCATGGTGTCGCCGGAACTGGCGCGCGAGTACGAACGCCGCGAGGTGGCGCTGATCGACCCGGACGAAGGCACGGCCGCGCTCTTGCGTGAGCTCGCCTTCGGCCCGGCCGACGTCCGCTCCGTGCTGTACACGGCGTCACTGTGGTGAATCAGGCCGTGGTGAACCAGGAGCCGGTCGCGATCGTCGGGATGGGTGTCTTCCTTCCCGGTTCGTCCACTGTGGACGAGTACTGGCAGAACATCGTTTCCGGCACCGACGCGATCACGGAAATCCCGCCGCACCGCTGGGATCCGAGCTTCCACGACGGTGACGGCCGCACTCCCGACCGCACCTATGGGCGGCGCGGTGGGTTCGTCGCCGACAGCCTGGACTTCGACGCGACCGCGCTCGGCATCGCTCCGAGTTCCGTCGCCGGGATGGAACCCGACCAGCTGGTCGGGCTGGCCGTGGCCGCTTCCGCCGTCGACGACGCCGGTGGCCTGCGGCGGCTGGGCGACCTCGAACGCGTCGGCGTGATCCTCGGCAGGGGCGGCTACCTCTCGCCCGGGCTCCAGCGGTTCGACCAGCGCGTCCGGTCGGTCCGTCAGATCACCGGCGCCGTCCGGGATCTCCTCCCGTCGGCGCGACCGGAAATGCTCGACAGGCTCCGCGACGCGCTGCTGGAACCGCTCGGCGAGTTCCGGCCGGACAGCGCGATCGGGCTGGTGCCGAACCTCGCCGCGTCGCGGGTCGCCAACCGGCTGGACCTCGGCGGCCCGGCGTACACGGTCGACGCCGCCTGCGCGTCCTCGTTGCTCGCCGTGGACCAGGCGATCGGCGAGCTCTCCCGTCGCCGCTGCGACGTCGTGCTGGCAGGCGGCGTGCACCACTGCCACGACGACACACTCTGGTCGATGTTCACCCAGCTCGGCGCCCTGTCACCGAGCCAGCGGATCAGCCCGTTCTCCCGCGACGCGGATGGCCTGCTGATCGGCGAGGGCACCGCGATCGTGGTGCTGAAACGGTTCTACGACGCACGCCGCGACGGCGACCGGGTCTACGCGGTGCTGCGCGGTTCCGGGACGTCGAGCGACGGCAAGGGCGCGAGCCTGCTCAGCCCGGCCGTCGCGGGCCAGACCCTGGCGCTGCGCCGCGCGTGGGCGTCGGCGGGCCTCGATCCCACCGCGCCCGGCGCGCTCGGCCTGCTGGAGGCGCACGGGACCGCGACACCGACCGGGGACGCGGCCGAACTGACCACCCTCGCCGAGGTGTTCGGCCCGCCGGACGGACCGCGCGCCGCGATCGGCGCGGTCAAGGCGATGATCGGGCACACCATGCCGACCGCCGGGGCCGCCGGGCTGATCAAGGCGGCGCTCGCGCTGCACCACGCCGTCCTGCCGCCCACCCTGAACTGTGCCGATCCCAGTCCACTGCTGGACAAGACCCGGTTCCGCACACTGGCCGCCGCCGAGCGGTGGCAGGCGGGCGACGTCCCGCGGCGGGCGGCGGTCAACGCCTTCGGATTCGGCGGCGTCAACGCGCACGTGGTGCTGGAGGAGGCCGACCCGGCACCCGCGCGGCCACAACGGGCCAAGGTGACCGTGGAGCCCGAGCGGGTCCTGCGGCTCGCGGGGTCCACACCGGACGAACTGCGCGCGCTGCTCGACCGCCAGGAGCCGGAATCCGGCGGACACGGCCCGTGCCGGATCGGAATCGTCGGCCCGACCGGGAAGCGGCTGGAAGTCGCGCGGAGGGTGCTCGCGAAGGTCACGGCCGAGGGCAAGTCCTGGCGCGGGCCCAACGACATCTGGTGCGGCACGGAGCCTCTGTTGCAGCAGAACGGGGCGAAGACCGCGTTCGTCTACCCCGGCCTGGAGGCCGACGCGGAACCGCGCTGCGCCGACGTCGCCCGGCACTTCGGCCTGGAGCGGCCCGAGTGGTCGACGGCGAGTGTGCTTTCGCGTGCCTCCAGCGTGTCCCAGGTCGGGTTGCTGCTCGACACCGCGCTGCGACGGCTCGCCATCACGCCGGATCTGCTCGCCGGGCACAGCGTCGGCGAATGGACCGCGATGCAGGCTGCGGGGATGTATCCGGGACAGTCCACAGAGGACATGTTGGCCCAGTACTGGCCACAGGGATTCACCTTGCCCGACGCCGAATTCCTCGTTCTCGGCTGCTCCGCCGAACGCGCGGAGGCACTGCTCGCCGCCGAACCGGAGCTGATGATCTCCCACGAGAACGCGCCGCGGCAGACGATCGTGTGCGGGGATCCGGCGGCCGCCGCCCGGCTCGCCAAGCTGTGCACCCAGCACGGCGTCGTCGCCAGGACACTGCCGTTCCGGTCCGGGTTCCACACCCCGCTGATGCGCTCCCGGCTCGGCCCGTTCACCCGGCTCGCCGCCGAACTGGACCTGAAGCCGCCGCGGATCCCGGTCTGGTCGGCGACCACGGCGCGGCCGTATCCCGCGGATCCGGTGGAGGTCCGCGAGCTGTACCTGGCCCATCTGGTGCGCAAGGTCCGGTTCCGGGAGCTCGTCGAGGCGCTCTACGCCGACGGCGCCCGGGTCTTCGTGCAGGCGGGAGCCGGTCAGCTCGGTTCGTTCGTGACGGACACGCTGGGTTCGCGGCCGCACCTGGTCATCCCGGCGTCCTCCGGTACGCGGCCCGGTCTCGCGCAGCTGCGCCGGGTGGCCACCGCGGTCTGGGCGGAAGGCGGACGGCCCGCGTTCGACGCGCTGGAACCACGCCGGACCCGGATCGACACGGCTGGCACGCTGCTCTCGGTCGACGGCGACGTCAAAGGCATGTTCGACGGCGCGGTTCCCGAGCTGGTCGACGGCGTGCCGGACGCGATCGTCGCCGAGTTCACCGCGCTGCTCTCCGAGACCCGTCAGGCGGCGGCGAGTGTCGTCAACGCGGCGGCACGGCGGACCTTCGAGTCCACTGTGGACGTCTCACTCGCCACGATGCCGTACCTGGTGGATCACCGGTTCTTCCGTCAGCGCGAGGATTGGCCCGAGGAAGCGGACTTCCGCCCCACGGTCCCGGCGACGACGCTGGTCGAACTGGCTTGCCGGGAAGCGGAACGGGCTTGGCCGGGTTCGGTCGCGACCGGCGTGAGCAATGCCGCGTTCTCCCGATGGCTGATCGCCGCGCCGTCGGTGCGCGTGCCGCTTTCGATGACCCGCGAAGGCGACCGGATCAGTGTCCAGATAGGACCGCACGCCAGTATGGACGTCCACCTGGCGCAGCGGTATCCCACGGCGCCCCGGCCGTCCCCGCTCCCGGGACCGGAAACCGCGCCGCCGCTGAGCGCCGCCGAGATCTACCCGCGACGCGAGATGTTCCACGGCCCCGCCTACCAAGGGCTCGCGAAGCTCATCGGGCTGGGCGAACGGCATATCCGCGGCGACCTCGTCGTGCCATCGGCGCCCGGCGCGCTGCTGGACAACGTCGGCCAGCTGCTCGGCTGCTGGCTGATGGCCACCAAGGCGGACGCGCTGCTGGCCTTCCCGACGTCGATGGGCCGGATCACCTGGTACGGGCCGGAACCGGCGCCGGGCACCCGGCTGCGGTGCGTGGTCCGGGTCCGGCTGCCGCGGCCGGACGTGCTGGAGATGGACGCCGAACTCGTGCGCGACGGTGCCGTGCTGGCCAGGATCGAACAGTGGCGGGACATCCGGTTCCCGTGCGACCGGCCCGCACACCGGGTCTACGCCTTCCCGGACCGGCACCGGCTTTCCGAGGATCACCACGGCGGCTGGACCCTGGTCACCGACCGCTGGCCGAGCCCCGCCGCGCGCGACATCTACGCCGGCGTCTACCTCGGCGCGGAGGAACGCGCCGAGTTCGCCGCCTGCGCGCCCCGGCGGCAGCGCGGCTGGCTGCTGGAACGGATCGCGATCAAGGACGCCGTCCGCGCGAAACTCGGCTGGGACGGCGTGTACCCGGCGGAGCTCCGCGTGAGCGCCGACGGGACCAGGGTGACCGGCCTCCACGGCCGGACGGTGCCGCCGCTGGCGGTGGCCGTCGCGTCGGCAGGAGAGGTCGCGGTCGCCCTCGTCCGCGAGCCGGCCGCGACGCCACCCCGGATCGCGATCCGGGCGGAAGGTGAGCCTGCCGGGCTCGCCGAGGAGATCGGTATCGGGGCGGAATTCGCCGGAATCCCCGGGCACGTGGTGGCCTGGAACCGCGGGTAAGAGCAAGGAGCAGAGCATGACGATCGAACAGCAGAGCCCGGCGTCGGTCTTCGGGACCGTGGCCGAGTTGCTGAGGGAACTGGTCGGGGACACCGACGTCCTCGGCATCGAGATCACCCCGCAGACCACCTTCCACGAGGATCTCCAGCTGGAGAGCATCGACCTGGTCACCTTCGCGAGCATCCTCGCCGAGTTCTTCGGCGCGGACGTGAACCTCGCGGAGTTCCTGGCCGAGAAGGACCTGGACGACGTGATCGGACTCCGCGTCGGCGACATCGCGGACTACGTCGCCGCCCGCCTCGGCGAACGGGGCTGAAGCGGTGCCGACGATGACCGTCAACGGGCTGCGCACGAACGTGCAGCTCGTGCCCGGCGGGGGTACGGAGACCGTGGTGTTCCTGCACGGCATGGGCACCGACAGCCTCGCGAGCTTCTACCTCACGCTGGCCCCGCCGGTCGCCGCCGCCGGCGTGGACGTGATCAGCTACGACCTGCGCGGGCACGGCAAGACCGAACGCCCCGAGCGCGGGTACACGATCGCGGACTTCATCGCCGACCTCGACGACCTGCTGGACCAGCTCGATCTCGACCGGCCGGTCCACCTGGTCGGCAACAGTTTCGGCGGCACCCTCGCCTACAGCTACGCCGTGGCGAAACCGGACCGTGTGCGCAGCATCGTGTGCATCGAATCGGAGCCCGCCACCGAACTGTGGGCCGACAAGATGGCGCAGATCCTCGAGCACACCGTGCGGTTCTTGAAGGTCGAGGAGAGCTTCGACTGGATCGAGGCCAACTACAGCGCCCATCACCGGCGGCTCGCGCGAATGGCGGCAGAGCGGATCATGGCGACGTCGATGGCCGAGGAGGTCCCGCTCGGCCCGTTGCTGACCATGGACCAGGTGGCCGGGATCGACTGCCCCGTACTGTCCATTCTGGGCAGTCACGGCTATCAGGCCGACGACCTCACCGCGCTGACGTCCTTGTTGCCCCGCGGGGAGTTGCACGTGTTCGAAGGCCAAGGGCATTCGGTGCTCGTCGAGCAGCACCGGGAAGTCCGGGAGCTGCTGCTGAACTGGATCTCCCGGCACGGGAGGCCACGCGGATGAGCCGGTTCCTGCTGGTCGTCCCGCCGCTCACCGGGCATGTGGCGCCGTTGCGCGCGGTGGCCACCGAACTGGTGGGGCGCGGCCACGACGTCGCCTGGTGCGGCCCGGAACCCACGACGTCCGAGCTGACGCGCGCGGGCCGGGTGTACGCGGCGGGCGACGCGCTGGAGTTCGCGGTGGAGCGCCGTCCCGAAGGCCTGCGCGGGTTCGCGGCGTTGAAGTTCCTGTGGGAGCAGTATCTTGTTCCGCTCGCGGACGCGATGGTGCCCGGGGTCGAGAAGGCGGTCGACGACTTCCGTCCCGACGTCGTGATCGCCGATCAGCAGGCCTTCGCGGGTGCCCTCGTCGCGAGCCGCCGCGGTCTGCCGTGGGCGACGTCGGCGTCGACGTCGACCGAACTCGGCGATCCGCTGGGCGCCATGCCGAAGATCGCCGCTTGGGTCGACGGCCTGCAGGACGGTCTTCGCGAGCGGCACAAGGTGTCCTGCGGCGACCTGCGCTTCTCCCCGGATCTCGTCCTGGCCTTCACGACCGTGTCCCTGACGGGGCCGATCGCCGACGCGGGCGCGGTCCGGTTCGTCGGCCCCGCGCTGGCCCCCGCGCCCCCGCTGGGGTTCTCGTGGGACCTGCTCGACGGCCGTCCGCTCGTCCTCGCGACCCTCGGCACCGCCAACGCCGCCCTCGGCCGCCGCTTCCTGTCCGAATGCGTCGACGCCCTCGCCGGGATGCCGGACGTCCAAGGTCTGGTCGTCGATCCCACCGGTGAGCTGATCAGCGACGATGTGCTTTTGGCCAAACGGATTCCGCAGCCGGAGCTGGTGCGGAAGGCGGCGGCGGTGATCTGCCACGGCGGGCACAACACCGTCAGCGAGACCCTCGCTTCCGGGCTGCCGCTGGTGATCGCGCCGATCCGGGACGACCAGTCGATGCTCGCTCAGCAGGTCGAGGCCGCCGGTGCCGGGTTGCGGCTGCGCTTCGACCGCGTGAAGGCACCCGACATCCGCCGCACGGTCACCGAAGTGCTGACGGAGCCCGCCTACGCCGCCGCGGCCGCGCGAGTGCGGGCCTCGTTCGCGGCGGCCGGGGGAGTCGTAGCGGCGGCGGACCACCTGGAGTCCCTGCCGCGCTGAGCGTAACTCGCGTGCTTGGAGCCGTATCTCGCGTGATTGAAGGCGTAACACGCGAGATACGGCTTCAATCACGCGTGTTACGCCTTCAATCACGCGAGTTCCGGGTTCGGCCTCAGGCCATCGGGGTGACGTCCCGCGGTGTGCGGAACGTCCTCGCCGCGATCCACCCGCCCGCCAGCGCCGCCACGGCGGCGATGGCGAGCGAGACGGGGATCGACCAGCCCGAAGGGCGGCCAAGCGCGAGCGCTCTTGTCGCGTCGATCGCGTAGGTCAGCGGGTTGAGCGCCGAGGCCACCCGCAACCAGGTCGGCATCGTCTCGAGCGGCATGTACGCGCTGGAGGAGAACATCAGCGGGAACATGACCACGAAGGACGCCATCTGCAGGGTTTCGGCCTTGCGCAGCCAGGTCGTGATGGCGACGAAGATCCAGCTCAGGCACCAGCCGACGACGAGCGTGAGCAGAAGTGCCGCGGTGACACCGAAAACGCCGCCGGTCGGCCGGAAACCCAGCAGCACCACGCTGGCGAGTGCGGTCACCAGCAGTTGCACGCCGAGTCTGGCGGAGTCGGAGATGGTGCGCGCCACCAGGACGGCGGAAAGGCTGATGGGCATGCAGCGGAGCCGTCCGGTGAATCCACTGTAGATCTCCGCGAGCAGGCCGGCGCCGGAACTCATCGCCGTGGTCATCGCGATGTTCACCAGCGTCGCCGGGACGAGGAAGTTCACGTAGCCCTGATAGGCCGCGACCCCGGGCAGTGTGCTGACCCCGTTGAAGACCTGGCTGAACAGCAGGAGCAGCACGATCGGCTGCAGCAGACCGAAGAACACCAGCCGCCGGTCGCCGAACGCGGTCTTCAGCGACCGGGCGGCGAGCACCCGGACCTGGGTGGCGAAGGTGCTCGGCGGCCAGGCCGCCGGATCGGTCAGCGCCGACGGCGACGGCGCGCGGTGGCGTGCCTCGGTCATGTCGTGACCGCCGGATTCCGGTGCAGGGAAAGGTAGACGTCGTCGAGTGTCGGCTCGGCGACGGTGAGGTCCTTCATCGGCGCGCCCGCCGCGTCGAGCGCGCGGACCAGCACGGTGATGTCGGCGGGCCCGGAAAGCGCGACGCCGACCACCAGCCCGGAGGCTGACGTCGTGCAGCCCATGCCGAGCCGGTGCAGTGCGGCCAGCGCACGGCGGGCGGCGAGGTCGGTGCCGAAGGTCAAGGTCGCGGTCCGTTCCCCGAGCCGGGCCTTCAGTTCCGACGGCCGGCCGGAAACCGTGACGTGCCCCAGCCCCAGCACGATGACGTGATCCGCCAGCCTGTCCGCCTCCTCGAGGTACTGCGTGGTGAGCACGACGGTGGTGCCGCGTGCGGCGAGTCGTTCGACGCCGTCCCAGAGCCCCGCCCGGCTGAGCGGATCGAGGCCGGTCGTCGGTTCGTCGAGGAAGAGGACTTCGGGGGAGCCGACGAGCCCCGCGGCGAGATCGAGCCGTCGCCGCATTCCGCCGGAGTACGTCCGAGCCGGACGGTCCGCGGCGTCGTCGAGGCCGAACATGGCGAGCAGTTCGGCCGCGCGGGCCCTGGCCTGGCGCCGGTTCGCGCCCAGCAGCCTGGCGACGAGTTCGAGGTTGCCGCGGCCGGAGAGCGCGTCGTCGACCGCCGCGAACTGGCCGGTGACCCCGATCCGCCGCCGGACGTGGTGCCCGGCGCGCACGACGTCGAAACCGCAGACCTTGGCGCTGCCGCCGCTCGGCTTGACCCGGGTGCTGAGGATGTCGATCAGCGTCGTCTTGCCCGCGCCGTTGTGGCCGAGCACCGCGAGCACGGTGCCGCGGCCGACACGAAGGCTGATGCCGGCGAGGGCCGTCACTTCACCGTAGTGCTTGGCGAGGCCGGTCACCTCGATGGCAGCCTGCTCCATTCGCCGAACGTAGCGGCTGTTCCGACGCGGCCGCAATGAACGCGAGCGGACTCCGGGTGCGCGTGACAGTTCCTCGCTCGCGGCTGTTGACGGAAGTGACAAAAACGATTTCGCGAGGATGCCGATGCCAGTGAATCAAACGGCCGACCGCATGCGTATGACAAAGAAAAAGCGACGGATTCGGTGTCCTTGCCGGTGCGGCTGGGCGCAGGTAATTTGTCGATTTCGTGTCCGCGCCGTTTCGGCGGATCACGCAATTCTCCGATTCCCGGGAGTGACCGTTGTGAAGTTCCCACTGAAGTCGAAAAGATCCGTGCAAGCCTTGGCCGCCGGTACGGTGGCCGCCGTCGCGGCCACCCTGGCTGTCGTCGGTTCCGGCTTGAGTGAGGCGGCGCCCGCGTCGCTGACGCTGAACTACACCTGCCCGTTCCCGTTGATCGGCGACCAGACCCTGGTCGTGAAGGTCGACACCGTCCTGCCGGACGACGCAGTGGCCGGGAAGACCTCCACACCGATCACGTTCGACGTCGACGTCACCGTCCCGGCGGACGCGACAGCGGGACTCGTGCTCGTGGGCGCCACCACCGTCGAAGGCAGCGCGAAGGCCGCCGCGGTACTGAAGTATCCGGTCGACAAGACGCTGAACCTCGGCCTGCCGCTGGTCATCCCGGTCACGCCGGTGCCGGAATCGGGCGAATTCCACGTCAAGACGAGCGGCAAGGCGCCCGCGGTCACCTTCCCCAGCCCGGGCACGGCTTTCGTGACGGTCGGGAACTTCAGCACCACCATGACGCCGAAGAACGCGCAGGGACAGCCGACCGACCTCGGCACCTTCACCTCGGACTGTGTCGTCCAGCCGGGACAGAACCAGCAGCTGGGGACGTTCGAGATCAAGCCCGCCGACGGTGGCACTACGACGCCGACCACCCCGACGACGCCCACCACCCAGCCGACGCCGACGACTCCCACGACGGAGCCGACCCCGACCACGGAGCCGACCCCGACCACGACTCAGCCGACGCCGACGACTCAGCCGACCCCCACCACTCAGCCGACGCCGACCACGCAACCGACCCCCACGACACAGCCGACTCCCACCACGGACCCCACTCCGACCACGGAGCCGACTCCCACCACCCAGCCGACGCCGACGACAGAACCCACTCCGACCACGACCCAGCCGACGAGCCCGACCACGGAGCCGACGTCGACCACGCAACCGACACCCACCACGGAGCCGACTTCCACGACCGAGCCCACCCCGACGTCGAGTACCCAGCCGACTCCCGCCACGGAGCCGACACCGACGAGCCCGACCACCGCGCCCACCACGACAACCACGACGACGCAGCCGCCAGGCGACACCCAGATCACCTACGGCGTCAAGGGCAAGACCACGATCGCCGGCCTGAACGCGAGACTCCCGCTCGGCCCCGGTGAGTTCAGCGCGAAACTGAACGCGCAGTCGGGCAGGTTCACCGGGCGGTTGTCGCTGCCGCCGTCGAACGTGCAGTTCCGTTTCCTCGGCTTCTTCCCTGCCTCGGCGACGGTGAAGGTCGACCAGGTCGGCGACGTGACGGGCACCGTCGACGCCGGCGCGGTGAAGGCCGACGCGAAGGCCGACGTCAAGCTGCTCACGGTGCGGCTGTTCGGGTTCCCGATCATGGCGAGTTCGACCTGCAAGACCGCCCGGCCCGCCGACATCCCGCTGGTTTCGTCGCACGGCTTCAACCCGTTGAAGGGCGGAAAGCTGACCGCTGAATACAAGCTGCCGCAGTTCCGCGGTTGTGGCCCGCTGACGCCGATGATCAGCGCGATGGCCTCCGGCGACGGGAACAGCCTGGAGATCACCCTCAAGAAGTAGGTTCGGTCTCGTGAGTGGCAATGACGGTTAGAACCGTCATTGCCACTCACGAGAAGTCACTCGAAACAGTTACGCCCATTACAACATTTCCGCGATTCCGCCCGTCCATTCCCGCATTACTTGTGTCCCTGATCTTCCGCCAGTAGCGTGCTGCACGAGTTGGCCGTTCGGCCGGAGAAAGTCGAAGTGAGGAAGCCCGAATGTCAGTGATGACCGGGCGCGTCCCGCGCGCCTTCCTGCTCCCGGTGGTGCTGGGGCTGGGGGCGCTTTCCTTGGCTTCCGCCTCCGCGGAGCCCGCGCGGAGCCGGCAGGCCGAACCCGAAAAGCCGCCCGCCGCCGCGCAGGCCGGGTTGAAGTTCGGCTTCTACGTCGGCGACGAGAAGCAGCCCACCACGAGCCGCATCGCGAAACTCGGCTCGGACATCACGTTCCCGCAGGGCCGGTTCGACGGCTCGATCCTCGGCTTCAGCGACACCTCGCCGATCACCGGCAAGCTCGCCATCCCGTCGACGTCGAGCTACTTCATCTCCTTCCGGTTCATGCCCGCCACCGGCACCGTCGAACTCATCCCGGACGGCGACGCGACCGGCGTCGTCGATGTGGACACCGGCGCCACTGGCGACTGCAAGGAGGTCGGCACCAACATCTGCGCGCACACCGACGTCACCAACAAGGTGTTCATCAAGCTCTCGAACGTCAAAGTGGACGGCAAGGTCCTCGACGTCGGCCCGAACTGCCGGACCGCGCAGTCGGTGGTGGTGAACATCAAGGCCCTGGTGCCGCTCGCGTTCCCCGCCTCGCCGGTGAAGGTCACCAGCACCTTCGCGACGCCCGGGTTCAGCGGGTGCGGCGTGCGTGAAGACCTGAGCCCGTTGCTCACCGGCCTGGTCTCCGGCCCCGGCAACACCCTGGTCACCAACCTCGTGCTGCGGTGCGTCGGCTCGGGCCCGCCCCCCAACGGATGCGGAGCCTGACGATGGCCAATCCAGTCACCCTGCTCGCCCGCGCGCCGGAGAAGGCCGCCGCGGGGCTGCGTGAATTCGGCCGCATGTGCGCCATGGGGATCGACGTCGTCCTCGCGATGTTCCGCCGCCCGGTGCAGGTTCGGGAGTTCATCCAGCAGTTCTGGTTCATCGCGAGTGTGTCGATCACGCCGGCGATCCTCGTGTCGATCCCGTTCGGCGCGGTGATCTCGCTGCAACTCGGTTCGCTCACGAGCCAGATCGGCGCGCAGCAGTTCAACGGCGCCGCGAGTGTCCTCGCCGTGGTGCAGCAGGCCAGCCCGATCGTGACCACGCTGATCATCGCGGGCGCGGGTGGTTCGGCGATCTGCGCGGACCTCGGCGCCCGCTCCATCCGCGAGGAGATCGACGCGATGGAGGTGCTCGGCGTCTCGCCGATCCATCGGCTGATCGTGCCCCGTGTGCAGGCGGCCATCGGCGTTTCGGTGCTACTGAACGGTTTGGTCAGCGTCGTCGGCGTGCTCGGCGGCTACTTCTTCAACGTCATCGTGCAGGGCGGCACCCCGGGCGCGTACCTCGCGAGCTTCAACGCGCTCGCCCAGCTGCCCGACCTCGTGGTCAGCTCGATCAAGGCGTTCATCTTCGGTTTCCTCGCCGGCGTCGTCGCGGCCTACCGGGGGCTGAACCCCAGGGGCGGCCCCAAAGGCGTCGGTGACGTCGTCAACCAGTCGGTGGTGATCACGTTCCTGCTCCTGTTCTTCGTCAACACCATCCTGACCGCGCTGTACCTGCAGCTCGTCCCGGCGAAGGGAACCTGATCCCGTGACCAGCGTCCCCGAACGGGCCAAGGAAGCGTTGAAACGCCCCGGTAACAGTCTTTTCGAGCTGGGCGACCAGTTGCTGTTCTACATCCGCGCACTCGCGGCGATCCCGATGGCCGTCACCCGCTACTTCCGCGAAGTGGTGCGCCTGCTCGCCGAGGTGACCTTCGGCAGCGGGGCGCTGGCGGTGATCGGCGGCACCGTCGGCGTGATGGTCGGCCTGTGCGTGTTCACCGGGATCACGGTGGGGCTGCAGGGTTTCAGCGCGCTGAACCAGATCAACATCTCCGCGATGACCGGCTTCCTCACCGCGTACTTCAACACGCGCGAGATCGCACCGCTCTCGGCGGGGCTCGCGTTGTCCGCGACGGTCGGCGCCGGGTTCACCGCGCAGCTGGGCGCCATGCGGATCTCCGAGGAGATCGACGCGCTCGAAGTGATGGCCGTGCGCAGCATGCCGTACCTCGTCACCACCCGGATCGTGGCCGGGTTCATCGCGATCATCCCGCTCTACGTGATCGGCCTGCTGATCTCGTACCTCGGTTCGCGGGTGACCACGGTCGTCTTCTTCGGACAGTCCGGCGGAACCTACGACCACTACTTCTCCCTGTTCCTACCGCCTGAAGACGTCCTGTGGTCGTTCGTCAAGGTCCTCGTGTTCAGCGTCGGCGTCATCCTCACGCACTGCTTCTACGGCTATCGCGCCGCGGGCGGCCCGGCGGGTGTCGGGGTCGCGGTCGGCCGCGCGGTGCGGACGTCGATCGTGCTGATCAGCGTGCTCGACCTGTTCCTCAGCCTGGCGATCTGGGGCGCCACCACGACGGTGAAGGTCTCGGGATGAGCGCGCGGGCACGGACGCAGGCGGCAGGGGTGATCTTCCTCGTCATCCTGGTGCTGCTCGGCTGGCTCTCCGTGGCGATCTTCAACAAGGACTTCGACCGTGCGGAACTGGTCACGCTCAAGACCGACCGGGTCGGCAACCAGCTGGCCCCGCCCGCCGAGGTCAAGGTCCGAGGGGTCCCGTTCGGCGAGGTCAGGGCGGTACGGGGCAGCGCGGACGGCGCGGAGATCGACCTCGCGATCGACCCGGCGAAGATCGATCAGCTGCCGCGCAACGTCTCGGCCCGGTTGCTGCCGAAGACGGTCTTCGGTGAGCGTTACGTCAATCTCGTGCTCCCGGACCGGCCGGAAGGAGGCTCGCTGCAAGATGGCGATGTCATCGGCCAGGACCGGTCTTCCAACGCGATCGAACTGGAACGCGTTCTCGGCGATCTGCTGCCGCTGCTGCGGGCGGTGCAGCCACAGAAGCTGAACAGTTCACTCGGCGCGATCTCGCTCGCCCTCGACAATCGCGGGAAATCCTTGGGGGACAGCATTGTCCAGCTCAACGACCTGCTCGGCCAGGTGAACCCGCTGATGCCGCGGTTCAAGGCCGACATCAGCGGCCTCGCCGACGTGGCGGACCTGTACACCGGGGCGGCGCCGGACATCCTCAAGGCCCTTTCTGATCTCTCGACGACGGCGAAGACCATTGTGGACACTCGTGCGGACCTGGACAAGCTGTACAGCAGCGTCACCGCCGCCAGCGGCGACATGAACAAGTTCCTGGTGCAGAACAAGGACAACATCATCGGCGTCAGCGTGAAGAGCAGGCCGACCCTGGAGCTGCTTTCCCGTTACTCACCCGAGTTCCCCTGCCTGTTCGACGCGGTGAACCGGCTCAAACCGGTGATGGAGAAGGCCTTGGGCAAGGGCACCGGCGAGCCGGGTCTGCACGTGACGCTGTCCGTCCACGACCCGCGCGACAAATACGTGCCCGGCCGGGACGATCCGCGGTTCGACCAGAAGGGCGGCCCGCGGTGCTACGGCGGCGGCGGGACTTCGGCGGCGGTGGCGTTCGCCGCCGATGGGGACCTCGGCCCGGCCAATTCGAAGGGGGAGCGGGGGCTGGTCGCCGAGCTGCTGGCGCCGTCGCTCGGGATGAAGCCGGCCGAGGTCCCGGATTGGAGCAGCGTGCTCGTGGGCCCGGCCTTGCGCGGTACGGAGGTGACCGTCCGATGAGGGGTGTCGCGGGGCCTGCGATCAAAGGCCTGATCTTCTTCGTGATCACCGTGGTGGCGACCGGGATCCTGGCCATCACCATCGCCAACTCCGGAGTCGGCACGACGGTCGGTTACACCGCCAGATTCACCGACGCCACGTCGGTCAACCCCGGCGACGAGGTCCGCATGTCCGGTGTCCGCATCGGGCAGGTGGATTCGGTCGGGGTGGTCGAACGGCGGCTGGCGGACGTGCGGTTCTCGATCGAGAACAAGCGACGGCTCACGTCGGGTGCCACGGTCACCATCAGGTATCGCAACCTCGTCGGCCAGCGGTATCTCTCGATCGATCCCGGCCAGGACGGACCGGCGGCACTGGACGAGGGCGCGCTGATCCCGCCGGAACGGACACATCCGGCATTGGACCTCACCGCGTTGTTCAACGGGTTCAAACCGCTGTTCCAGGCGCTGTCGCCGAACGACGTCAACCAGCTGTCGTTCGAGATCGTCCAGGTGCTGCAGGGCGAGGGGAGCACCGTCGACAGCCTGCTCGAACACACCGCCTCGCTCACGAGCACCTTGGCGGGCAAGGACGAGCTGATCGGCCAGGTGGTCGGGAACCTCAACACGGTGCTCGACACGCTGAACTCCCAAGGCGATCAATTCGACAAACTCGTCGATGTCACCGCGCAGCTGGTCTCCGGGCTCGCCGGTGACGCGAAACCGATCGGACAGGCGATCGGCGGGCTCGGCGAGCTCACCACCGCCACCGCGGGCCTGCTCCAGGACGGCCGCGCGCCGCTGAAGGCCAGCATCGACACGCTCGGGGACCTGTCGAAGAACCTCGCCGACAACACCCCCGTGTTCGAGCAGTTCCTGACGAATCTGCCGAAGAAGCTGGACCGCATCGGCGCGATGGTCTCGTACGGCTCGTGGTTCAACTTCTACCTGTGCTCGGTCAAATCGGACGCGCCACCCGCCCCGGGCGGCCCACCGGTCGGTATCCCGTCGACCCAGGGACGGTGCCGGTGAAAGCGCCGAGGATCAAACCCTTCCGCGGCCGTAACCCGATCGTCGTCGGCACCGTCACGGCGGCGCTGATGGCCGCGGCGGGCTCGGCCGTCTTCTTCTCCGACGACCTCCCGCTGGTCGGCGGCGGCACCACGTACGCGGCCGAATTCACCGAAGCCGCCGGGCTCAAACGCAACGACGAGGTCCGGGTCGCCGGGGTGAAGGTCGGCGAGGTGTCCGACGTCCTGCTGGACGGCGGTCGCGTCAAGGTCCTGTTCCGGGTCAAGGACACCTGGATCGGCAACCGCACCACCGCCGCGATCAAGATCAAGACGTTGCTGGGGCAGAAGAACCTGGTCCTAGACCCGGTCGGCAACGGGGAACTCGATCCGGACGAGCCGATCCCGGTGCAGCGCACCAGTTCGCCCTACGACGTCACCACGGTGTTCAACGACCTCGCCAACACGGTCGGCGCGATCGACACCGATCAGCTGGCGAAGGCGTTCGGGACGATGTCGGAAACGCTCGGCGCCTCCACACCGCAGGAGGTCCGGACGGCCTTCGACGGCATCACCGCGCTGTCCAAGACGCTCGCGTCGCGCGACGAGGAGCTGGTGAAGCTGTTCCAGAATACGAACAAGGTGTCCCAGACCCTCGGCGAGCGGTCACAGCAGATCGAGGCGCTGATCCGCGACGGCAACACGCTGCTCACGGAGCTGAACGCGCGCAAGGACGCCATCGCGAAACTGTTCAGCGGCGTGAAGAACCTGTCGGTACAGCTCAAGGGGCTGGTGGCGGACAACCAGAAGACGCTCGGCCCCGCGCTGGACCAGCTCGATCGCGTGGCCACCGTGCTGCAACGCAACCAGGACAAGCTCACCGAGAGCCTGCGGCTGGCCGGCCCCTTCTACCGGTTGCTCGGCAACGCGGTCGGCAATGGCCGCTGGATCGACACCTACATCTGCGGGCTCGTCCCGACCGGTGGCACACCGGGCAGCTGCATGCCGTCAAGGAAGGGGGGACGCTGATGGGGCGCCACTTCACGCTGGCCGATCTCGGCGGACAGGCCCGGCGACGGTCCTGGGTGCGGCGGCTCGCGCTCGCCGTCGTCGTGGGACTGCTCGTCACGGCGGCGTGGCCGCTGCTGACCCGGCAGGCCGACCGCGTCGTGACCGGGTTCTTCACCGCGACCGTCGGGGTGTACCCGAACACCGAGGTGCGCGTGCTCGGGGTCCCGATCGGTTCGGTGACCAAGGTCGAGCCGCGGGGTACGAACGTCGAGGTGACCATGACGGTCCGGCCGGACGTCAAACTGCCCGCCGACGTCGGCGCCGTCGTGATCACGCCGAGTCTGGTCGCCGACCGGTACGTGCAGCTCACGCCGGTGTACGTGGGCGGACCGGAACTGGGCGGCGACGCCCGGATCCCGCCGGAGCGCACCGTGACCCCGGTCGAGGTCGACGAACTCCTGGGCAGCCTCAACCAGCTGATGACCGCGCTGGGGCCGAAGGGCGCCAACCGGGACGGCGCGGTCAGCGACGTCCTGACGAAGGCCGCGGCGTACCTCGACGGCAACGGCGGCAAACTCGGTGAGGCGATCAAGAACCTCGGCGAATTCGCCCGTACGGCGAGCGATTCGAAGGACGACCTGTTCACCACCGTCGACAACATCAGCAAGTTCACCGCGATGCTCGCTTCGAACGACGGCCAGGTGAAGCAGGCGATCCAGCAGATCTCCTCGATCAGCAAGATCCTGGCCGATCAGCGGGACCAGTTCTCCGGCGCGATGACCGAACTCACCGAGGCGCTCGGCGTCGTGCAGGGCTTCATCAAGGACAACCGCGGGAAGGTGAAGTCCGATGTGGACAAACTCGCCGAGATCACCAAGGTGCTCAGCCAGCAGAAGGCCTCGCTGAGCGAGGCGCTCGACGCGGCGCCGAACGCGCTGGCGAACGTCCTCGGTGCGTACAACCAGGGCGCCGGAACACTGGACGGCCGAGGGAACCTCACCGAATTCTCGGGGGCGAAATGAAAACCCGGCTCGCTGCCGTCCTGATCGTTGTCCTGGCCGCCACCGGGTGCAGCGGCGGTGTCGACGTCTACGACATCCCGCTGCCGGGCGGTGCCGCGCTGGGCGAGCGGCCGATCCACGTCACGGCCAGCTTCAGCAACGTCCTGGATCTCGTGCCGCAGTCCGGGGTGAAGATCAACGACGTCCCGGTCGGCCAGGTGCGGACCGTCGAACTGGCGCCGGACGGCCGCAGCGCGATCGTCGGGTTGCTGCTCAACGGAGACGTGAACCTGCCTGCCAACGCCGTCGCCCGGCTGCGGCAGGCGAGCATCCTCGGCGAGAAGTTCGTCGAGCTCGCACCGCCGGACGACGGCACCCCGAGCGGGCGGTTGGCCGACGGCGCCGTGATCCCGCTGGCGCGTTCGTCGCTGACCCCGGAGATCGAGGAGGTCTTCGGCGCGCTTTCCCTGCTGCTCAATGGTGGAGGCGTCGCGCAGGTGCAGAACATCACCCGCGAACTCAACGACGCGCTCGGCGGCAAGGAAAGCGCGGCCCGCAGCCTCCTGTCCAATTTGGACAAGTTCGTGCGCGGGCTCGACGAACACAAGGCCGAGATCACTCGCGCCATCGAAAGCGTCAACAAACTCGCGGTGACACTGAACGCGAACACCGAGGAGATCAAGGCGACCCTGAACGGGCTCACGCCCGGGATCGAGGTGCTGAACCAGCAGCGTCAGGCGCTGGTCGGGATGCTGAAATCGCTGGACGGGCTCACTTCGGTCGCGGTCGAGACGGTGAACCGCAGCAAGGACGACCTCGTCGCGGATCTGAAGGCACTCGAACCGCTGCTGCGGAAACTGGCCGACTCGGGGGACAAGCTGCCGAAGGCGATGGAGATGATCTTCACCTTCCCGTTCCCCGACGCCGCGCTCGAGGCCATCCGCGGTGACTACCTGAACACCTTCCTGACCTTCAAGAACAGTGGTGGCCGCTGATGCTGACCAGATTCGTCCGCGCCCAGCTGGTGGTCTTCGTGGTCATCGCGGTCCTCGGTGTCGCGTATGTCGGCGCGACGTACGCGGGGCTGGACAAACTGGTGCTGGACCGCGGGTACACCGTCAAGGTGCGGCTCGCCACCGGCGGCGGGATCTTCGGCAACGCCGAGGTCACCTATCGGGGCGTGCCGATCGGCCGGGTCGGCGAACTGCGGCTGACCGCCTCCGGGATGGAGGTCGATCTGGAAATCGATCCGGGCGCCCCGGAAGTGCCGGCGGACACCGAAGCCGTCGTCGCGAACCGGTCCGCCGTCGGGGAGCAGTACGTCGACTTGCGGCCTCGGCGTGGCGACGGCGCGATGCTGCAGGACGGTTCGGTGATCAGCGAGGCGGATACGAAGATCCCGCTGCCGGTGGACGTCGTGCTGTCCAGTGTGGACTCTTTCGCCAACTCGGTGCCGAAACCGGCCCTGCGGACCGTGGTCGACGAGCTGTACAACGCGACGTCCGACGCGGGCCCGGCACTGGACCAGCTCGTCGGGCGGGGCATCGAGTTCGTGCGGGAAGCGAGCGCGCACGTCGGGCCGCTGACCAGGTTCGTGACCGACGCGCAGACCGTGCTCGACACACAGATGTCGCAGGCGGACGCGATCCGCTCGTTCGGCGCCAACGCGAAACTGCTCGCCGCGACGCTGAAGAGCTCCGACGGCGATCTGCGCCGGCTGATCCCGGCCGTCCCGGCGGCCGCGAACGAGGTCAGTACGCTCCTGCGGGAGACCGGGCCGAGCCTCGGCATCCTGCTGGCGAACCTGCTGACCACCGCGGACGTACTGGAAACGCGACAGGACGGCCTCGAGCAACTGCTGGTCACCGCGCCGAAAGCGGTCGCCGCCGGGCACGCGATCATGGGGCCGGACGGCGCGCGCGTCGGCCTCTCGCTGACGTTCTTCGATCCGCCGCCGTGTGTCACCGGTTACGGAACCGGCTACCGCGACGGACTCGACACGTCGCCGCGCCCGTTGAACACCGCGGCGCGCTGTGCCTTGCCCAAGGGCAACCCGACGAACGTGCGCGGTTCGCAGAACGTGCCGGGAAGGTGAAGGCCATGACTCGAATCGCCGCACTCCTCGCAGCGGTCGCGACGGCGCTGGCGGCCTGGTTCGGCCACTCCTGGTGGGACGCGAGCCGGGACGACGGCGTCGCACGGGCCACGGTCCGCGAGGAGGCCTTGCAGGTGGGCAGGCAGGCGGTCACCGCACTGACCACTTTGGACTACCGGCAGGCGGAGCAGGGCTACCAGAATTGGCTGAACCTGTCCGGCGGCGCGCTGCACGAAGAGCTGGCGCGGGACAGGGAAGGCGGACTCGGCCGGATCAACCAGGCGAAGACCGTGACCACCGGCCGGGTCGTCGACGCCGCGGTGACCGAAGTGGACAGTGGCGGCGGGACCGCCGAGGTGATCGCCTCGGTCGAACTCGAAGTCCGGCCCGAAGGCGGGGAAGCCGTCACCAAGCACAACCGGTTCCGCGCCGGCCTGAACCGCACGCCGGACGGGTGGCGCGTCACGTCGCTCGGCCAGGTGCCGGTGACCGACACCGGAAAGCCCTGACGGAGGACGGGATGACCACGAAACGAGCCGTCAAACCGGCGCGGCGCACCGTGAAGGTGGCCGGGAAAATGGGCGGGAGCACCCGGGTTCTCGATGCTCCCCCCGAAGCCACCGACGAGGTCGTGGAGGCCGACTCCGCCGATCCGGGCGCCGAGCCCGCCGACGAGGTCGTCGAGCCGGTGCGACGTCGCCGTCTCCCGCTGGTGTTCGGCGCGGTCGCGCTGGTGATGGCGGGCCTCGCGGGGTGGTTCGCCATCGAAGCGCGGGACACCACGGCGGTACTGGCGCACAACACCGCGCTGACCGACGTCGCCACCACCGCGGAGGTCGGCGACCAGATCGGCAAGGCGCTCGGCACGGTGTTCTCCTACCGCTACGACGACCCCGCCAAGAGTGAACAAGCCGCGAAAGAGGTCCTCACCGGGCCGGCGCTTGGGCAGTACGACCAACTGTTCGCGCAGGTCAGGGGACTGGCGGCGGAGCAGAAACTGGTCGTGACCTCGACTCCGGTTGTCTCGGGGGTCAAGGTCCTCGACGGCGACCGGGCGTCGCTGCTGGTGTTCCTGGACCAGACCGGCGTGCGCGGGGACGGGCAACGCAGTACGGGTGCGGCTCAGCTGAGCGTCACCGCCGAACGCTCCGACGGTAGGTGGCGGGTGACCGCTCTGGCCGCCGCTTAGCGCTTCCGCAATTAGTCACCTACTTGCGTGGTGCTGTCGTTGCGTGAAGGCCCCCTTCCCCCGGCTCAGCCGAGGGAAGGGGGCCTTCAAACGTAAAGCCTCAGGAGGGCGCCGCCCGCAGGGCCAGGATCATCTCGAACCGCCGCTCAGGGTCCCGCAGCCCGTCGGCGAACAGCGTCTCGAGTTCCTGAGCGCGGGACCGCACCGTCTGCGGGTGCACCGCGAGCCGTTCCGCCACCTCACGGACGTTCCCGCAGGTCTCCAGCCACGCCAGCAGCGTCCCGGCCAGCCGCGAATGCTGCTTGCCGGTCAATCCGGTCAGCGGCCCGAGCCGTTCCCGGACCAGCTCCGCGGCCAGGAACGGTTCCTTGAGCAGCCACAGGCGCGAAAGATGGTCGACGCACCACGTCACGGGTTCGTCGAGGAGCGCGCCGGAGTCGACGAGCCGCAGGGCTTCTCGCGCGGCTCGCAAGGAGCGCGCCGCGAAAGCGGGTGGGACGGCGGGGCCGACCGCGGCGCGCCTGCCCGCCAGTTCTTCGGCGAATCGCTCCCGATCGTCCGGTTCCGGCGCGGGGAGCAGCAGGCAGGGGGAGGTGGTCTCGAAGTCGGCCAGCGCGGTCGACGCGATCGCCGGGGTTTCGTCCGGCGACTGCTCCAGCGCGACGGCGACGAGCAGCTCGGGGAGTTGCCAGCGGGCGAGGTCGGCGGCGTGTTTGATGACGTCGGGCGGCGACGGCGGTTCGGCGAGCAGGAGTTCCATCAGCCGGTGCCGACGGCGTTCGAGTGCGCCGGCGGCCTTTTCCCGCGCCTCCGCGTGGCCCTCGACGGACAGCGCCGACAGCTCGTCGATATAGGCGAAGATGGCTTCCGCGAGCAGGCACAGCGTCGCGGAAGGCACCCCCGCGCGGCGGCCGGCTTCGGCGACGCGGCGCCAGGTCACCCTGGCGCCGACGCGGTACGCCGCCTGGAGGACGTCGACGTTGCGGCCCTGCTGGAACTCCTGGACACCCAGGCTCAGGAACACGCTCCGGCGGTCTTCCGACGGCGCCTCCGGGTTCCCGATCCGCTCCACGAACTGCAGGAACGCCATCTGGACGCCGGTCTTGAGCGCCTTCCCGAAAGCGCCGTCCAGTGGCCGCGCGTAGTCGGGGATGGTCCGCTGGATCTCGCGGACCACTTCCCCGGCCACGTCGGCAAGCACCGGCCGGAACACGGTCGCCAGCTCTCTCGGCAGCAGCGCCCAGAGCTGGACGGGGCGCCCGCTCGACCCGCCCGGCCGAGCGGGCGTGAGGAGCGGGCCGTACGTCGCCTCGACCCCGCTGCGGGCATCCTGCGGTCGGGTCACCTCGTCACCTCGTTGTGAGTGGGAAACGCTGATCTGTCAGTCCTGGGCGAGCAAGGCCTCCGCGCGCAGCGCGATCTCCATGTCGAGCCGGTCGTCGGCGTTGTTCAACCGGTCGCCGAAGAGATCGATGAGCTGGTGCATGCGGTAGCGGACGGTCTGCGGGTGGACCTTGAGTTTCTTCGCGATCTCCGGAGCGCTGCCCCGGGACTGGAGCCAGATCAGCAACGTCTCCCCGAGCCGCGCCCGTTGTTTGGGTGTGAGGTCGTCGAACGGGGCGAGGCTGCGCGTGCACAGCTCACGGACCAGGAACTCGTCGGCGAGCAGCCACAGGGTGGACAGGTGATCGCTGTACCTCGTGACCGGGTTGTCCGGCAGGATCCCGCGCTGGACCAGCCGCAGCGTGCGGCGAGCCCACAGCAGGGAGCGCGGCGCTTCGGTGAGCCGCACGGCAGGGCCGATCACCGCGCGCCAGCCGGGGAGCCGTTCGGCGAGATCCTTCAGGTGTTTTTCGGGGTCGCCCGTGACCAGGCAGGGCTTGGGACCCTCGAAATCGACGAGGACGTCGGCGTCGAGGTCGGCGCTGTCGGGGTCCAGTGGGCCGAGCCGCCGCTCCAGTGCGACGACGGTGATCTCGGTGGGCAGCGCCCACTGGGCGTTGGCGGCGTGGGACGCGATCGACTGCGGTGAGGACGGCGGATCGGAGAGCATCAGTTCGAGCAGCCTTCGCCTGCGTCTCGCCCTGGTGCCCGCGGCCCGTTCCTGCGCGGCCGTGTAGCCCTCGATCGAAAGTGCGGAAATCTCGTCCACGTAAGCGAAAATCGCTTCGGCCGCGGTGCACAGGAGATCGGCGTCCGCTCCGATCGACTGCCCGAATTCCGAAACGTGCCGCCAGGCGACGCGACCGCCGACGCGGTAGGCCGTCTGGAGACAATCGAGACTACGGCCTTCGTTGAACTCGACCTTGCCGAGGTTGCGGAACACCGCCGACCATTTGTCGAGCGCCGTCGTCCCCTGACCGATGGTATCGAGGCAGTGCAGGATCGCCTGCCGGATACCCTGCGTGATGATCTGTCCGAACGCGCCTTCCAGTGGCTGCGCGTATTCGGGGACGGCTCGTTGCACCTCCTGAAGGATGGCTCGTGCCAAGGGGTCGGCCCGCGGCCGGAACCGCTCGCCCAGGTCTCTGGGCAGTGACGCCCACAGTCCATTCGCACCGGTGCTGCGCACAGGTCGGTTCTCCACTGGGGTTCTCGGTGCCGGCGTGAAGGCGCGCGGTCGTTGGACCGGACCCGGTGGCTGGCGGTGCGGGGTGGCGGGGTGACGCACGTCGGGGTCTGGCCGTGCGGTCCGCAGATCGTTCCGCGACAACCCGGTATCCAAGTCGGTCATGTTTTTATCCTTGTTAGCAACAAAATCAGCCTCTTCAACGGTGAAGCCGATCCAGATTTTGTGGCTCACGCAACATAAAATCCGGCCGAGAGGACTGTCAACGGCTGGCGGGACCTTGATCGGCCACCTGGATGGACTACACCCGAACGGGTGGTCCATTCCGGCGGTGAGTGACATTTAGGCAGGCCTGAGATGGCGTCCGGATGACAACTTTTCCGGGGCGTTTTCGAGCTCTTCCGCCGCCTCGCTGGCGCGGATGAGCACCTCGACGACTTCGTCCAGGGTCAACCGGGCGGGCGCGGTCTCGGTGAGGAAGCGTTCGAGCTCGCCGCCGAACCGGGCCGGGTCGGCCACATGTGGAAAGTGTTTCGCATTTTCGAACACCGTCAAGCGGCTGTCCGGCAGCACTTCGGCCGTCTTACGGCCGTGCGTGACCGGGATGAGCGGATCGTGCGCGCCCCAGACGACGAGAGTGGGCACTTCGCGGGCGAGGTAGAGCTTGTCGATCGCGCTCGCGCGCTGACCGCGGAGGTCGATCAGGCTGCGCGCGATGAACAGGAACGCCCGCCGCCTGCCAGGGTCGGCCAGTGACGCAAGGTGACGGGTCAGCTCGCGGGTCTCGGCGGAAAGCTTCCCGCCGAGAGCGCGGCCGGCCGCGGCGAACCCGCGCGCGATCGCGACGGTGACCGGGTTGACCGCCAGGGTGAGTGTCGCGTTGGCGCCCGGCAGCGCCGTCGCGCGCAGCACCGGGGCCACCTGCGGGCCGAGTCCGGCACTGCCCACGAGCACCAGCCGGGCGCACATCTCCGGGAACTGGTAGGCGAACTGCATCGCGATCCCGCCGCCGAGGGAATGCCCGACGATGGTCGCGTGCCGGTTCCGGGTGAGCGCGAGGACGTCACGGACCACGCTGGCCATCGCGCCGAGGCCGTAATCGGCCCGAGGGGCGGCGGAATCGCCGTGGCCGGGGAGGTCGGGGACGAGGACGCGGCGCCCGAACCCGGTCCGCTCGAAATGGTCGAGCAACGGCGCCCAGGTCTCTCCGCTGCCCGAGATCCCGTGCAGCAGTACGAGCGGCTCGCCCGCGGCGTCCTTTGTGGACGGAAGGTATTCCCGCAGCCGGATTTCCCGCCCGTGCAGGGTCAGTGTGCGCGCTTCGAGGGCCATGTCCCGCCTTTCGGTTGTCAGGCGTCAAAATAACGTGAAGAAAGCCCGGTCCGTCAGCGTGTCGCGGGATACGTCCGGCATTTGCGACCGGGGTGACAAGAATGCCGGGGCGGACCCCGAGACGGATGCCAAAACCGGGACCGCCGGGCAATCGCGCATCGACATTTTCCCACCGTCCCGGTATTCAGGAAAGCGTCGGTAAACACCCGTCACCACGGGGAGAGAAAGCGATGGCCTGCCGAGCGGACTTCCACGTCGATCAGCCGAGGGCGAAGCGTGCCCGCCGCGGCCTCCGCTGGGTGCTCCCCACCGTGCCGCCACCGGAACGGCGGGTCCGGCGTGTCAGTTCCCTGGCGGCGCTTCGTCGCGGCGGTGGGCGCGCATAAGCCGCTGGGCGCGCAGTGCCAGCTGCATGTTCAGCCGGTCGTCGGCGTCCCTGAGCCGGTCGCCGAACAGCTCCTCCAACTGCCGGAGACGGTTGCGCACGGTCTGCGGGTGCACGCCGAGCCGTCGCGCGATCTCCGGTGCCCCGCCGCGGGTTTCCAGCCAGGCAAGCAGGGTCTCGCTGAGCCGCTCCTGCTGTTTCTCGCTCAGCGAGGTGAACGGGTCGAGACTCTGTTTGGCGAGTTCGGCGCCGAGGAAGTCCTCGGCGAGCAACCACAGCGTGGCGAGGTGGTCCCGGCACCAGATGACCGGGCCGGGCGCGTCTTCGCTGTTCAGCAGCAGGGCACGGCGGGCGGTGCGGAGCGCGGCCGGGGCGTCGGCGAGCGGCACGACGGGGGACACCGCCGCGCGCCAGCCGTCCAGCGCGTCCTTCAGTGGCGCGAGGTCGGCGTCGGGATCCGCGGTGAGCAGGTACGGCTCGGCGGTGTCGAGGTCCGCCAGCACGGTGTCGTCCAGCAGATGGCCGGGGAAGGCGGGCGCGCCGGGAGCGCGCTGGAGCGCGACCATGGCGGCCGTCCCCGGCACCCGCCAGCCGGCGCCGTCGGCCAGGCTGGCGATACTGCACGCGGACCCTTCCGGCGCCTGCGCGATCAGTTCGAGCAGACGGCGGCGCCGGAGCGGGATCGCGCCCGCCGCACTGGCCTCCGCCTCCTGGTGGCCCTCGATCGTCGTGGCGCACAGTTCGTCGACGTAGACGAAGACGGACTCGGCCGCGAGCGCGATGACGTCGAGGCCGACGCCGAGCCCGCGCACGATGGGCCGCATCGCCCGCCACGCCGCCCGTGCGCCGACCGTCACGCTGTCGTGCAACGGTTCCAGGCTCCGGCCCTCGGTGAACTCGATCCGCCCGCGCATGCGGTAGAAGTCGATCCAGCGGTCGTGGGGCACGTCCGGATCGCCGATGCAGTCGACGTAATGCCGCACCGCGCGATCGCACGAGACGACCAGGACGCGGCCGAAGACGCCGCGCAGCGGTTGTGAATACGCGGGGACGGACCGCTGTACCTGGTTGACCATGGCCGCCGCGGCGTGCCCGGTATACGGACGCAGTTCTTCGCCGAGCGAACGTGGCAACGTCGCCAGCATGTCGAAACCGCGGTAATGGACCACCGAGACCACCTTTGATTTTCTTCGAACCGAGGACGGGAAACGTGAATCCCTTTGCGCAACCGCGTCGGATCGACGGGAACGGGTGCCGCAGTGTTTCTACTGGATCGGCCGAGCGCGTGTACCGCGAATGTGACGTTGAATGGGCAACGAAAGTCGCCGATGTGGCGGCTTTTGACACGGATGTGGCGACGGTTCTACGCTCCGTGCATTCGAGTGCGCCGGTGGCGCGCGGACGAAAGGGAATTGGTGCCCGGAATCGTCGGCCTACTTCACTACGGGGGATCGCACACGTGAGCTGGCAGCCCGTCGGCGCGTTGTGGGCCCGCCTGCCGAGGGAACTCGGTGACGCCGTCCGCCCGCGAATCCCGGCGATCGCCCGGCACTGCGTCGAAGGCGTGGCGTCCGAGATCGGTGAATGCGCCGAAGTGTTCAGCGACAGCGATGCGCGTGCCGCCGCCGTCGAGCTGACCAGGCGCGGTATCGAACGCGCCATCGATCGGATCGGCGTTCCCGAACTGCTGCAGAACGACCTGCTGGCGGATTTCCGTGCGCAGGGCAGGATCGCCTTCCATCAAGGGCTCAGCAGGGAGGCCGCACAGGCGGCGTTCAGGGTCTCGAGCCGGGTGCTGTGGCGGTCGATCGCCTCGGCCGGCCGCCGGCTCCAGCTGCCGGGCGACGTTCTCTACGGCGCGGCGGAGTGCCTGTTCGGCGACGTCGTCGAGGTGACGATGGCTCTGACCGACGGGTACAACGCCGCCCGGGCCGAGGCGACGGGCCCCGCGGAGCAACGGGCCCGGCTGTTCCGGCTGCTGACCGCCGGTGCCGGGTACACCCGGGCCGACGCCGGCGCGCTCGCCGTCGCGATCGGCTGGCGGATCCCGGACCGGATCACCGCGGTCGTCTTCACCGCGGAGCCCGGCGCGCCCGCGTTCCCCTCCGGTCTGCTGCCGTCGGCGATTCCCGTGGACCTCGTCTCCGACGCGCCCGGCGCGCTCGTCGCCTGCCCGGAAGCCGACCTCGGCGGCCTGCGGGAACTGCCTTCCGGCTGGTCGGCGACGGTCGGGGTGTCCGTCCCGACGGCGCAGGCCGCCGAATCGTTCCGGATCGCGCGCCGCGCGTCCGAACTGGCCCAGCGGGGGATGATCACCGCGGTCGGTCCGGTGCTGTGGTGCGAGGAGCACATCACCACGCTGCTGCTGCTCGCCGACGAGTTCCTGCTCGACAGGCTGGCCGTCGAGGCGCTGGAGCCGCTGTCGGGGCTGGCGCCGCGTCAGCACGACGAGTTGTCGGCGACCCTGCTCACGCAGGTGCAGACGCGGGGGAGCGCGCCCGAGATCGCCCGGCAGCTCGCCGTTCACCCGCAGACGGTGCGGGCCCGGCTGCGGCGGCTCACGGAGTTGTTCGGCGAACGGCTGGACGATCCGGATCAGCGGCTGCGGATCGAGCTGGCGCTGCGCGCCGAACGACTGCGGCCCGCCGAAGCCTGACGGGCGCCGGCGACGGGGAACACCCAGCGACGATAACCCCACCAGCGGAACGCCGAACCCGCCGCGGTGCCGAGCAGCATGCCGCTGACGAAGTCCGCGATCTCCTGTGCGAGGAAGCCGACCTCGGGGACCTCGAGCCGCAGGACATAGCGCGAGATCAGCGGCGGGCACAGGTTGATCGTCACGGCGATGGCGTTGACCGCGAAGAACAACGCCGCCTCGGCGAACCGGCGCCTGCCGCCGCGGGTGTGGAACGACCAGCGCCGGGAGAGTAGATACGCGAACGCCGTCGCCATGACGGTGGCGATGGCCAGCGCCGTGACCGGTTTCTCTTGCAGGACGGTGAGTTTCAGCCCGTAATTGACGCCGAGCGTGAGGCCGAACGCGGCGAGGCCGACGGTGGCGAACCGGAGCAGCTCACGCCGCTTCCCGGCCCGCGCACCGACGGCCGCGCCGTCCACAAAGGACGAAGGCGCGGTTCTGAGCACCGCGGGCTCAGCAGTTCGACGTCGCCGGAGCGCCCGCGACCCGGTCCTTGAGGAAGGCGAGCACGTCGGCGTTGCCGGTGTAGACCGCCGTGATGTGGTCGGTGTCGAAGGTCTTCCAGGTCGTCTTGACCCCGGCGGTGCAGTAGGTCTTGTGCAACGCGTCGGCCTGGGCGAACTGCACGAGCTGGTCCTGGGTGGCGTGGTAGAGGAGCACCGGGACCTTGGGCGGTGTGCCGCCGAGCTTGTTCTCGTTGAGCCGCTTCACCCATTCCGGCCGCACGTAGCCGGCGCTGGTCGTGTAGTCCGCGATCTTCTGGTTCGCGTAGGTGGTGAGCAGTTCGAACGTGCAAGCGCTCTTCTGCATCTCCGCCAGCTTCACACGGCCGTTGTCGCTGAGGAATGAGTCCAGTTTCAGCTCGGGATAAGCGTTGTCCAGGCCGATCAGGGCGTAGGCGAAGACGCCGAAGCCTGCCTTCCCGTCGAGTTGCAGGGTGACCTGCACGAGGTCGGCGGGCACACCGCCGGCGGCGACGCCGACGAGGTTCATCTCCGGCGCGTAGGCCGGTTGCAGTTCACCGGCCCAGACCGCCGCGCCGCCGCCCTGCGAGTACCCGCGGAAGAGCACCTTGGCGTCGGTGGACAGTTTCGCCTCCGGCAGGCGTTGCGCGGCCCGGACCGCGTCGATCACCGCCGGGCCCTCCGAACGCCCGACCACATAGGTCGTCTTCGGATCCTGGCGGTAGCCCTCGTAGTCGGTGAGCGCCACGGCGTACCCGGCGTCGAGCGCGTCGTCGAGGCCCGACTGCTCGTAGAACGCGCCGATGTCGATCATCTTCGACGGCGTGCAGTCGAACGCCGGACCGTGCGTACCGGCGGCGAACGAGACGATCGGCGCCTTCGCCGGGTCGACGTTCTTCGGCACCAGCACGGTCCCGGTCACCGCGTCCGGCCGCCCGAGGGCGTCCGTTGACAGGTACATCACCTGCCACGCGTTGACGGAATCCTTACGCGGACCGGCCTTCGAGACCCGCGAGCGGATGATGTCGCCCGGTTTGCCCGCCGGGAGCGGGGACGGCGGGGTGTAGAACGAATCGTCGGACGCCGCCGTGACGGCGGAGTTCGCCGGGCTCCCGCTCAGCACGGTCAGCAGACCGGCGGACAGGACGATCGCCAGCGCGGCGGCGAGTATCCGGCGGGACGGGCGGGGAAACGGGGTCGGCACGGCCGGGCCTCCAGAACGGGTGGGCAGGTTGAGGTGCGGAAGAGCCGGGGAGCGTCGCGAAAGCCACTTTCGGGACATCAGGCGTCCCGAAAGTGGCTTTCGCGACACGGCGCGGAGTTCGAGGCCTCACTCAGGCGTTGCCGCCGTAGACCTGGCGGCAGGTCGTGGACTCGGCGAACGCGAGATCCAGTTCCGGGTTGGCGCGCAGGTGCTTGATCGGGCCTTCGGGCTCACTCAACCCGCTCATCGTGGTGTCGGCGTCGGCGACCACCTTCTGCAGGCTCGCCTGGTCGGTGACCTTCGCGTCCTGCATCTTCACCAGGGTCGCGGACACCTTCGACTTGGTCTCGTCGAGGGTGGTGGTGGCCTTGTCCACAGCGGACTGTCCATCCGGGACCGGCGGTACCCCGGCGTTGCGGATCCCGCCCGCCATGTCGTCCAGCGCCACGGTGAGCGAGTTCAGGAAGCCCACCATGGCGGTCTTCGCACCTTGGGGGTTGTTGGGGTCGAACGCGGGCGGCTGGGTCAGCTTCGCCGAGCCCGTCGCGACTCCGGAGCACACCTTGTCCGCCCAGGCGAGTGCGGCCGGGTCGGCGTGCCTGCCGGTGTCGGCGGGCTCGTCGGACCCGCAGGCGCTCAGAAGGACCGCCGAGGCGGTCAAGGAGACGGCGGCGAACGCGATTCGCGCTGCCGTGCGGCGCATTCTTTTCATGATTTCCCCGTCGAATTCGGCGAAAGAGGGCCGGCCGTGGCACGAGGAGCGGGATTCCGCGGTGGTCGGCGGTGACCGGCTTGCTGAAACGCGAGGTTACTCACGAAAGATTCCGGCAGGCAAGGCGGCGACGGCCGGGAAAGGGCGATTGGCACGCGTGAGATAGTTTCCCGCAGTGCGATTGTCACCCTCATCAGCGGTTTCGCATGGGGCGTGATGTGGCTCTGTGCTGGGAAAACCCATGTGCCGCTACTAGGAACCGGCCGGACGCACCGTGCCAGGGTGACAATTTACCGGCGGCGCGTCAACTTTTCCGGGGAACCACTTGATAGCGGGACTGTCGCGTCGTTAGTTTACTGTTCGGTTGCGATCCGTCAGACATCGTCGCTACCCGGAGAATTCTCTCGGGCCGATATTCATTGCTCTGGGGAATTGTACGCCGTTTCGTATCATCGTTGATACCACGGAAGGACGATCGTGAGTCACCGTAGAGGAACCAAGAAGGCGGTCGCCGCCGCCGCTGCCGGCGCCGTGGGGCTTGCCACCGCGGTACTCGTGGTCGGGGCACAGTCCAGTGTCGCCGATCCGATCTCGCTGCCCCTCAACTACCACTGCGACCTGCCGCTCGTGGGGTCACAGTCGCTGAAGGTGGTGATCAACACCGATCTTCCGCTGTCGGTCAAGACCGGTCAGCCGACCGGCACGTTCGACATCAAGGCCGTCTCCACGATCAACGCGGACACGGTCAGCGGGCTCAACCTGATCGGTGCGACCACGCTGGAAGGACAGGCCATCGCGGCGGCGACCGTGGCGGCACCGGGGCTCAACCTCCCGGTCAGCGTCCCGAACGACATCGCCAAGCAGAACATCCCCACCTCGGGCGAGATGACGGTCAACGCGGCGGGCAAGACGCCTTCGCTGACCTTCAACCAGCCCGGCGAGGCGAAGATCACCGTGGGCGACCTGCGGCTGAAGGTCACCCCGCGCAAGGCCGACGGTTCGGTCACCGGCATCACGCCGGACGGCACGATCGACGCGCCGTGCACGCAGGATCCCGGTCAGAGCAACACTCTGGCCACGATCAAGATCGGTGACGGCGGTGGCGGCACGACCACGCCCACCACCCCGACCACGCCCACCACCACCCCCACGACGCCGACCACGCCGACGACCCCGCCCACTACCACCACCACGCCCGGTGGCGGCGGGATCAAGTACGCGTTCGGCATCAAGGGACAGACCGCGCTGAAGTCGCTCGGCAGCACCGCGGTGATCAACGGTGGCTTCGACGCGGACGTGGACCTCGCGTCGAAGACGTTCACCGGTGACCTGAAGCTCGACCCGACCTCGACCCAGTTCAAGCTGTTCGGGTTCGTCGACGGACGTTCTGAGGTCAAGGTCGAGCAGGTCGGCAAGCAGTCCGGTGAGCTCGTCGGCACCGGGTTCAAGGCGCACATCAAGTTCAACGTGTTCCTGCCGAGCGTGCAGGTCTTCGGGATCCCCCTCAGCAGTGACCCGAAGTGCGGCACGGTCAGCCCGTCCACCAGCGAGATGACCACCGGTCCGGACTTCGACCTGCTCAAGGGCGGGAAGCTCTCCGGTACCTACTCGCTGTCGGCCCTGCAGAACTGCGGTTCGTTCAACGACATGATCAGCATGTTCGCCAAGAGCGACGGCAACACGCTCGATCTGAACCTCACCAAGAAGTAAGTCAGGCAGCCGGTCCCCGTCGCGTTCCGTGACGGGGACCGGTGCCGTTTCCGTGCCGTCCAGGAAGGCGACCATGCCCCTTCGCATCAACGTCCGGATGCTCCTCGCGGCGGGCCTCATCGTCCTGCTCACCGCCGGCAGCCTGCTGTTCGTCGCGGTCCGGAGCGCGGCGGCGGGTACGCCCGTGGCCAAGAACCTGTCGTTCACCTGCCCGTTCCCGCTGATCGGGTTGCAGAAGCTCGATGTGAACATCAAGGCCGACTTCGAGGTCCCGACGGCGCCCGGCGGCACACTCACGACCTCCGGGCTGACCATCACCGTGACCGTGCCGGACAAGGCCGCTCGCGGGCTGAACCTGGTCGGCGCCGCCACCATCGAGGGCACCGCGGCTGCGGGCGTGACACTGGTCAACGGTGACGCGAATCCGCTCCCGGTGCGCCTCCCGCTGAACGTCGCCAAGACCGACCTCCCGCCGTCCGGCACATTCAGCACGGTGGCGACGGGTTCCGTGCCCACGATCACGCTGGCGAAACCGGGCAAGACCACCCTGACCATCGGCGACTTCACCACCCGCCTCACCCCGAAGAAGGCCGACGGCTCGTTCACCGGCATCGGTTCGTTCACTTCGGACTGCGCGCTCGACCCCGGTCAGGACCCGGTGCTGCTCTCGTTCGAACTCGGCGACAAGCCTGCCGGCCATCGATACACGGTCGCCGGCAAGACCGGACTCAAAGCACTCGGCACCGCCGCGCCGCTGGCCGGCTCGTTCGACCTGAGCCCCACCGCGGCCACGGTGTTCAGCGGCGGCCCGGTGTTCGACAAGGCGCACGCCGACTTCCGGCTCTTCGGCTTCCTGCCGGGCTCGGCGGATCTGGAGTTCGTCGCCGACGGACCGCAGGGCGGCGATCTCGCCGGGACCGGTTTCGTCGCACGGCCCCGCTTCACCGCCGTCCTGCCGCTCGTCACACTCGTCGGGATGCCGGTCAGCAGCGGGCCGGGCTGCCGGACGTCGGCCCCGTCGACGGCGGAACTGCGCACCGGTGACGGCTTCACCATGGCGGCGGGCGGCACGCTGACCGGAACCTATTCGCTGGCGCCCCTGACCGGCTGCGGCGCCTTCACCTCGTACGTGAGCTCGCTCGTCCAGGGCGACGGCAACACCTTCGACCTCACACTGACCCCGCGATAGTCACGCACCTGCGCTCGCGTGAAGTACATGAAGGACCCCTTCCTGTACCTAGGCGCAAGGAAGGGGTCCTTCATGTACCGAGGAAGTGCCCTTCACGCACAGAGGTTCGTGTGATTGGACGGACGACACGCGTGTCGTCCGTCCAGACACGCGAAACCGCCACGGCGCTCCGGCACCCGAACACTCACGACCGGCTCTCCCCGGCACCTGTTCCCACCACCACCGCAGTAGTCGGGCCGACGGCGGGTCCGGTTCCCGGCGGCGGTAATCTGCCTCGCGACACCACCGGACACCTGTTCCGCCACCAAGGAACCATTGGTGAACCCGGGAGTGCCACGAAATGACGATTTCCGCGCCGGAGGCCGCCGTCCGCACGGTGGAACTGACCGTATCGGGGATGACCTGCGCCGCTTGTTCGGCGCGGGTCGAACGCACGCTGAACAAACTGGACGGGGTGCGCGCGTCGGTGAACTACGCGACCGAGCGCGCCACCGTGCAGGTGCCCGAATCGCTGGCCGACGAAGTGCTCATCGAGCGGGTCCGCAAATCCGGTTACACGGCCGAGGTCCGCGGGGAAGAGGATCCGGACAGCGGCTTCGCCCGGGTCCGGGATCTCCGTCGGCGGCTGGTGGTCGCCGCGTTGCTGGCGATCCCGTTGGGGAACCTGTCGATCACACTCGCCCTGGTGCCGAGGCTGCGGTTCCCCGGCTGGGAACTGCTGTGCCTCGCGCTGGCCGTTCCGGTGGTGTTCTGGTCCGCACTGCCGTTCCACCGCGCCACGTTGCGGAACCTTCGCCATCGTTCGTCCAGTATGGACACCCTGGTTTCGCTGGGTGTGCTCTCGTCGTTCGCGTGGTCGGCGTGGTCCGCCTTCGCGGGCGGCTCCGAACCCGGGTACTGGATCGGCTTCGGCCCGACGGCGGCCGGCGCCGACGCGATCTACCTCGACGTCGCCGCCGGGGTGACCACCTTCCTGCTGGCGGGCCGGTACTTCGAAAGCCGGTCCCGGCGCAGTGTCGCCGGGCTCCTGGCGGCACTGGACGCCTTGGCCGCCAAGGACGTCCGGGTGCTGCGGGACGGAGCGGAGCGGATGGTGCCGATCGGCGAACTGGCCGTCGGCGAGCTGTTCGTGGTCAAGCCGGGGGAGTCGATCGCCGCCGACGGCGTCGTCCACGGCGGACTGTCCACTGTGGATGTCAGCGCGGTGACCGGTGAGCCGGTGCCCGCGGAGGTCGGTGAAGGAGACCGGGTCATCGGCGCTTCGGTGAACCGGGACGGCAGGCTGGTCGTCCGCGCGACCGCGGTCGGCACGTACACCCAGCTCGCCCAGATGACCGCGCTGGCCGAACGCGCGCAGGCCCGCAAGGCGGCGGTGCAACGCCTGGTCGACCGGATCTGCGCGGTGTTCGTCCCCGCCGTGCTCGGCGTGGCGGTGGTGACGCTCGCGGTCTGGCTGCTCGGCGGGGCGCCCGTCCGCGAAGGTTTCGCGGCCGCCGTCGCCGTCCTCATCATCGCTTGCCCGTGCGCGCTCGGGCTGGCGACACCGACCGCGCTCATGGCAGGGGTCGGCCGCGGCGCCCAGCTGGGCATCCTCATCAAGGGACCCGACGCGCTCGAGGCGAGCCGCACGGTGGACACCGTCGTGCTGGACAAGACCGGCACCGTCACCACCGGGAAGATGACCGTCACCGCGTGCCGCCCCGCCGACGGGTTCATTAACGGCGAGCTACTGCGGTTCGCCGGAGCCGTGGAGTCCGGTTCAGAGCACGCCATCGCGGCGGCCGTGGTGACCGCGGCGAGGGCCGAACTGCCGGACCTGCCCCCTGTCGAACGCTTCGCCGCCCTGCCGGGGCTCGGTGCGAAGGGCGAGGTCGAGGGGCACGAGGTCCTCGTCGGCAACGCGCGGCTGTTCGCCGAACGGGGGATCACCGTCCCCGGCGGCTTCACAACGGCGGACGGCGCCACGGCGATCCTCGTCGCCGTGGACGGCAGGGTCGCCGGACAGCTGGCGATCCGGGACGTCGTGAAGCCGTCGGCGCGGGCCGCCGTCGACGCCTTGCACGCGCTCGGCCTGCGGACCGTGCTCCTGACCGGTGACAACGAAACCGCCGCTCGCGTGGTCGCGGACGAGATCGGCGTCTCCGACGTGCGCGCCGGCGTGCTGCCCGCGGAGAAGGCGGCGGTCATCGAAGAACTGCGGGCCGGGGGAGCGCGGGTCGCGATGGTCGGCGACGGGATCAACGACGGTCCGGCGCTGGCCACCGCGGATCTCGGCATGGCGATGGCACAGGGCAGTGACATCGCGTTGCGCTCGGCCGACATGGTGCTGGTCCGCGAAGACCTGCGCGTGGTCCCCGACGCCATCCGGCTCGCCGACCGGACCCTGCGGATCATCCGGGGGAACCTGGTCTGGGCGTTCGGCTACAACGTCGCCGCGATCCCGCTGGCCGCGCTGGGCCTGCTGAACCCGCTGATCGCCGGTGCCGCGATGTCGCTGTCCTCCGTGCTCGTCGTGTCCAACAGCCTCCGGCTCAAGGACTTCGGCCGCGCGGACCGACGCGCTGCGTGACACTTCCGGGTGGTTTTGTACCATCGCCCCGGACAAGGGGGCCTTCGTGAAGCCGTTGAACACCGGCGAACCCACCGGCGTGGGGCGCTACCGGGTGTTCGCCGCGCTCGGTGAGGGCGGGATGGGCCGGGTGCTGCTCGGGATCTCCTCCGACGGGCGCCTGGTCGCGATCAAGCAGGTCCACCCGGGTTTCGCGCACGACCCCGGCTTCCGCGAGCGGTTCCGCCGGGAGGTCGAAACCTCCCGTCTGGTGTCCGGCGCGTACACCGCCCCGGTCATGGACGCCGATCCGCACGCGCCGACACCGTGGCTGGCCTCGGTGTTCGTCCCGGGACCGGCCCTTTCCGACGCGGTCTCCGCGGGTGGGCCGCTGCCGCCGATGGCGGTCCGGCACCTCGCCGCGGGGCTCGCGCTGGCGCTGGGCGACATCCACCGCGCCGGGCTGATCCACCGGGACCTGAAGCCGAGCAACGTCATCCTCGCCGGTGACGGCCCCCGGGTGATCGACTTCGGGATCGCCCGCGCGGTCGAAGGCGACTCCGAACTCACGCACACCGGCGCCGTCATCGGTTCGCCCGGGTTCATGTCGCCTGAGCAGGCCGAGGGCAAGCCGCTGACCGCGGCGAGCGACATGTTCTCGTTCGGCGCGCTGCTGGTGCTGGCCGCGACCGGGAAGAGCCCCTTCACCGGGACGTCCACTCCGCACACTCTGTACAACGTCGTGCACGTCCAGCCCGATCTGCGATATCTGGCGCCGGAGCTGCGGCAGATCGTCGAGCCGTGCCTCGCGAAGAACCCGGCGGACCGGCCGTCCCCGGCCTGGGTGCTGGAGCGGCTCGGCCCGATCCCGCCGGTGACCAGCCCGTGGCCGCCGGTGGTGTCGCACCTCATCGAGACACAGCAGGCCGAAGTCCGGCGGCTGCTGAACCCGCCTCCGCCGAAGCGATCCCGGCGCGGCCTGTACGCCGGACTGGCCGCGGCCGCCGTGGTGCTGCTGGCCGGTGGCACCGTCGCGGCGGTCTCGCTGTCCGGGGAAGACCCGCCTCCGGCCGCCATCGCGCCGAGTTCCTCGCCGCAGCCGGACGAACCGGTCGCCACCCCGGTCAACCAGGATCCGCTCGGCCCGGACAACCTGCGCCGGGTCGACCTGTGCAAGGTGCTCGCGGGCCGGGACGTGCCGGGGTTCGGCAAGCTGAGCACGGAGATGGACATTCATTTCGACTCGTGCACGTACTCCTCGCCCACGGGGAAGTGGCTGGACCTGGAGATCGGCGGCGATCTGGTCGAAGGCGTGGCGGGCGGTGAGCTCGAAGGGCTTCCGCTGCGCATCAAGGGCTCCGACGACGCGTGCGCGGTCGCCGTCCCGGTCGCCGGCCTGCCGAACACCAAACTCAGCGTCGACGTCAACTCGATGTCCACAAAGGACGAGGCGTGTTCGGTGGTGAAGGCCGCGCTCTCCGACGCGGTCAAGCGGATCCGTGCCGGAGGCCACGAGCGCGCGCTTCCGGCGGGCACCCTGGCTCCACTGGACCCGTGCGCGCTGCTCGGACCGGCGACCACGGACCGGCTGATCGGCCCGGTCGTCGAAACGATCCGCGAACATCTGCACCAATGCCGGTACGACACGACGGGCAGTGTCCGGCTGAGCTTCGTGCGGGCGTACCCGCCGGCCCAATCGAAGGACTCGTACTACACGGAGACCGCCACCCTGGATCTCGGCGGTGCCAAGGTGTACCTGGCGAGAAGGGACGACGGCGCCGCCCGCTCGACCTGTTCGCTGACCTGGCAGCATCGGTCCGTCAGCGACCGCGACGGGGAGAACGTCGAGCTGACCGTCGGGACCAGCGGTGCCGAGAAGACCGCCGAGCAATCCTGCGAGAAGGCGAAGGCCTTCGCCGGGGCGTTGTTGCCGAAACTTCCGAAACCCTAGGGCTGACCAGTGAAACCGTTGAACCCCGGGGAACCCCGGCAGATCGGCCCGTACCGGATCATCGCCGAGATCGGCGAAGGCGGTATGGGGCGCGTCGTGCTCGGCCTTGCCCCGGACGGCAGGCTCGTCGCGGTCAAGCAGTTGCACGCCCAGTTCGCGCACGATCCCCGCTTCCGTGAACGGTTCCGGCGTGAGGTCGCCACGTCGCGGCTGGTCTCCGGCGCCTACACCGCCGCCGTCATGGACGCCGACGCGGAAGCGGAAACCCCTTGGCTCGCCTCGGTCTTCGTCACCGGCCCGTCGTTGAAGGAGGCCGTGGACGCCGCCGGACCGCTGCCCGCCGAGTCGCTCCGGGTGCTGGCGTCCGGACTCGCCGCGGCGTTGACGGAGATCCACCGTGCCGGGCTGATCCACCGGGATCTCAAGCCCAGCAACATCATCCTGACGAGTGACGGACCCAGGGTGATCGACTTCGGCATCGCGCGGGTGGCGGAGGAGGCGCAGGAGCTCACCGGGACGGGCGCGATCATCGGATCGCCCGCGTTCATGTCGCCGGAACAGGCGGGCAGCGGGCAGGTCACCGGCGCGAGCGACGTGTTCTCCCTCGGCGCGATCCTGATCATGGCGTCGACCGGACGCGGCCCGTTCACCGGCCCGACCGCTCCTCAGACGCTGTATAACGTCGTTCACGGCGCGGCGGATTTCAGCGCGGTTCCGGACGAGATCCGGCGGCTCGCCGAACCCTGCCTTGCCAAGGATCCGGCGCGACGGCCGACACCGGAACAGATCCTGGACTTCCTCGGCCCGGTCCCGCCCGGCGCGGCGCCATGGCCGCCCGCCGTGCACGCCCGGATCCAGCGGCAGGACGCCGAGGTGCGCTCGGTGCTGGCGCTGCCGTTGCCGTTCTTGCGGCCGACGCCGAAGAAGATGGCACCGAAGACGAAGAAGATCCTGTTCGGCGCGCTCGCCGCGGCCGTCCTGCTCCTGATGTCGGCGATGGTCGCGCTCGGTCTCACCATCGCCGACCACGCCAAGCCGGAGAACCCCGGAACGACTTCGCTGTCGGCGACCGACGCACTCGGCCCGGAACGTCTGCGGCTCGTGGACCCGTGCAAGGTGCTCGCCGGCCGGTTCGTACAGGAGTTCGGCACGCTGAAACCGGACACGCATCTGACCCACCCGGCCCGCTGCAAGTACACCGGTCTCAACGGCGTCACCTTCGAGCTGCGGCTCGGCGAGGGCGTGACCGCCGGCAGCCTCGAACGGACCGACCGCACCGTCGAGGGACTTCCGTTGCTGCGCAGCACGATCAGCGGCGGATGCGACTCGGTCGCGCAGCTGCCGGCAGACCGGCGGCTCGGTGTCGTCGTCTCCCATCTCGGCCGGGACGGCGATCGCTGCAAGGGCGCCGACGACATGCTCACGGCCGCCATCACCCGGCTGCGCACCCACGAGGCCGACCGTGGCGGCGACCCGGCGAGCATCCTGCCGCTCGACCCGTGCGCGGCCGCCGATCCGGCCGTGCTCGGCAAGAACATGGCAGGCGCGAAGGCGGCTCCGCGGACCTTGCGGATCTGCGAGTGGGAGGGCGGAGGGGACACGCTGACCGTCGAGTTCCAGCGGGGTTCGTACGCGCCCGAAGGTTCGCCGGTGGACCTCGGCAGCGGAGTCACCGGCGACATCCGGGAGTTCGGCGGCTCGAACTGCGCCGTGACGTGGCAGCACCGTCCGCTGCCGGACCGCGAGGCCGAACACGTCGCCGTCCGGCTGCTCGCGCGCGAGGGCGGAAGCCCCTGTGACCGGGCGAAGGAGATCGCGGTCTCGGTCGCCTCCAAGCTGCCGAAACCCTGAGCCGACCGGGTGCCGATCGCGAAGGGGAACCCCTGTGCGCGCCCGGAAACGGGTCCGCTAAGCTAGCTTCAGTACGAACAACTTCACCACGCGCGTTTAGCTCAGCGGGAGAGCGCTTCCCTGACACGGAAGAGGTCACTGGTTCAATCCCAGTATCGCGCACCAGGTTCACTTCCCCGGTGAACCGAGGTTCGTACCGCGGGCGATTAGCTCAGGGGGAGAGCGCTTCGTTCACACCGAAGAGGTCACTGGTTCGATCCCAGTATCGCCCACCGCAGTGAAGGCCCCACCCGGCTCGGGTGGGGCCTTTCGCGTTGCGTGGAGACGCTCACCGGTCCGTGAAGGCCTCCTTGAGGGACCCAGGGTCCCTCAAGGAGGCCTTCACGGACCGACCACCTGACACGACACGCCTCAGCGCAGCGACTCGATCATCGGCGTGAGCGTGTCCATCGTCGCGGCGAGGTCGGTCTTCGGGTCGGGGGAGTGGGCGAGCCAGACGGCGGCCTCGTTCATCGCGCCGGAAAGCAGGCGTACCAACGGTTCCACGGGCCGCTTCGCGAGGACGCCCTCGGTCATCAGTCCGGTCAGCGCTTCGGCGAGGTGCCGGGCGGAGGACTCGGCGTCCAGCTCGCGCCAGTCCTGCCAGCCGACCACCGAAGGCCCGTCCAGCAACATGATCTGCTGGATCTCCGCATCGGTCGCCGCGGCGAGGAACGCGCGGCATCCGGCCAGCAGTCCCGCCCACGAGTCCGGCGCGGCGTCCGCGGCCCGCGCGATCTGCTCGCCGACATCGTGCTGGACGACGCCGAGCACGTGCCGGAACAGGTCCGCCTTGCTGCTGAAATGGTGGTAGAGCGCGCCTTTGCTCACGCCCGCGGTCTGCGCGATGGTCTCCAGCCCGACCTTGCCGTATCCGTGCTCGGCGAACAGTCGGCGGGCGGTGGCGGTCAACGCCTCCATCGTCTCTTCGCGCTGCTGCTGTTTCGTGCGGGCCATGACCCGATCTTGACATACCGACCGTCGGTTGGCTAACGTCGAAAAACAAACCGACGGTCGGTATTATTCACGAGACAAGGCGGCACCATGCGTCTGACCAGCTTCTATCCCGTTCTCATGACCGAGAAGATCGCCGAGACGAGGGACTTCTACTGCGGCCACTTCGGCTTCGAGCTCACCTTTGAGGCCGACTGGTACGTCAGCCTCAAACGCGGCGAGTGGGAGCTCGCGATCCTCGCTCCCGGGCACGACACCATTCCCGCGGGGGCGGGCAAACCCGTGCAGGGACTGTTGCTGAACTTCGAGGTCGAGGACGTCGATGCCGAACACCGGCGGCTGGTCGTGGATGCGGGGTTGCCCGAGGCACGTTCCTTGCGCAGCGAGGAGTTCGGGCAGCGGCACTTCATCGTCGCCGACCCCAACGGCGTGCTGATCGACGTGATCCAGGAAATCCCGCCGACCGGGGAGTTCGCCGAGCAGTTCACCGACGACGCCCGCCCGCGCTGACGAGGACTGCCACCAAGAACAGTCCACACGCGACGGCCGCTGACACCTGAAGCCCGGTGGTGCAAGCGATCCGAGCGGCGTCGAGCAACTCGCCGGCCAAACGCGACGTCAAGCCCGCGGCAGCCGCTTCGGCTTGAGCGGGCCCCGACAAGGCGAGCACCCGCGCCGGTTCGGGCACCCCGGCCGGGACGGCTAGGTGCCCCGCGTACACCGCGGCCGCCAGGGAACCGAAGACCGTCGTCCCGAAACCGGCGCCGAGTTCGTAGCCGGTCTTCTCCACCGCCGCGGCGCCGCCCGCCTGGTCCGCCGAGGTCGCCGAAAGGAGGGTGTCGGTGCTCGAAGTGAGCGCGAGCGCCATACCCAGCCCCAGTCCCGTCATGCCGATGCCGAGCAGCACCGGCGACGTCAGCGCGACCGAACCCGCCGCCGGGGCCAGCAACGACAACGCCGTCACCGCGAACCCGGCCGTGCGGACCCGCGCGTTGCCGAGCCGTCCCAGAAGGGAAGGCGCCACGACGCTGCCGACGGCCGACGCGCCCAGCACCAGGAGCAGCCGGGACGCCGCCGCCGTCGGCGAGAGACCGAGCACCACCTGGAGGTACTGGGCGAACAGCAGACCGAGCCCGACCAGCGTGCTCATCACCAGCAGCACCCCGCCCACCGCGGCCCGCACTCCCGGCCGCCGGAACAGGGTGAGGTCCAGTAGCGGCGGATCGGTCCGGCGCTGGCGGCGCAGGAACAGTCCGATGAGGACACAGCCGGTCACGCCCGAAACCGCGGCCGTCATCCAGGAACCCGGCTGCCCGACGGCGAACGCGATGCCGAGGACACCACCCGCCGCGAGGGCGGCGCTGAGCGCGTCCCACGGCCGCCGCCCCGGCGGGTTGCGGGGGAGCCACCGCAGCGCCAGGACCACCGCCGCCAGGATCACCGGCGGGTTCAACAGGAACGTGGCCCGCCAGCCCCATGCCTCGACGAGCACCCCGCCGAGGATCGGCCCGAACACCGAGCCGGTCCCGGCGATCCCGCTGCACACCGCGATCGCCGTTCGACGGTGCCGCTGATCCGGGAAGAGCTCGCGGAGCAGCGACATCGTCACCGGCATGATCATCGCGCCGCCGCAGCCGAGCAGCGCGCGGAAACCCAGCAGTACCGGGACGTTCGGCGCGAACGCGCAGCCGAGCGACGCGACCCCGAACACGACGTACCCGGAGACCAGCACACGCCGTCGCCCGTACCGGTCGCCGAGGGTGCCGAACGGCAGCAGCAGTGGCGCGGCGGTCAGCGGGTAGATCGCCACGATCCACACCTGTGCCGCCGCGCCGGGCCGCAACTGCCGGACGAGGTCGGGCAACGCCACGTGCAGCACGGTCGCGTCCACCGCCACGAGGAAGAGCCCGGCACCGAGTACCGCCAGCAGCGGCCAGGCGCGGATGACCGCTCGCTCGGCCCGGGCCGTGGTCACAGGAGTCCCGTCAGATGCCTCGCGACGACGTCGACGTGAGGCGGGTCGACCACCGACAGGTGATGCGCCTCGACCGGCACGATCTCCAGCCCTGGGCACAACTCCGCCCAGCCCGCCGCGAGATCCGTGCGCGAATACCGGGGTTCCATCGCCAGCCCGGCCGCGTACTGTTCGGTCGCCCGGTAGAGCACGACGCGGCCGTCGTAGCGGCGGGGCGTACCGCGTTCGGCCGCCAGCGTGTCCAAAAAGGACTGGCGTTGGTGCCGGAGCACGCCGGGGCTGAGCAGGCCCGCTTCGGCGACCCGCCGCATGGTCAGCTCGATCTGCTCCTCTTCGGGCAGCGGCGCCAGCTCCTCGTGCCCGAGTCGCACTTCGCGGCCGTAAGTCCCTTCGACGTAGCCGGTGAACCGCAGGAACCGCCGGGCGGACGATGCGCGCGGATCGAGATCCGGCTCCGGAAGCGGAAGCATGGTGTCGATCAGCGCGACGAACTCGACCTCTTCGCCTTCCTCGGCCAGCCGCGCGGCGACGCCGTAGGCCAGCGCCCCGCCGAACGACCAGCCCGCCAGCCGGTACGGCCGGTCGCGACCCTGTTCCCGTACCAACGGCAGGAGCTGTTCGACGCGTTCCTCGATGCCGACACCGGGGACGCGTTCGAATCCGACGCACGGCACCGAGGTGGGGAGCCGGTCCAGCAGCGGCCGGTACACGGTGCAGGTGCTGCCTCCGGGGTGGAACAGCAGCAGCGGCGCGGCCCTGGTTTCACCACGAGTGAGGACGTGGACCGGCCCCCGCTCCTCCCTCGTGTCGAGGACGGCGCGGGCGACGTCGGCGATGGCCGCGAGGGAGTCGTGCCGCCGGAGTTCGGCGGCGTCGACGGGCGTGTCGAGTTCGGCGCCGAGCCCCTCGGCGAGCAGCTCGGCCAGCCGGTCCGGGGTGCCGGTCTCGGTCAGCCGGACCTGCGTGCCGCCCGCGTCGGTCCCGGTGTGCTCCTGCCACAGGCGCAGGACCAGGCGGTCGGCCGCGTCCCAGGCACGGCCGCGGGCCGGGAGCGGTTGTTCGTCCTCGCGCGGCGTGAGGTCGCGGCTGAGATCCGCGAGAGTGGCACCGCGAAGCACGCCGACGGCGTCGGGTTCGGTGCCGAACTCCCGGCGGACGGCCTCCCGGATCCGGTTCGCCATCAGGGAGTCCAGTCCGAGTTCCACCAGCGGGACGTCGGCGTCGATACGGTCGGGCCGCAGTCCCATGACGGCGGCGACGATCTCGGTCAGCCGGTCACCTCCGCCACTCCGTACGGGTTCGGGTTCCGGCGTGCGCGCCGCGAACGACGGCGGTTCCCCGGCGGCGGTGTACCAGTGCCGTTCGTGCCGCCACGGCATCGGAGGGACGTCGACCAGGCGGGCGCCGTCGTCCGGATCGGCGGGGGTGATCCGGGTACCCGCGCAGTACAGTTCGGCCGCCGCGGCGCCCAGCGCGCGGACCTCGTCCTGGCCCCGGCGCAGCGTCCCGGTGACGACGGCGTCGTGGATCCCCTCGGCTTCGAGCGTCCTCGCCACCGAACCCCGCAGGATCGGATGCGGCGACACCTCGAGGAAGACGCGGTGCCCGTCCGCGGCGGCGGCCGCCACGGCCTGCCGGAACCGCACCGGACGGCGCAGATGCGCGGCCCAGTACCCGGCGTCGAAGTCCGGCAGCTCTCGCGGATCGGGGAGAACCGTGTCGTACCAGGACACCGTCGGACGGCGGCCCCCCAGCTCGTCGAGCGCCTCCCGGAGCGCGGGCAGGATGGGGTCGACGCGGGCGGAGTGCCCGGCGACCTCGACCGGCAGCAGCCGCGCGGTCAGGCCGGCGGTTTCGAGTTCCGCGACGAGCAATTCGAGCACGGTCGCGTCCCCGGCGACGGTCAGCTGACCCGGCGCCGATTCGACGGCGAGTTCGATGTCCGGGTACAGGTCGAGTTCCTCCGGCGCCAGTTCCACCGCGGCCATCGCCCCTCCCCGGCCGATGGTGCCCAGGAGCCGGGCGCGGGTCGCGACCAGGTGGACGGCCTCGTCGGGGGTGAGCACGCCGCTCACCACGGCGGCCGCCGCGGAGCCGAGCGAGTGCCCGACGACGGCCGCCGGCCGGACCCCGAGCGCCTCCCATTGGGCGGCCAGCGCGAGCTGCGTCCCGAAGATGGCGGCCTGGGTTCCGGGCAGCGAAAGCGGCTTGGCGCTGGTGAGCAGGGCGCGCAGCGATCGGCCGGTGTGCTCGGTGAACAGATCGTGGAGCTTGTCGACCTGGGCGGCGAAGGCGGGCTCGGCGGCCAGCAGCCCGCGTCCCATCCCCGCCCACTGGGAGCCGTGGCCGGAGAACACGAACACCGGGCCGTCGCCGCTCCGCGGGGTGCCGGCGACAGCGCCCGCGGGCAGTGGATCGGCGCCGGTGCCGACGGCGCGCAGCAGCACCGCGAGCTCGGCGGTGTCCCCGGCGACGACGGCGGCGCGATGCGGTCCGCCGTTGTCGCGCCGGAACAGCGTGTGGGTGACGTCGGCGAGGGAAAGCGACGGCGTGGCTGAGGACTCCAGCCAGTTCGCCAGCTGGGTCGCGCGTTCGGTGAGACGGTCGCGGGTACGGGCGGCCAGCAGCCCGATCCGGACGTCCTTGCGATCCGGGGACGGTTCCAGGGCAGGGGCCTGTTCGAGGACGACATGCGCGTTGGTCCCGCCGAACCCGAACGCCGACACCCCGGCCGTGGCGCGGCCGGACCGGCGTGGCCACGGCGTCGGTTCGGTCACCACCTTCAGGCGCAGATCGTCGAACGGGATGTGCGGGTTGGGGGCGGTGAAGTGCAGCTGGGGCGGCAGTTCGTCGTGGGTCATCGCGAGCACGACCTTGATCAGCCCGGCGATCCCCGCCGCCGCCTCCGCGTGCGCGATGTTCGTCTTCACCGAGCCGATCAGCAGCGGGGCGTCGGCCGGGCGGTCCTTACCGAGGACGGCGCCGAGGGAGCGGGCCTCGATCGGATCGCCGAGCAGCGTGCCGGTGCCGTGCGCCTCGATGTAGTCCACAGTGGACGGATCGAGCCGGGCGCCGTGGTACGCCGTGCGCAGCATGTCCTGCTGGGCGACGGGGTTCGGCGCCGCCATGCCCTGGGAACGGCCGTCGGAGTTGACCGCGGTCGAGCGGATCACCGCCAGCACCCGGTCGCCGTCGTACTCGGCGTCCGCCAGCCGCTTGAGCACGACGACGCCGCAGCCTTCGGCACGCGCGATCCCATCGGCGCCCGCGGCGAAGGTCTTGCACCGGCCGTCCGCGGCCAGCAGTCCCGCGGCGGCGAACGCGGCCGTCGGCCCGGGCAGCAGCATGAGGTTCACCCCGCCCGCGAGCGCCAGATCCGCCTCGCCGTCGCGCAGCGCGCGCACCGCGTGATGCACCGCGACCAGCGACGAGGAGCAGGCGGTGTCCACCGCCATACTCGGCCCGCGCAGGTCGTAGACGTAGGAGAGCCGGTTGGCCGAGATGCTTCCGGCCGCACCGGTCGCCGTCCACAGGTCGACCTCGCGACCCGCCATCGTGAGATGCCCGTAGTCGTGGGTGGAGATCCCGGTGAAGACGCCGGTCCGGCTGCCGCGCAGGGAAGCCGGGGCGATCCCGGCGTGTTCCAGCGCCGCCCAGGCGACCTCCAGCAGCATCCGCTGTTGAGGGTCCATTGTGGACGCTTCACGCGGGGTGATGCCGAAGTGCTCGGCGTCGAAACCGGCCACGTCGTCCAGGAAACCGCCGACGATCGGCGCCGCGTCGGCGTTCCACCGGCCCGGCGGCGCGGTCCGGACGGCGTCCCGTCCGCTGCGCAGCAGGTCCCAGAACTCGTCGAGGCCGTCCGCGCCCGGCCAGCGGCAGCCGAGGCCGACGACGGCGATCGGGTCGGTCCGGCGCCGGTCCGTGCCCGGCGATTCCGGTTCCGGTTCGGCACCACCGGTCAGGGAGCGGGCCAGGTGGTCGAGGGTCGGGCTTTCCCACAGCAGGGTCGCCGGAAGCGGGGTGCCGAGCAGGTTTTCGAGATCGCCTGCGATACCGACGGCCTGGCGGGAGGACAGGCCGTAGTCGCTGAGCGGACGATCGGCTTCGAGCCGCGCCGGGTCGACGCCGATGTGTTCGGCGACGGTGTCGAGCAGCCAGCGGCGCAGTGCGGGGGTGTCGAGCGTCGGGTTTCTCATCGCACCAAGGCCTTTCCGTAGTCGCCTGCGAGGTAGCGGTCGCGGCAGGCGGCGCGCGCGATCTTGCCGCTGGAGGTCCGCGGGACCAGCCCCGCCGGAACGAGCACGACGGCGCGCAGTGCGAGGCCGTGCGCGTCCGAAACAAGTCGCCGGATCACCGCGGCGAGCGCCCGTTCGTCGTCGGTGGTGAGTGCGGTGTGACCGCGGTGCTCGGCGACGACGACCGCGGCTTCGGTGTCGGTGCCTTCGACGGCGAACGCGGCGACACTGCCGGGACGGATGTCGCGGTCGGCCGACGCCGCCGTCGCTTCGACGTCCTGCGGATAGTGGTTGCGGCCGTCGACGATGAGCAGATCCTTGATCCGGCCCGCGATGTAGACCTCGCCGTCGTGCCGGACGCCGAGGTCGCCGGTGCGCAGCCACGGCCCGTCGGGCAGTCCACTGTGGTTCCCGGTCAGCCGGGCGCCGAAGGTTTCAGTGCTCTCCAAGGGTTTCTGCCAGTAACCCGCGCCGACGTTGGGCCCGTGGACCCAGATCTCACCGACCGAGCCGTCTTCCAGCGCGACACCGGTTTCCGGGTCGACCAACGCGACGTGCTGGCCTACCGGGACGCCACAGCCGACCAGCCGGAGACCGGTGTCCGCCTGGCGCGCCGTCCCCGCGCCCAGCGCGGCGCGATCGAACGTCGTGACACGCGGGGGAGTGGCGGGGCCGGTGGTGACGAAGACCGTCGCCTCGGCCAGCCCGTACGCGGGACGCGTCTTCTCCGGCAGGTAACCGGAATCGGCGAAGGCCGCGTGGAACCGGTCGAGAACGCCCGCGTTGATCGGCTCCGCGCCGTTGACGATCGCGGCCACCCGGTCGAGGCGGAGTTTGGCGCGGTCCTCCTCGCGCACCCGGCTCGCGGCGTAGTGGAACGCGAAGTTCGGGGCCGCGCTCCAGCTCTTGTTGTGGTCGCCGAGCAACTCCAGCCAGCGCACCGGGCGCTCGATGAAGGCCAGCGGATCCATCAGCACCGACCGCATGCCCAGCGCCAGCGGCGTGATCAGGCCGAGCACGAGACCCATGTCGTGGAACAGCGGCAGCCACGACACCGTTGTCCCCGCCGGATCCATGCCGAGCCCGCGCACCGCCTGGCTGACGTTGGCCAGCACGTTCGCGTGGGTCAGCACCACTCCCGCCGGGCTGCGGGTCGAGCCGGACGTGTACTGCAGGTACGCCACATCGTCGGGTGCCGGCGCCGGGGCGGGCCACGCGCGGGCCGGCCCCGCGACGGGCTTGTCGGCCGTAACGACGGCGACGCGCTCGCCGCCGGGCAGACCGGCCAGGAACGCGCGGACCGCGTCCTCGGCCGCGGTGGTGGTGATCACCGCGGTGGGGGAGCAGTCGGTCAGCACCGCGGCGAGCCGTCCGGCGTGCCCAGGCAGCCCGGGGTCGAACAGCGGCACGGCGATCGCGCCCGCGGTGATCGCGCCGAGGAACGCGACGACGTACTCGGCGCTCTGCGGGCACAGCACCGCAACCCGGTCACCGGGCCGGACGGGCAGCGCCCCCGCGACGGCGTCGACGCGCTCCTGGAGCTGTTTCCAGGTCAGGGTCCGCCGCCGCCCGGCGCGGTCGGTCGCGAAGTCGGCGAAGGTCACCGCGGGCCGGTCGCCATCGGTGTCCGCCCAATGCCGGAGGCAGGCGGGGAGGGTGGGGCCGGCCGTGGCGGGCAGGTTTTCGGGGGCCAGGGACATGGCTTCTCCTCAGGGGGTCGGGGGATTCAGCGGCCGAGCGGACCGGCGGCGTGCCGCCAGGCGGCCACGGCGAGGGCGTCGAGATCGAGGCCGGTGGTCCCGGCGTCACGAAGCACGACCAGTACGTCGTCGGCGGCGATGGCGACGGTGCGCAGACGCAGTCCCGGCAGTTCGGGGGGCTGTCCGGGGAGCGTCAGGAGTTGTTGGTAGGAAAGGGTTTTCGCGCCCGGAACGGTGGGAGCGGGATGGACGGTGACGGTCGACACCGCGGTACCGGCCGCGTCGTCGACCGTCACCTTCGAGCACCGCCCGGCCTGCGCGGCCCATGCCGTCAGATCGGGCGGGTTCGTCGTGCGCGCGACGAGTTCGGAGACCTGCCCGCCGGGTACGACGGACTGGAAACCCTGGCCGGTGGCGTCGGTGCCGACCAGTCGGCCGTGTACGACGTCCTCGCAGCCTCCGACGTCGACCCTGCTCTGCGCGCGGTCCGAAGTGGACAATGTCGAAGTCAGGTCGAAACCGTCGCGCGCGGACGCGTGCGGGACGGTCTCCGGCGGCAGCAGCGCTGCGGGGGGAACGGCGAGTGCAGGCGGCGCGGCGGCCGCCGGTATCGATTCTCCCGGTGCTCCGGAAATGGTCGCCACCGCGGCGGCGGAGACGACGAACGCGCGAATTCGGGCAGCCATGAATAGCCCTTTCGGAAGGGTCCTGATGGAGTCGCGGTCCCCTCGGTGGGACGCAGGCGCCGGGGTCACGTCAGTGGACGCCGAACCCGGGCGGCACGACGAAGGCTACGACGGGAAATCGAATACCGGAAGGTGTCAAGAGAACGTAAATGTCCTTCGTGTACAGGCGGTGACCTGCGGCTTCCGGGATATTCGCTGGTGCATGAGCCGGTTTGGTACCACCGTGCCACAGTCGCTCACTGTCCGTGAGTGGCGGGTCACCCTGATGGGGGAGGTGGGGGCATTTCTTGTTTCCCTGGCATTCATATTGTCCTCCCGGATTGTGGACAGGACAATTGCCTGGAAGGGTCCCGTCCGCTTAATGTGTCGACACCTCCGGATTTCATTTGCGGGTAATCGCCGTCACATTTTCGAATTCGATCGAACGACCGGGACAAAGGATTGCGTATGCGCACTACTTCGAGGCGGCTGCGGGCCGTGGCGTCGCTGGCGGCCGTGGCGTGTTTGCTGCCCGCCCCGGCGCGGGCCGAGAGCGGTGTCCCGGACGTCCGCGCCGACGACGGTTCGCACGTCGTCGCGCAGACCACTGTGGACGGTGACCCGCGGATGCTGGATCTCACCGTGCGCTCGGTCGGCGTCGGGAGCTACGCGATGGTCCGGCTGATCCTGCCGTCGCGGTGGGCCGCCGAACCGGACCGCAAGTGGCCTGCCGTGTACCTGCTCGCCGGGGAGACACGGCTGCAGGACTATCGCGGCTGGACGGCCAACACCGACATCCGGAAACTCGCCGACGACTCCGGCGTGATGGTGGTGATGCCGGGCTCCGGTTCCGCGGGGTTCTTTTCCGACTGGTGGAATTACGGCAAGGATGTCGTGCTCGACCAGTGGGAGACGTTCACCGCGGTCGAGATCCCGCAGCTGATCGACCGCGGCTATCGCGGGGACGGACGGCGGGTCGCGGCGGGGCTCTCCCTCGGCGGATACGGCGCGGTGGAACTCGCCGCCCGGCGGCCGGGAGTGTTCCGCTTCGCCGGGTCGTTCAGCGGCAATCTCAACCCCACCGGCCCGTACGGCGAGCTGCTGACCAGCGCGATCGTCGCTTCGGCCCGGCAGGATCCCGAAGCGCTCTGGGGCGACCGACGGCGCGAGGCGTCCCGCTGGGACGCGCACGATCCGCTGGTGAACGCCGACCGCCTGCGCGGCACCGAGCTGTACCTGTCGACGGGCAACGGCCTGCCGGGACCGTTCGACGGGAAACTCCCGGTCGACGTGCTACCCGGCGCGATGCTGCTCGAATTCCTCTGCGCCGGCCAGACCACCGCGATGGCGGACCGGCTGAACCGCCTCGGCGTCCCGGTCAAGACGGATTTCTACGGGCCGGGCACGCATCACTGGGCGTACTGGCAGGACCAGCTGCACAAGACCTGGCCGTTGATGCTGAGCGCGCTCTCGGCGCCGGCGAAGGCGGGGGAGGCGTCGTGACCCGTCCGTCCTTTGTGGTCACCGGTGCGTCGAGCGGGATCGGCAGGGCCTGTGTGACCGAACTCGTCCGGAGGGGCGCCCATGTCTGGGCCAGTGTGCGCACCGACGCGGACGAAACGGAACTTGCTCGCAGGTACGGCGAAGCGGTCACCGTGCTGCGGATGGATCTCCGGGACGCGGCGTCGATCGCGGCCTGTGGGGAGAAGGTCGCGGCGGCGGGGCCGTTGCGGGGCTTGGTGAACAACGCCGGGATGGCCAGGCCCGGACCGCTGGAACACGTGCCGCTCGAGGATTTCCGGCAGCAGCTGGAGGTCAACGTCACCGGTCAGCTCGCCGTCACGCAGGCGATGCTGCCCGCACTGCGTGCCGCGTCCGCCGCCAGGGTGGTGACCGTCGGATCGATGGGCGGGCGCATCGCCGGGCCGATGGTCGGGCCGTATCACACGTCGAAGTTCGCCCTGGTCGGTTTGACCGACAGCCTGCGCGCCGAACTGGCCCCGTCCGGGATCGGCGTCGTCCTCGTCGAGCCCGGCGCGGTCGCCACGTCGATCTGGCCACGCGCCCGCGCCGCCGCCGAGGAGGTGCGCGCCGCCCTTCCGGAGGCCGCGCGCGAACGGTATGGGGCGCAACTGGAAGAGGCCGAACGCAGCGCGGAGCGGTCGGCGCGGAACGGTGTGCCGCCCGAGCGGGCGGCGCGGGTCGTGGTCCACGCGCTGACCGCACGGCGTCCCGCGCCGCGATACCTGGTCGGCCGGGACGCACGTGTCGCGGCGGTGCTGGCGAACCTGCCGTTCCGCCTCCGCTACCGGTTGACGGCGGCGAAGCGGTGACCCGGCTCGTGGTGATCGTCGCTCCCGGTTCGCGGGGCGACGTCCAGCCGTGTATCGCCTTGGGGCGTGGTCTCGACGGTGATCGGGTACGCGTGCTGGCGGCCGAGCGGTTCCGGACGCTGGTGACCGGGCACGGCCTGGACTTCGCGCCGCTCTCGGCCGACCCCGGCGAGGTCCTCGGTTCGGCCGGTGGACGCGAATGGACCGAGGGCGGGCGCGATCCCGCGACCTTCCTGCGTGGACTGCGAGGTGCGCTGGCCCCGGTGCTGGAGCGGCTGCTGGCCGACGTCCACCGGGGGGCGGAGGGAGCGGACCTCGTGCTCGCCCCGACGCTGGGCTTCCTCGGCGCGCATCTGGGCGCCTCGTTCGGCGTCCCCGACGTCGAACTGCACTATCAGCCCAGCGTGCCGACGGGGGCGTTCGCGCATCCGCTGCTGCCGTGGGCGGCCAAGACCGGGCCGTGTGGCCGCCGGTTGAGCTTTCGCGCTGTCGACACCGTCGCGTGGCAGGTGCTGCGTCCCGAAGTGAACCGGTGGCGGGAGCGGTCGCTCGGCCTGCCGAGGGCAGGCATACGCGGGCCGCGCCGGGCGGAAACCCCGGTGCTGTGCGGATTTTCCGACGCCGTGGTGCCCCGGCCGAACGACTGGCCAGCCAGGATCCACGTCACCGGGTACTGGTTCCTCGACACCCCCGCCGAGTGGCGGCCGGACCCGCGCCTGCGGGACTTCCTCGCCTCCGGGCCACCACCGGTGTACGTCGGTTTCGGCAGCATGCGGCCGTCGGAGGCGGAGCGGACGTTCGCCGCCGTCCGCACGGCGTTGCGCCGCGCGGGGCTGCGCGGCCTGCTCGGCACCGATGCCGTGGCCGACGAACACGATCTGCTGACGATCGGGGACGTCCCGCACGCGTGGCTCTTCCCGCGCACCGCGGCGGTGGTGCATCACGGAGGCGCGGGCACGACCGCGGCTGCGTTGCGCGCGGGCGCCCCGTCGCTGGTCTGCCCGGTCTTCTCCGACCAGCCCTACTGGGGTGACCGGGTCTCCCGGCTCGGCGCCGGACCACGTCCGCTCCCGTTACGGGAACTCACCGAGGACTCCTTGACCGCGCGGCTGCTGGAACTGTCAGGCAACCTCCTGTTCCGCCGCGGCGCGCAGTACGTCGCCGGCCGGTTGCGCGACGAGGACGGGGTGGCGCGAGCCCGGGAGGTGCTGCGGGAAGGTTCTCCCTTTCTCCGCCGGAAGGCGTGATTCACGTGTCCAGACACGGAACTCGCGTGATCGGAGGCGTAACTCACGTGATTGGAGGCGTAACTCGGTTGAGGCCGGACCGCACGAGTCTTCCGGCTCCGCACACGTGAGTTACGGCTTCAATCACGCGAGTTGCGGCTTCAATCACGCGAGTTACGGCTGGAGACACGCGTGTGCCGTCTTGGAGCACGCCGTGGCTGGGGATTTCCTCGTACGGTCGCAGGCATGAACCTGCGCTCAGCACTTTGGCTGCCGATCTTCGACGAACTGGCCGATCCGGTGATCATCGCGCGCCTCGCCGCCGAGGCCGAGGAGGCGGGCTGGCACGGTCTGTTCGTCTGGGACCACGTCCGCTGGCGCGAGCCGGTGCGCGCCGTCGCCGATCCGTGGATCACCCTCGCCGCCGTCGCCTCCGCCACCGAGAACCTCGTCTTCGGTCCGATGGTCACGCCACTGGCCCGTCGCCGCCCGGTCAAGCTCGCCCGCGAGACGGCCACCTTGGACCGGTTGGGTGACGGACGGCTGATCCTCGGCGCGGGGCTCGGCAGCGACCGCTTCGGCGGGGAGTTCTCGAAGACCGGCGACGAGCCGGACGACCGCAAACGCGGCGAGATGCTGGACGAATCGCTCGAGATCCTCACCGCCGCCTGGTCCGGTGAGCCGGTGCGGCATCACGGCGCGCACTACACGGTCGACGACATCACCTTCCTGCCTCGTCCCGCGCGCCCGATCCCGGTCTGGCTGGCGGGCTTCCCCGGGAAGACGAAGCCGATGCGCAGGGCCGCGCGGTACGACGGGTTCTTCCCGGTGCACCTGCCGCACGCGGACGAGTTCGCCGAAGTGGTCGAGACGATCACCGGATGGCGCCAGGACACGGAGAAGCCGTACGACTTCGTCATCGGCGTCCCCGCGGGCACGGATCTCGCGCCGTACGAGCGGGCGGGGGCGACCTGGTGGATGGCCGAATTCCCGTGGGACGACCTGTCCGTCGACGTGGTGCGCGGTGTGCTGCGGGAGGGCCCCGCTTGACCCGGTCTTTAATAACTCTTTACCAAGTGCGATACTGGACCGGCGAGGGGAGTACTTCCCAAGGGTCTGCCCGGTCAATACGGACACTCCGCTGTGTCCCCGGGAGGCCGCCCATCGGGTGAAGGAGACCTCGAACTTCGAGTTCGAGGAGGCTTCATGCCCGAGTCCGTGGCAACCGTGGGATCACCGGGGTTGTGGGCGATCAGCATCGCCGTCCTGCTGGGACTGCTCGTCGCCGATTTCGCCGTCACCCGCCGCCCGCACGAGGTGTCGATGCGGGAGGCCGTCGGCTGGTCGGTCTTCTACTTGGCGCTCCCGGTCGTGTTCGGGCTCTGGCTGTGGCTCGAGTTCGGTGGCGGCCAGGCGCTCGAGTTCATGACGGGTTTCGTCGTCGAGAAGTCCCTGTCGGTGGACAACCTGTTCGTCTTCATGCTGCTGCTCGCCGCCTTCGCGGTCCCGCCCGCCGTGCAGCAACGCGTGCTGCTGTACGGCATCGTGGGCGCGCTGGTGCTCCGCGGCGTGTTCATCGCGGCCGGTGCCGCGATGCTGTCGGCCGGCACCTGGGCGTTCCTCGTTTTCGGCGTGATCCTGCTGGTCTCGGCGCTCAAGATCCTGCGCGAGGCCATGTCCGACGGCCCGGCCGAGATGGATCTCTCGCAGCTGCGGTCGGTCCGGTTGCTGCGCAAACTGATGCCGGTCACCGACGACTACCGCGGCACCCGGTTGACCGTGCGTGAACACGGGCGCCGTGCGCTCACCCCGCTGGCCGTCGTGGTCGTCGCGGTCTTCGCCACCGACGTCGTGTTCGCGGTCGACTCGGTGCCCGCCGTCTACGGCATCACCGAAGACCCGTACCTCGTGTTCGCCACCAACGCCTTCGCCCTGATGGGGCTGCGTGCCCTGTACTTCGTGCTCCATTCGGCGCTCGCGAAGCTGATCCACCTGAACCACGGCCTCGCGATCATCCTCGCCTTCATCGGGGTGAAGCTGGTCCTGCACTGGGCACACGGGATCTGGCCGGAGGTGCCGCAGATCCCGACGCCGGTCTCGCTGGGCGTGATCGTCGCCGTCCTCGTCACGGTCTCGTTCACCAGCCTGTACGCACGCCGTCGCGAAGCCGCCCGGATGGCAAAGGAGTGAGCGATGATCACCGGACTAGTCGTCGGCTTCCTGATCGACGTGGCGGTCGCCGCCCTCTTCCTCGCCGCGTTGCTGCTGGTCTTCGCGGCGATGCGGCCACCGCGCTGAGGGTCAGGGGAAACGGATCACGGTGATCCCGGCCAGCACGAAGAACACCAGCACCACCATGGTGCCGCTGTGCCCGCCGGACGAACTGGTCACGACCTGCTCGACGGCGCCGGTCAAGCGCACGCCGCAGTCCGCGACGACGGTGTGTTTGCCCGCCTCGATCCGGGTGAACTCCACATCCGCGGTGAAGGCGCCGGTGCCGTCGGCGTAGGCGCCGCCGACGCGCTCGCCGTCCGACGTCAGGGTGACGCGTTCGCCGGGGGTGCAGCCCTTGCCCGTCGCGGACAGCCTGTCGCCGGGCTGCACGCTCGGGCGGTCGAGGACCAGGTCGTTCGGCCCCGGCGGCGGGCTGCTGCTCGACGAAGGGACGCCGGTCGGCGGCGGGGGAGTGTCCGTTGTGGACGGCGGTGTCGTCGTGGGCGGGGTCGTCGTGGTGACCGGGGTGGTCGGTGTGGTGGTCGTCCCCGGCCGGGTCGGTGTGGTCACCGGGACGGTCGGCTTCGTCGTCGGAGGCACCTTCGTCGTCGGCGGCGCCGTGGTCACGGTGCCGGTCACCCGGAAGTTCGCGCCGCCGGTCAGCGGCTGACCGGTCCGCGCGTTCGTGCAGGTGCCCGAGACCGCGTGACTGCCGGGTGTCGCGTTGCCCGGCACCGTCGCCGCCACCTGTCCGCTGGGGGCGCCGACCGACGTAATGGCCGCCCCGTCCCACGAGAAAGAAATCGGTCCTTTGCACGGGGAGAAATTCCAGGAAATGGTGAAAGAACTCCCCGCGGGGCCGCTCGAAGGTTTCAAACCAACCGTGGACTGATAAGGGGACTGCTGCGCGTTTCCCGCTCCCACCTGGGAAACCAGGAACAACAACCCGGTCACGATGCCGAATATCAGGCGAACCATGATACGCATTGGGACGTCCCTCTCCGGTAAGTACTCGCTGTAGCATTCCGGACCAGTCGGATTACGCAAACAGGGGATGCGCAAAATGGGACGTGTCATCGCGGCAGGGGTTGCGTTGGGTCTTTGCGCGGTCCTCCTCGGCTCACCACCGGCCAGTGCGGACGGTGCCGGCAGTGCCAGGCTCGACCTCGCGGTCACCCTGGACGACCGGCCGATCACCAACGCCACGGTCATGATCGACCCGGCGAAGCAGATCGAACTGACCGTCACGGCGACCAACAGCGGCGGGACCTCGGTCAAGGTCCGCAGCGTACGGGTGTCCGGCGTCGCGCTCGCTCTGACGTTCTTCGCCTATGACACCACGGCACCGTTCGAAGTCCCCGCGCACAGCCGGGTCACGCGGACCTTCGTGCTGGACATGGCCGACCTGTCCGGCCAGGCGATCGGGCTGCTCCCGTCGACCGTCGAACTGCTGGACGCCCAGCGGGGCACGCTCGGCGAGGCGTCCACGGTCGCCGACATCCGTGGGTCCTTCTGGTCCGTCTACGGCGCCTTCGGGCTTGCGATGCTCGTGCTCACCGTGCTGGCGTGGCTGACCGCCCTGCTCGCGCTCGCCCGCCACCGCCTCCCCGCCAATCGGTGGCGCCGCGGCCTGCGCTTCCTGCCCGCCGGTTTCGGGACCGGACTCGTCGCCGTCGTCTCGCTGTCGGTGCTGCGGCTCGTCCCGCCGGAGCCGTCGATCGAGATCCCGGTGGTCCTCGGCGCCGCCGTCCTCGCGTTCCTGCTCGGCTATCTGACCCCGCATCCGGCGCCCGGTGCCGACGAGACGGTGCGCTTTCCCGATGCCACCAAGGAATTCAACCGATGAGCGCACCCGTCGAGGTCGTCGCCGCACTGCCGCAGTACGAGATCGGGGCCGCGATCGGCCAGGGCGGGATGGGGGTCGTCTTCGCGGGCGTCCACCGTTCGCTGCGCCGTGACGTCGCCATCAAGCAGCTGCCGTGGGACGTGCTGAACCACGCCGTCAGCAGCGAGCTCTTCGACCGTGAAGCGCGGGTGCTGGCCAGCCTCGACCACCCGCACATCGTGCCCGTCTACGACTACGTGCGTACCGGTCGCGAGCACCTGATGGTGATGGAACGCCTCGACGGCGGCACGGTGCACAGCCGATTCCGAAGCGGGGCGATCAGCGGGGAACAGGCCTGCGCGATCGGGCTGGCGACGCTGGCCGGACTCCACGCGGCGCACGAAGCCGGCGTGCTGCATCTCGACGTCAAGCCGAAGAACTTGCTCTTCACCACGCAAGGCGTGATGAAGGTGGCCGACTTCGGCATCGCGAAGGTGATCAGCGAGGGCGCCACCCTCGTCACGCACGGCGGCGAAGTCCTCGGCACACCCGCCTACATCGCACCCGAGCAGGCGATGGGCAACGCGCTGAGCCCGGCCGCCGACGTCTACTCGACGGGCACGGTGCTCTACGAGCTGCTGTCCGGGAAACTGCCGTTCGACAACACCCGCGGCGCGATCAGCATGATGCGCCAGCACATGTTCACCGATCCGCGCCCGATCGAGGGCGTGCCGTCACCGCTCGCCGACGTCGTCATGCGCGGCCTCGCGCGCGAACTCGACTCTCGTTACCGCGACGCGGAAACCTTCGCGGCCGACCTCGCGTCGGCCGCCACCGCCGTGTACGGGCCGGGCTGGCTGGAACGCTCCCGGGTGCCGGTCCGGCACCTCACCCCGCGGGTGATCTCCGCGCTCAGCACGCCGGTCCCGGCCGGGGACGGCCCGACACGGCCGGTGCACCGCGCCACACCGGATCCGACGCTGTCGGCGACCCGCGCGAGCTTCCAGCCGGCGTCCCGGTCCGGTGCGGTGCTCTGGTTCCGGCTGGCCGCGGCGGCCGCCGCGATCGCGCTCGTGGTGCTCACCCTGCTCACGCCGGAACGGCTGCCGCACGAGGCGACAACGGTGAGAATCGACGGTGCCGCCGCCTCGTCGGCGCCCGTGGACCTCAGCAAGACGTTGACCGTGATCGGTGAGGGCAGTCCGAGACAGGTCACCCTGGACCTTTCGGCCGCCGGGATACCGCTCGGATCCGCGTCGGCGGTGCCGAAACCCGACGGTGACGGTTTCCGTGCCGACCTTCGGTTCCCCGGACTCACCCGCTGGATCGCCGGGGGTGCCGTCACCGCGACGATGACGGCGGACGGCGTTCCGCGGGCCTTCACGGTCGTCACCCGGCAGCATCCGCTCGCGAGCGCGCTCGGCGCGGGCAGCCTGATCCTCGCCCTGTTCGCGTTGGCGTACTTGGAATCCGGGTTGCGGACCATTCGCAACGGTCATCGGTGGCGGGGCGCGCTCGTCGGCGGGCCGATCCTCGGCCTGCTGTTCGGCGCGACGGCGTGGCTGTGCGTCTCGGTGCTGCGAGTGCACGAGCCCGCGGTGTCGTTCGGCGTCGGCTGCTCGATCGCGGGCGCGGTGGCGACGGGCTTCGTGGTCGCCGCCGCACGCGCCCGGCGCGCACGCTGAAACCCCCGGGGGCGGCCGTCGATGGCCGCCCCCGCTCAAGGGTCACGACTTGCGGTGCTTGCCCTCGTCGTCCGTCACCTCGAACTGTTCCTTGCGCACCTTGCCGGAGATCGTCTGGTCCTCGGTGACGGTCTCGGTCTTGAGCCTCGCCCGCTCGACCGCGACGGTTTCCTTGTTCACCACCGGTTTCTCGGCGTGCAGTACGACTTCCTGTTCGTCCTCGGTGATCTCCGCCCGCTCGCCGCCCGGCTTCGTGATCGGTTCCCGTTCGATCCGCACTTCTTCGTGGCTGACCGGAACGGTGACCTGCTGCTCCTCGGTGACGACGTACTTGCGCAACCGGACATGGCCGGTCTCGACCTGCTCGGTGCCGACGTTCAGCCGCTCCTCGGAGCGCGTCATGGTGGGCTCGCTGTCCCGATCCTTCATACCTGCGCCCGCGTTCATCGCGGCCTTGTCGCGACCGGTGCCGCCAGGTCGCGCCTGCGCCCGGTCGTCCATCCGGCCGTCCGGCGACGTCCGCGGCATCGGCAGCCCGTAGTGCTTGTAGAGCTGCGCGCTCTCCTCCGCGGACAGGTGCCCGTCGGCCTCGATCCGGGGCGCGTCGGTGACGGCGTCCTTGTCGACGCGGACGTGCACGCCGTCGCGGTCCGCGTGAGCGCCCGAGAGCGGGACGAAACTCTCCTTGGTGCCGAAAAGACCCGTCTTGACGGTGATCCACTCCGGCTGGCGGGTCGCGTCGGCGAGATAGACGTTGCCGACCTTCCCGAGTTTGTTCCCGGTCGGGTCGACCACGGCGCTGTCGATGAGTTCCTGCGGCTGCATGGTCTTCGCCATCGGCCTTCTCCTCTCGAACGATGCTGCTGAGAAGTCCACCGTCAGCCGGACCGGTGATCACGGCAACCGCCGTGGTGCACCTGTGGGCGACCCTCGAAAGTGGTGGTTTGAAGGCGCTCTCACGGGCTAGGAACGGCGTGTCGTCGCAGGTGGAAGGGGGTCTGCGTGGCGTGACCGCCGGGTCCGGATTGGTGCGAAGGTGTGGATCTCCCGCCGTCCGAAAATCGGCTGCGGGGAGCTGCGGACCTGGCCTACCCTGGTGATCGTGATGCAGCAACTGCTGTTCCTCTGAGGAACGACGCCTCCACCGGTACCGCGAGCCGCGGTACCGGAGTTCGTTCTTCCTGCTCATCACTTTTCGCTGGAGGCAGTTCCTTCATGTCATCCCCTCTTTCGCCCGCGCCTGTGCGCGCGGCGCATGTCCGCCTGTCCGGCGTCCACCTCTCCTTCGGGGGACGGCCCATCCTTTCCGGGGTCGACCTCGCCGCCGCCGCCGGTGAGCGTGTCGCCATCGTCGGGGAGAACGGTCGCGGCAAGACCACCCTTCTCCGGGTGCTCGCCGGCGACCTCGCCGCCGACCGCGGCGAGGTGCACCGCTCGGGTTCGGCCGGTGTCGCCGACCAGCAGATCCCGCTCGGCGCGAACGACACCGTCGGCGCGTTGATCGACCTCGAACTGGCCGCCGTCCGCGCCGCGCTGGCTCGCCTGGAGGCCGCCACCGAGGCGCTCAGCGACGGCCGTCCCGGCGCGGACGACACCTTCGCCGCCGCACTGGAGGAGGCCGAGGCCCTCGACGCGTGGGACGCCGACAGGCGTGTCGAAGTCTCGCTGGCCGCCTTGAACGCCGTCGACGACCGCGATCGTCCACTCGGGACACTCTCGGTCGGGCAGCGGCACCGGGTGCGGCTGGCCTGCCTGCTCGGCGCGGGGCATCCCGTCCTGCTGCTGGACGAGCCGACCAACCACCTCGATGCCGCCGGACTCGACCACCTCACCGAACGGTTGCGCGCTCACCCTGGCGTGGTCGTCCTGGTCAGCCATGACAGGGCGTTGCTCGCGGACGTGGCCACCACGGTGATCGACCTCGATCCGTCGAGTGACGACCGGCCGCGGGTCTACGGCGGTGGTTACGCCGCCTACGTCGAGGCCCGTCGAGCCGAACGTGCCCGCTGGGAAGCGGCGCACGCCGAACAGATCGCCGAACGGCAACGCTTGGCGGACGATCTGTCCGCGGCGCGGAACCGGCTGCGCGACAACTGGCGGCCGCCCAAGGGCACCGGCAGGCATGTCCGGGCCACTCGCGCGCCGGGGCTGGTCCGCGCGGTCCACCGGCGGCAGGAAGAGCTGGCCGGGCACGTGGTGGCGGTTCCGCCGCCGCCCGCCCGGTTCGCCATGCCCGAACTGCCGTCGCACGGCGGCGCGACGCTGCTCCGTGCCGCCGGGGTGACGGTGGCCGGACGGCTCACGCGATCGGTCGATCTGGCGCTGGAAAGCGGTGACCGGCTGGTGATCACCGGCCCCAACGGCGCGGGTAAATCGACGCTACTGGCCGTACTGGCCGGGGAACTGGAGCCGGGAACCGGCACGGTCACCCGTTCCCGGTCGGCGCGGATCGGCAGGCTGGGGCAGGAGTCCGACCTGCCTGCCAGGCGGACGGCGATCGAGCTGTACGACGAACAGCTCGCCAGGGCCGGGATCCCGGGGCCGGGGCTGGGCGAGCTGGGTCTGCTCTTCGGCTACGACCGGCACCGTCCGGTGGCCGAACTGTCGGTCGGTGCCCGGCGACGGCTGGACCTGGCACTGGTGCTGGCCTGCCGTCCGCACGTGGTGCTGCTGGACGAGCCGACCAACCACCTGTCCGCCACGCTTGTCGACGAGCTGACCGCCGCACTCGAGGTGACTCCGGCCGCGGTGGTGATCGCCACGCACGACAGGCAGCTGTCGCGGGACACCGAGTCCTGGCCGAGGCTCGCGCTGTGAGCCGTCAACCGCGGTGGGCGACGGTGTAGCGCACGGTCTGCGCCAGCACCACGCTCCCGTCGTCGGGTTCGCGCAGCGGCTCGAGCTCCGCGAGCACGGCCCGGCGCACGGCGTCGAGGCGGTCTTCCGGGATCAGTTCCCAGAACATCCGCTGGCCGTGCGACCAGGACCAGGTGATCCAGTGCCCGGGGTCGGCGAACTTCACCGGATAGACGCGTTCCACGGACGTGACACCGGTGAAGCCAGCCGACTCCACGGCCTGGCCGAAACCCTCGACGGTGGCGAACAGGCCGGACCTGACGGCCAGGGTCCAGGCCAGCTCCGGCGGTACGAACGGTTTGAACACCTCGCGAACGGCCGCCCACCGAGGATCGTCGGCGCCGAACGTGGTCACGCCCATCCGGCCGCCCGGCGCGAGCAGACGATGCCACGACCGCAGACCGGCGACCGGATCCGGCAGGAAGAACACCACGAACGACGCGAGGAGGACGTCGAACGCGGCCTCATCCAGTGTCGGTTCTTGGGCGTCCATAAGGGAAACCGAGGCGTTGGCTCCGCGATCCTCGATATCTTTCGCGGTGCGGCCGATCATTTCCGCGGACAGGTCGATACCCAGCACCGATCCGCCCGCGCCGACCCGCTCGGCCGCCGGGAACAGCACCGCGCCCCGTCCGCAGCCGACGTCCAGCACCCGCTTACCGGGGACGAGCCCGACCCGGTCGAGCAGCTCCGTGGCGAACACGCCGAAGAAGTCGACGCCGAGCGCGTCGTAGGTCTCCGCCGTCCGGTCGAACAGCCGCGCCATCGCCTGCCGCGTGTAAGCGCTCATGCGCAGGACGATGCCCCGGCGAAAACGGCGTTGTCAAACGGATGCCGGGGTTTTGTCAGGTCGCTCCGGTCGGTGATGCCGGGAATTCGTTCCGGCGTCTCAATTCTTCGGGAGGGCTGCGGGGCCGGCCCCTCAAGTCCGTGAAGGCCTCCTTGAGGGACCCAGAGTCCCTCAAGGAGGCCTTCACGGACTTCCGGAGGGCCTGGTGTCACCAGGGATCACAGTGGCGGGTAGTGAGGGCCTCCATCACTACCCTCAAGGTAGGTAAGGAGGCCTTCACGGACAGGGTGAGCGCCGACCCAGGCGCCACTTTTGTCTTACCCCTCCACAGAACGAACCAAAGACTCACGCCCAGGCGCGCGACACTTGCGAAAGAACGATGAGTCCGCAGAAGACCAGGTTCTTGTACTTGTGCTCGACCAGGATGGCGACGAATTCGCGGATGGTGGCGCTCGGCCAGAAGTACCACGCCGTCGGCGACCCGATGACCTGGCCGTTCACCTTCGCGCGGCGGGCGATGAGGGCGGCGCGGAGCACGTGGAAGTTGTTCGTGACCACTGTGCAGCGGTAGCCCGGCTTGCGCTGCTCCATGATCTCGGCGCTGAAGGTGAGGTTCTCGAAGGTCGTCCGTGACCGGTCCTCCAGGAGGATCCGCTCCCTCCCCAGCCCGTTCTCGACCAGATAGCCGGCCATGGCGTGGGACTCCGGCAGGTCCTCGTCAGGCCCTTGCCCGCCCGAGGTGACCACCATCGGCTCTCCGCCGCGGCGGGCTTCCGCCTCCACGACGCGTTCGGCCCGCTTCAGGCGGCCGGCCAGCAGCGGTGGCACCTGATGACCGTCCAGCAGTCCCGAGCCCAGCACCACGACGAAGTCCACGCCTTTCTCGGTGCGGATGCGGCCGTAGACGATCGAGTACAGGAGAAAGCAGACGAAGAGGAACGAGACGTAGACGACGATTCCGTTGAGGCTGCCGCGAAGGATGTCGAGCGGCTCCCACGCCAGTTGCGTGACCGTCGCGTTGAACACGATCAGTGCGCAGATGCCGACCCCGGTCAACAGCGACAGCACGTTGGCCAGCCTGCGTCCTTCGCGGCGGAGCATGGTGATCCCGTTGCAGATCAGGAAGATCGTCAGCGCGAGGACCGTCGGGATGATCAGCAGGATCACGCCGACCGCGACGAAGCCCGCCGCCTCCGACGACACCGAGGCGAGCAGCGCGATGAAGGTCACGCCGAGGAACAGAAGCGCGAAGAAGAGGTAGAAGCCGTTCCGCAGCCGGCGCCGGTCGCGAAGGAAGCTCACCAGGAAGGCCGCGCAGCACAAGGCCGCGATGGCGAAGGGAATTGCGGCGGCCCTCACGAGATCTCCAGCCTTCGGACGATGCGGCGGCATTGAATCATATGACGCGGACACCTGTGGTGCCGTCGGTGGGTGTGTCGCCTTTCCTTGCCCGACAGGGTGTTACCGCGCCCGCTGCACCGGCCGCTCGTCCCACACCGGTTCCGGCGTCTCCCGCACCTGCCCGTCCGAGCCGAACACGAGGAACCGATCGAACGAGCGCGCGAACCACCGGTCATGCGTCACCGCGACAGTGGTGCCTTCGTACGCTTCGAGCGCCAGTTGCAATGCCTCCGCCGAGGCGAGGTCGAGGTTGTCGGTCGGCTCGTCCAGCAGCAGGATGGTGGCGCCGCCGATCTCCAGCAGCAGGATCTGGAACCGCGCCTGCTGGCCGCCGGACAGCTTCTCGAACCGCTGGTCGCCCTGGCCGTCGAGTTCGTAGCGGCGCAGGATGTTCATCGCGGGCCCGCGGCTCCGCGCGTAGCCGGTCCAGAGGATGTCGACGAGCGTGTGCCCGAGCAGTTCGGGATGGGCGTGTGTCTGCGCGAAATGGCCGGGGATGACGCGGGCGCCGAGTTTCCACAGTCCGTCGTGCGCGACGTCCTCGCCCGCCAGCAATCGCAGGAAATGCGATTTGCCGGAGCCGTTCGAGCCGAGCACCGCGACCCGTTCGCCGTAGAAGACCTCCAGGTCGAAGGGTTTCATCAGGCCGCGGAGTTCGAGCCCCTCGCAGGTGACCGCGCGGACACCGGTCCGGCCGCCGCGCAGCCGCATGGTGATCTTCTGTTCACGCGGGGGAGCGGCAGGCGCTCCGGCCTCCTCGAACTTGCGCAAACGTGTCTGTGCGGCGTGGTAGCGCGAAGCCATTTCGTCGCTGCGCGCGGCGTACTGACGCATGTCGGCGACGAGCTTCTTGAGCTGGGCGTGCTTTTCGTCCCAGCGGCGGCGGAGTTCCTCGAAGCGTTCGAAGCGCTCCGCGCGTGCCTGGTGGTAGGTGTCGAAGCCGCCGCCGTGCACCCAGACGTCTCCGCCGGCGGGCCCGGGTTCGACACTGACGATCTTCTTCGCCGCCCGCGCGAGGAGTTCCCGGTCGTGCGAAACGAACAGCACGGTCTTCTGGGTCTCACGCAGCCGCTCTTCCAGCCACTGCTTGCCGGGGACGTCGAGGTAGTTGTCGGGCTCGTCGAGCAGGAGGACGCCGGAACCGCCGAGCAGCAACGCCTCCAGCACCAGCCGCTTCTGTTCGCCGCCGGACAGGGTGCGCACCTCGCGCCAGCGTGCCTTCTCGTACGGCAGGTTGAGCGCCGCCGTCGTGCACTTGTCCCACATGACTTCGGCCTCGTAGCCGCGTGCGTCACCCCAGTCGCCGAGCGCCTGGGCGTACGCCATCTGGCTCGCTTCGTCGTCGCGTTCCATCAAGGCGAGTTCGGTCTCGTCGACGGCGCGGGCGGCGGCGCGGAGCGCTTCCGACGACACGGACACGAGCAGGTCCCGCACTGTCCGTTCGTCACGCACCGATCCGACGAACTGGGGCATCACGCCGAGCCCGCCGCTGATGGTCACCGAGCCGCCGTCGGGTGTGATTTCGCCCGAGATCAGCCGCAGCAAGGTCGTCTTGCCCGCCCCGTTGGCGCCCACGAGCGCGCAGACGCTGCCTTCCCCGACCCGGAACGAGACGTCGTCGAGGAGCAGGCGCCCGTCGGGTAGGTAGTACTCGACGTGCGCGACTTCGACGTGGCCCATTTCGACAGCCTGCCCGCGGCCGCCGGAATCACGCAACGCAATATCTCCGGTAGTGTCGGTGACGTGGAGCGAACCTACTTCGGCGTGCGGCTCAAGCTGATGCTTGCGCTGTTCCTGCCCGAGTTGTTCGTCGTGCTCCCGGTCGTCGGCGGGGTCAACCCGCTGAGCCTGGCCACCGCGCTGACGGCGTCGGTGGCGGTCGCCAACCCGCTCGGGCTGGCCGCCGCCCTCACCGCGTCGCTCGCCGTCATCCTGCTCGCGCTCGCGGCGCATTTCCGCCTCGAACCGGCGGCCGCCGCGATGAAGGTGCGCGCCATCAGCCTGCGCGAACGCGCGCAGCTGTACTTGAGCCTGCGCGATCCCGACGCGCGTGGCCGCGTCCGTCCCCGAGCTCCGTCACCGGGCATCGTGGCTGCCTGATCTCTCCTCGTTCGAAGGTGAGGCAGTCACTCCTGCCCATGCACCTTCAACCGACGGAGTGACCCGGTCATGTTCGATGTCTTCCTGTACCCCGTTTCCGCCATTCTCTGGTTCTGGCACAAGGTTTTCGGCGCCATTTCGAGTCCCGACTCGGGCGTGGCCTGGGTGCTGTCCATCGTGTTCCTCGTCTTCACCCTGCGCCTGCTGCTGGTCAAACCCGCTCTCAGCGCGCTGCGGGCGGGCCGCCGCATGCAGGCGCTCGCGCCGCGGATGCGGCAGCTCAAGGAGAAGTACGGCAAGGATCGCCGGCGGATGGCGAAAGAGATCCAGAAGCTGCACGCTGAAACCGGGGTGAGCCCGCTGGGCGGTTGTCTCCCGGCACTGATCCAGCTGCCGGTGTTCCTTTCCCTGTACTGGGTTCTGCGCGATTTCACCCCGGGAGCCGCGTCGAACCACGTCTTCGACCGGGCCGGGGTGGAGTCGTTCCTGAACGCCGACCTGTTCGGCGCGAAGCTCGGCAACTGGCTTTCGCAACCGGCGGCGGAGCTCGCCGCGTTCGGCACCGATCACGTCCACATGATCGCCGTCGGGGTGCCGTTGATGCTGATCGCGAGCCTGGCCACGTTCTTCTCGCTGCGCTCGGGACTCACCCGGCAGACCGCGACCGCCCCCGAGACGGCGGGGATCGCCAAGCTGATGATGTACCTGGCGCCGGTCGGCATGCTGGTCTCGGGATCGTTCTTCCCGGTGCCGATCGGCGTGCTGTTGTACTTCCTGGCCACCAACGTGTGGACGCTGGGACAGCAGCATTTCCTCACCAAGATCGTCGACAGGGCGGCGATCGAGCAGCGGGGGACCGGTCCCGCGTGACAGGGTTTACCCTCTGCCGGATGAAGATCCGGACGGCAGCGCCCATTCGAGCGACCATGGCGCTTGTCGCCGGCTGCCTGCTCGCGGCATGCGGTGCGAATCCGCCGGAGCCGGCGCCCGCGCCGTCGACGGCGGCCCCGGCTCCGACCGGTCCGGATCCCGCCCTCGTCTCCTGGGCGGGCGGCTACTGCGGCGCGGTCAAGGACATGCAACTGATCGTCTACACCCTGGCCAAGGGGTTCGAGATCAAGACCGAGGCGGATCTGCCGAAGGCGGCGGCTTCGCTGACCAAACTGGACACCACGCTGGCGGCGGCGATCGGAGGACTGGAGAAGCTGCCACCGGCATCCCCGCCGGCGCAGGAGGCCAACACGCTCTCCGCCGGAGAGCTGGACTTCTACCGGAAGCTGCGGAAACAGGTCACCGAGTCGCTGGCGCTGCTTCCGAAGGGCGGGGTCGACTACGCCCAGTCTTCCCTCCAGGTGATCGGAATCGACTTGGTGTCGCACAGGTCCGTCGTCGAGACCGGTAAGATTCCCGGCCTCGACGCGGCGATGAAGGCCGACAAAGCGTGCGAGCTTGTCGGCTAGATCACGGAGAATCTGGCGAAGAACTGTTCGGTACCGGCGTGTCGGGCAAAGCCGAATCGGGAATCATCGCGCTCGCCCGGGAACTGTTCCCGGGCGGGTGGGTGTTCCCGGCGCCGTCCGGCGCCGGGAACGCGTTCGCAGATGACGGCCGGTGAGCGACGCGGAGTCCTCGGCCAGAGCCGACGGCGTGCCCTCGAACACGACCGTCCCGCCGTCGGCGCCCGCGCCCGGTCCGATGTCGATGACGTGGTCGGCGTGCGCGATCACCCGCTGGTCGTGTTCGATCAGGACGAGCGTCGCGCCGCCGTCGACCAGCTCGTCGCAAAGGGTGAGCAGCCGGTCGACGTCGCTGCCGTGCAGTCCGGCGGTGGGTTCGTCGAGGATCAGGCGCAGTTCGTCCGCGGGACCCGCGTCGGCGAGGTGACGGGCGAGCAGCAGCCGCTGCCGTTCGCCGCCGGACAGGGTGTCGAGGCTCTGCCCGATCGTGAGGTAGCCGAGCCCGACCCGGTCCAGCCAGCGCAACCGCTGCGCGATGGGGGACCCCTCGCCGAACAGGGCGGCGGCGTCCGACGGGTTCATCGCCAGGACATCGGCGATGGTCCGGCCGCTCAGGCGCGCGTCGAGAGCGGCCGGGTTGAACCGGGTGCCGCCGCAGGCGTCGCAGGCGGTCTGGACGTCGTCGAGGAACGCGAGATCGGTGACGATGACGCCCTTTCCCTTGCAGACCGGGCAGGCTCCCCGGCCGTTGGCGCTGAACCACGACGGATTCTTTCCCGTGGCCTTGCCGAAGGCTTCGCGGACGGGTTCGGCGACACCGAGCACCGTGGCGGGCGTGGAGCGGATGCCACCGCGCAGCGGAGCCTGTTCGACGACGAGGAAGTCGGGATGCCGCCGGGGAAGCTCGCCCGTGATCAGGGTGCTCTTTCCGGAACCGGCGACACCGGAGACGACGGTCAGGACGCCCAGTGGAACGTCGACGGTGACGTCACGGAGGTTGTGGCTGCGGGCGCCGGAGATCGTCACGGCCCCGCGGGCGGTGCGGGGCCGCTCGCGGAAGTGAAGCGGGGCAGCGAGAATCCGTCCGGTTTCGGTGGCGGCCGTGGTGAGCTCGCGGGGGTCGCCTTCGAACTGGACGCGTCCGCCGCCGTCGCCGCCGGACGGTCCGAGATCGATGACGTGATCGGCCGCCGCGATGACCGCGGGATGGTGTTCGACCACGAGGATCGTGTTGTGCGCGTCGCGGAGTTCGGCCAGCAGTTCGAGCAGCCGGTGCACGTCATGCGGATGCAGGCCGGTGCTGGGCTCGTCGAACACGTAGCAGACGTCGCTGAGCGCGCTGCCGAGATGGCGGACGATCTTGACGCGCTGGGCTTCGCCGCCGGAAAGCGTCCTCGATTCCCTGGAGAGGCTGAGGTAGCCGAGGCCGACGGAATCCAGCGCGTCGAGGCGTTCCTTGATCGCCTGCACCAGCGGCGCCACCGACGGATCGCGTACCGCCGCGACGACGTCACGCAGCTCGCCGACCGGCATCGCCGACCAATCCGCGATGGACCGCCCGTCGATCAGGCTGCCGCGCGCGGCTTCGGAAAGGCGGGTTCCCTCGCACTCCGGGCAGACGCCCCGGCTGACGACCCCGGCGAGTCCCTCCTGTTCCTCGGCGGTGAGGCGCGACGGTGTCTTGCGCAGGTACGAGTCCCGCAGCCGCGGGACGATGCCGTCGAAGACGCCGTGCTTGGGATAGTCGGAGCCGGGATCGTCGAGGCGTAGTCCTTCGGCGTGCAGCAGGGTTTCGAGCTTCGCCGCCGGTAACCGTCCCAACGGGACATCGGGGTCGACGAGTCCGGCGTGGACGAGCCGTTTCCACCGGTAGGTCCCGGGGGCGAAGGTCGGGAAGCGCACGGCGCCTTCGCGCAGGCTCCGCGAGCGGTCGAGCAGCCGGTCGAGATCGATGTCGTCGACCATGCCGAGCCCTTCACAGCGCGGGCACATCCCGGCGGGATCGTTGAACGAATAGGCGGGCGAGAAGCCGGCGCCCGGCTTGCCGAGGCGGGAGAACAGCAGGCGCAACAGCGGCCCGATGTCGCTCGCCGTGCCCACGGTGGATCGCGCGTTCCCGGTGAACCGCCGTTGATCGACGATCGTGGTGAAGACCAGCCCGTCGATCCGGTCGACGTCGGCGGGCGGATGCTGGGGGAGCCGGTTCCGGACGAAGGCGGGATAGCTCCCGGTGACCAGGCGCTCGGCTTCGGCCGCGATCGTGTCGAACGCCAGCGACGACTTCCCCGACCCCGACACGCCGGTGAACACGGTCAGCCGGTGTTTCGGCACCCGCACGGACACGTCGCGGAGGTTGTTCGTCCGGGCTCCTTCCACCGTGATCCACCGGCCACGCTCATCTCGAACTTTCGCCATGAACCGAGGCTACGATGAGATGTGGCCGGTTTACGGCCACAATTAGCGGGAGGCGTCATGACGGCACCACGGGAACGGATGTTGCGGCTGTTGTCGCTCCTGCAGTCCGGCCGCCAGTGGCCCGCCGCCGAACTCGCGACGGCCATGGAAGTCCCGCCTCGCACGCTTCGCCGGGACATCGACCATCTCCGTGGCCTGGGCTATCCCGTGGAGAGCAGCCGCGGCCCGGGCGGCAACTACCGTCTCGTCGCGGGCACCGCGCTGCCGCCGCTCATGCTGGAACACGACGAGGCCATCGCCACCGTGCTCGGGCTGCGGCTCGCCGCGGCGGGCGGCACGGGCGTCGACCTGACCGCCGAATCGGCGGACCGCGCCGCCGCGAAACTCCGGCGTGTCCTGCCCGCCGCGCTGCGAAAACGGACCGACGCGATGCTCGCCGCGGTCGAGTTCGGGACCGGCGAACCACCGCGGGTCACTCAGGACGTCCTGAACGTCCTTGCCGCGGCGATCGCGGCTCGCCGGTGCCTCGAGTTCGCGTACACGGCGAAGGGCGGCCCGTCGTCGCGGACGGTCGAGCCGATGCGCCTCGTCCAGCTCGGCAGGCGGTGGTACCTCTACGCGTGGGACCTCGGCAGACGGGATTGGCGCAGCTTCCGCCTCGACCGGATCGCCGAGCCGAAGTCGGCCGAGGTGGCCTTCGAGCCCCGCACCCTGCCCGTGGACGACGTCGCGGCTCATCTCCAAGAACGCTTCCACAGCCCGAAATCGCTCCGGATCACGCTGACCCTGGACGTCGGCGCGGAGGAGGCCGCGGCCCGGCTCCACCGGATCGACGGGAGTTTCGAAGCCCTCGGCGACCACCGCTGCCGCTATGTCGCGTACGTCGATTCCTTCGAATGGCTGGCCGTCGTGCTGACCCTCACCGACATCGAGTTCGCGGTGGAGGAACCGGCGGAGTTCGGGGAGTACGTCGCGCGGACAGGGGAACGGCTGGTCCGGGGAAGCAAGGGGCCAGACGGCGATCACGCGTGATCAGAGGGCGATCACGCGTGATTGGAGGCGTAACTCGCGTGATTGGAGGCGTAACTCGCGTGATTGGAGGCGTAACACGGCGGCTCAGGTGTCGCCGGGGTGGGGCCACTGCTGCCCGCGTGTCCAGGAGTCCAGGACCATCAGGGTCTTCGTGCCCGTCACCTGGTGGTGCCGCCGGATCTCGTCGATGGTCTGCTGCAGGTGGCCCATGTCCCGCACCCGCAGCCAGACGAGCGCGTCGGGGTCGCCCGCGATGGTGAACACCGCCTGGGCCTCGGGCATCCGGGTGGTGGTGCGGACGATCTCGCCGACCTTCGTGGTCCCGGTGAAGCGTAGTTCGGTGAACGCCTCGATGGCCCAGCCGAGTTTGGCGTGGTCGATCTGGACGGTGTAGCCGACGATGACGCCGGCCTCCTGCATGCGGTCGATGCGGCGTTTGACCGCCGCGGTCGAGAGCGTGACGCGGGCCCCGATGTCGCCGAGGGTGCGCCGGGCGTCCTCCCGCAGCAGTTCGAGGATTTCGCGATCGGTCTCGTCGATGAGCTGGTCCGCCATGAGCCAGGATGGTACGCAGACGCAACAGATATCGGCCAGCGGTCAGGATGGGCCGGATCTTTTGCGTGCTGTTGGTCAATAGACTGCCGCTTGTTGCGGCGGCCCGCGCGGTCGGGTCTCCTGTCGTGACATCGCACGGGGGTGCCGAAGGAGGCAGGTCTGGTGGAGCAGTTCACGTTGGAGGACCGGTATCTGCGGGAAGACGGCACCGTCTACCTCAGCGGGGTCCAGGCCCTGGTCCGGATGCTGTTCGACCGGGTGCGGCACGACCGCGCCGCCGGGGCGTCCCCCGCCGTGTTCGTCTCCGGCTACGAGGGTTCCCCGCTGGCCGGGTACGACCTCGAGCTCGGCCGCCGCTCCGTCCTGCTCGAGAAGCACGACGTCGTGCACCGCCCCGGCCTGAACGAGGAGCTCGCCGCGACGGCGGTGATGGGCAGCCAGCTCACCGCGTCGGTCGGCTCGTCGCGCGGCGGCGTCACCGGCTTCTGGTACGGCAAGGCACCCGGTCTCGACCGGGCGACCGACGCCCTGCGGCACGCCAACCTCGCGGGAACCGATCCGGCGGGCGGCGCGGTGGCGCTGGTCGGCGACGACCCGAACGCCAAGTCCTCCTCGGTGCCCTGCGCCTCCGAGCTCGCGCTGGCCGACCTGGCCATGCCGGTGTTCTTCCCCGCCGACTCGCAGGACGTGCTGGACTTCGGCCTGCACGCCGTCGAGCTGTCCAGGGCGAGCGGGCTCTGGTCGTCGATGAAACTCGTGGCGAACGTGGCCGACGCCGCGGGCACCGCGCACGTCCGGCCGCGGTGGACGGCGCCGGAGCTGGCACTGCCCGCCTACCGGCACAAGCCCAGCTCCCGGCTGCTCGGCACCACGTTGATGGCGCTCGAACGCAGCCTGTACACCGAACGCCTGCCGCTGGCCGTCGAGTACGTGCGCGCGAGCGGGATCAACCGGATCGTCCAGGAAGGACCCGCGGACCGCGTCGGCATCGTCACCGCCGGAAAGTCCTATTTGGACCTGATGCAGGCGCTGCGGCTGCTCGGCCTGGACGCCGACGCGTTGTCCCGGCACGGGATCCGGATCCTCAAACTCGGCGTCATCCACCCGCTCGAACCGTCGATCGTCCGCCGGTTCGCCGACGGCCTGAGCGAGATCGTCGTGGTGGAGGAGAAGCGTTCCTTCGTCGAGTCGGCGATCAAGGAGGTGCTGTACGGCACCGCCGGCGCGCCCGCCGTGCACGGCAAGACCGGTCCGGACGGCCGCACCCTGTGCACCGAACTCGGCGAACTCGACCCGGACGCCATCGCCAGGGTGCTGGCCGCGCGGCTGAGCGAGCACCACGAGATCCCGTCGGTGACCGAGTGGCGCCAGCGACGACGCCGTGAGCGCATCTCGGTGCCGTTGCTGACCAGGACGCCGTACTTCTGTTCCGGCTGCCCGCACAACTCCTCGACCAAGGTGCCGGAGGGCACGGTGGTGGGCGGCGGCATCGGCTGTCACGCGATGGCGTTGTTCATGGAACCGGAACAGGTCGGGGACGTGGTCGGCCTGACCCAGATGGGCGGCGAGGGCGCGCAGTGGCTCGGGATGGAGCCGTTCGTCGACGCCTCGCATTTCGTGCAGAACATCGGCGACGGCACGTTCACCCATTCCGGCAGCCTGGCGGTGCGGGCCGCGGTGGCCGCCGGGGTGAACATCACCTACAAGATCCTCTACAACGCGACCGTCGCGATGACCGGCGGACAGGACGCCGTCGGCGGGCTGCCGGTGGAGCGGCTCGCGTCGCTGCTGCTGGTCGAAGGCGTCGCCAAGGTGGTCGTCACCAGTGACGAGCCGAAGCGGTTCCGCGGCGTGCGGCTGCCCGACGGCGTCGAGGTCCGGCACCGCGACGAATTGCTGAGCACCCAAGAGGAACTGGCCCGCGTTCCCGGGGTCACGGTGCTCATCCACGACCAGGAATGCGCCGCGGAAAAGCGCCGCAAACGCCGTCGCGGCAAGCTGGAGACCCCGGCCGCCAAGGTCGTGATCAACGAGCGGGTGTGCGAGGGATGCGGCGACTGCGGTGAGAAGTCGAACTGCCTGTCCGTGCAGCCGGTCAGCACCGAGTTCGGCCGCAAGACCGCGATCCACCAGTCGTCGTGCAATGTGGACTATTCGTGCCTGGCGGGCGACTGCCCGTCTTTCATGACGGTGCTGCCCACCGGGCGCAAACACCGGGCGCGGCTCGCGGAGATCACGGCGGCCGAACTGCCGGAGCCCGAGACCACCGGCACCGACTTCACCGTGCGGATCACCGGTGTCGGCGGGACGGGCGTGGTCACCGTCGCGCAGATCCTCGCCACGGCCGCCGTGATCGAGGGCAGGCAGGTCCGGACCCTGGACCAGACGGGGCTCGCGCAGAAGGGCGGCGCCGTCGTCTCCGATCTGAAGATCACCGCGGAGCCGACACCACAGGCCCCGAAACTCGCGGCCGGGGAATGCGATCTCTACCTGTCCTGTGACGTCCTCGTCGGCGCGGACCCCGCGAATCTGACGGTGACCGACCCCGGCCGGACCACCGCGGTGGTCTCCACGACCGAGGTGCCGACCGGCCGGATGGTCGTCGACACCACCGTGTCCTTCCCTGACGCGGCGGCCGTGCGGGGCGCGATCTCGGAGAGCGCGGCGCGCACCGTGGCGCTCGATGCGCGGGCACTGGCGGAAACCCTGTTCGACGACGACCAGTTCGCCAACATCCTCCAGCTCGGCGCGGCACACCAGACCGGCGCCATCCCGCTGGACGCGGCCAGCCTGGAACGCGCGATCGAACTCAACGGCGTCGCCGTCGCGGGCAACCTCCAGGCGTTCCGGCGCGGCAGGCAGCTCGTCGCCGATCCCGACGGACTGCACGCCGCTGTCGCCCCTCCCGCCGTCGCCGCGACCCCGGCCCCGTCGGCGGCCGCCCTGCGTGCCCGCGCACTCGTGCACGCGGAGCCGGGTTCGGAACTGGCGCGCCTGCTGGACATCCGCGTGCCCGAACTCGTCCAGTACCAGGACGCTCGCTACGCGCGGGAGTACGCCGAGTTCGTCGAGCGCGTCCGGGTGCTGGAAGGGGAGTCGACCGCCGTCACCGAAGCGGTGGCCCGCAACCTGCACAAACTGATGGCCTACAAGGACGAGTACGAGGTCGCGCGGCTCTCGCTCGATCCAGCCGTGCTCGCCGGGATCGAGGCGGAGTTCGGGGTGGGCAGCCGCTACGCCTACCGTCTGCACCCGCCCGTGCTCCGCGCGCTGGGGATGAAGCGGAAGATCGCACTGGGCCCGAAGTTCCGCCCGGTGTTCGTCGCGCTGCGTGCCGCGCGGAAACTGCGAGGCACGCGCTGGGACCCGTTCGGCAAGGCACACGTCCGGAAGGTGGAGCGGGAGCTCGTCACGCAGTACCGGGAAACGATCCTCGCCGCTTTCGGTACCGAGGGCGCCGATCGCGGCAGGCTCCTGGCGCTGGCCGAGTTGCCCGATCTGGTCCGCGGCTACGAAGACGTCAAACTGGCGAACGTCGAGGCCTACCAGAGGGAACAGTCCGCGCTCCTCGCCGGGCTCGTGCCGGGAGAGCGGCTCGGCGTGAGCGGCTGACGGATTCAGGTGTTGAGGAAATCGCGAACTTTGTCACCATTTTATGTTTCCGGCAGCGTTTTCCGGGTTCCGCGCGGTTCTTGTATCACGAATTTGCGTGGTTTCGAGGACGAGACAACCGGATAGCACTATTCGCGTACAGGCCACAAGGGTTGACTTCCCGGCGGAATCGGGTCGGCTGTTCGTGTGTAACGACATCACGACGCGAGCAATTCGTGAAGGAAATGCATTACTGTCGCATCGGGGGCTGCACATCGCATACCACCGGATCGGGATTGGGGAGTCATCGTGCTGAGAAATCGTGTGCCGACAGGGCGAAGACGGATGTTGTCGCTGGTAGCGGCGGTTGTGGTGATCACGGGCGCGGTGACGGGGACCGCGCGGGCCACCCCGGTGGGGCCGGTGGATCTCGGGACGTTGCCCGGCGACGACGAGAGCACGGTCCTGGCGGTCAACGAGGCGGGGGAGATGATCGGCCTGTCGTTGTTCGGCCCGACCCCGAAGCGCAGTCATCCGGTTCGCTGGAGCGCGGACGGTCAGATCATGGCGCTGCCCACACCGGGCGGCACCGAGGGCCAGGTGCGTGACATCAACAGTCTCGGGGTTTCGGCCGGCTACGTGCTGACAGCGACCACCGCCGTGCCGGTTCGCTGGGACGCGGCGGGCCAGGCGACCGCGCTGCAGCTTCCGCCGGGCTACCACAACGCCACCGCGTGGGCGATCAGCGACACCGGCGTCGTCGTCGGCAACTGGCTGACGCCGGACAACCACTATCACGGCTTCCGCTGGGATCCGGATGGCGTGGCCACGGATCTGGGTACGTTGCCCGGCGAGACCTGGAGCATGGCCGAGGGCATCTCCGCCGACGGCACCATCATCGTCGGCAGCGCCGTCCGCTCCGCGGCGAACCAGGCCGTGCGGTGGGTGAACGGAGGGCCGATCACCGAGCTGGCGCCACTGGGCGCGAGCAGCGGGGCGAGCCGGATGAACGAGGACGGGGTCGCCGCTGGAACCATGCGCCAGGCCGGCGGGACGCCGATTCCGGCGAAATGGGACCGGGACGGCGTGGTTCACCCCATGGAATGGCCCAGCCCGCACTCCGTCTGGGTCTACGGGATCAGCTCCACCGGCTACGTGGTCGGTTCCGGCTATCTCAACCCGCCTCGCCGCTCGGCCGTGATCTGGGATCCCGCCGGTGACGTCGCCGTCCTCGCCGACGACGGCCTCGGCGCCGACGCCGAAGCGGTCAACGCGCAGGGCACCGCGGCGGGCACCTTCCAGAGTCAGGCGACGGTCTGGTTCCAGAGCGGGGAACGCAGGCAACTCGGCAAGCTGCCCGGCGGCACCCGCAGCCAGGCCTACCGGATCAGCGACAACGGCCGCGTCGTCGGTGTCGCCGGCACCGCTGCCGGAAAGTCCCACGCGGTTTACTGGACACTCGACTAACGTCTCGGCGATCCCGGTCGCGCCTGCCAAGTTGCTCCTCGGCAGGCGCGACCGGTCAAGACCTCGTCGACCAAGGATGTCGTGTTGAGCAGTACGCCGGATCTCGGTCCGATGCCGCGGCGAGTCGCCGTCGACGTGGCGCAGGTGCGTGGACTGGTCGCCGAGCAGTTCCCTCGGTGGGCCGGGCTCCCGATTCGGGTCGTGGCCGAATCCGGTTGGGACAACGTCACTTTCCGGCTCGGCGAGGAAATGGTGGCGCGCCTGCCGAGTGCGGCCGAGTACGCATTGGCGGTGGACAAGGAACAGCGGTGGCTTCCTGCTCTCGCGCCCAGGCTGCCGCTGCCCATTCCCGTGCCGCTGGCGAAGGGCCTGCCCGGCGCGGACTACCCGTTCCCGTGGTCGGTTTACCGGTGGCTCGACGGCGAACCCGCGAGCGCGGGCCGTATTTCCGACCCTGTCCGGTTCGCTCTCGACCTGGCCGGTTTCCTGGCGGCGTTGCGGAAGGTCGATGCCGCGGAAGGTCCACAGCCGGGCAGGCACAATTGGTTCCGGGGTGCCACCCTGCGCACCTATGACGCGCCTGCCGAGCGCGCACTCACGGCGCTGGACGGCGACATCGACGTCGGCTTGGCCCGCGAGATCTGGCAGACGGCCTTGGACGCTCCTTGGGACGGAGCGGACATTTGGTTCCACGGCGACGTCGCGCCGGGGAACCTGCTGCTCGACGGCGGGGAACTGGCGGCCGTCATCGACTTCGGGACCTGCGGTGTCGGCGACCCGTCCTGCGATATCGCCATTGCCTGGACCTTGCTGAGCGCCGACGGCAGGCAGGCTTTCCGCGAACGGCTTTCGGTCGACGACGCGGCGTGGGCGCGAGGGCGTGGTTGGGCTCTGTGGAAGACGCTGGTCGCCTGCGCGCGGACCAGAGGCCGCGCCGACGAGGAAGCCGCGGACGCGCGGCGCGTTCTGGGCGAGATCTTCTCGGAGCCTTCCGGCATTGAGGGGTAAGGCAAACGTGGCGTATGGGTCACCGCGCTCACCGGTCTGGGAAGGCCTCCTTGCCTGCCCTGAGGGGCCGGTGGCGCTCCTGGTGATGTGAACGGACATCGTCGACTGTCCGGAGGGACTTCTGCCAGGGTCATGAGTGGCGATTCGGCTTACTCGCGGAATGAGTCAAGACTATGAGTGTCCACAAGGGACACCTCCGAGTCGTGAAATGCCTGGTTTATGCCTACGTAGTCGCAAGGATGGGGCTTCACGCGCTGTCGCTGTAGCGCTGAGGCACACGGTGGCGTTCCTGCCCGCCCGTGGCAGCGGGGCCCGCCTCGGCCCGGGCTGATGCGGGCCGGCGTGTAGTGAGGGGCTCCTTCCCTGCTCTCAGGGTAGGGAAGGAGTCCTTCACGGACCTGCGATCCCGACCCGCCCGCCACTTGGTACCTAGCTTCAGTGCTTCCGATGGCCTGGCGTCGAACTCGCATGTCGTGAAGGTGCCCTTTGAGACGATGATCGTCTCAAAGGTGCCCTTCACGACATCTCCACGGACCGGGGCCTGGCACCAACCGCGGCCGGAACCCATGCAGGTACCTAAGACACCTTTGGCTCTAACCGTCATTGCCACTCACGACCCCACGTAAGGTGCCCAAAAAGGACACCGTCGTCGCGGAATGTTCCTTGCGGACCGGTTATGCAACATTGCCAGAACCCTGTCCTCAAGGCGGTGAAGGGGTCCTTCGCTGGCGGCGGGTGATGCGTGGCGAGGCGTGGTCATCGCCCGGTCGCGGATATCGGCGGGCCGGATACAGCCAACCTCCGACCCGACCGCGCCCCTGTTGGCGAGTAACCACCTTCGACGACGTGATGACGGACGTTTTGGACGCGCGGCTGACAGATTCGCGAAGGGCGAATCGATCGCGTGTGACAAAGACATCGAATGGTCTCACGGGCTTTGTGATTTTGCTTGCCTGGCGTGCCCGGCGGGTGTGTTAATTCCCTGTGGCATAACCGTAAACGTGCACATGCGCCCGCTGAAGATGAACCCCGCTGAAGCGGGTGTCATTCGTTTTCGGCGATTTCGGCGAGCGTGGTCTATGTGTTGGAGAGGGACCTGTGAAACACAGAAGACGTAGTCGAAGACTGGCCACTGGGGGCATCGCCGTCGTCAGTACGGCGGCCTTGGTGGCGCTGGGTCTCACGATAGGCTCGGGCACCAGTGCCGCGGCTCCGGGTGAGCTCACCCAGAATTACTCGTGCCCATTTCCGTTGATCGGTGATCAGAACGTTTCGGTCACCATCAAGACCACCCAGCCTTCGACGATCGAGGCCGGGAAATTGACGCCCGCCATCGAGATCACCGCCGTGTCCAACGCGGGCAAAACGGCGACCGAGGGCCTTCGTCTCGTCGGCGCCGAAACCATCAAGGGCACCGCGAAGGCGACCTCGACCGTCACGATGCCCGGCAGCCAGGGCACGATGACGGTGAAGGTCGACTCCGACGTGCCGAACCAGCCCATTCCGCCGGTGGGCAACGACCTCGTCGTCAACGCCACGGGCAGCGCTCCCGCGCTGCGGTTCGACCAGCCGGGCACCGCGTCGCTCGCCGTGACCGGCCTCCAGCTGGTGATGACCCCGCTCAAGGCCGACGGAACCCCGACGGGCCTCGGCACCTTCACCTCGGACTGCGTCCTCGCGCCGGGGCAGGAGACCGTCCTCCAGACCTACACGGTGACCGGTTCGCCGGTCGCCCCGGAAGCCGTTGTCGGCACGGGTAATCACCCGCCGCTGCGGCAGATCTACAGCTGCCCGTTCCCGTTGATCGGCAACCAGGACGTCACGGTCGACGTCAACGCGACGCTGCCCGACACGATCCCGGTGGGCCAGTTCACCCCGAAGATCGACATCACGGCCGTGTCCAACGCGGGCAAAACGGCGACCGAGGGTCTTCGTCTCGTCGGCGCCGAAACCCTCAAGGGCTCCGCGCTGGCCACCTCGCTGGTCTCCAGTCCGCAGGGACATCTCGCGGTCGGCGTGCCGACGGCCATCCCGCTGCAGCCGATTCCGCCGAAGGGCAACGACCTGATCGTCAACGCGAGCGGTTCCGCGCCGGCGTTGCGGTTCGACCAGCCGGGAACGGCGACGCTTTCGGTGCACGATCTGGTGCTGACCATGACGCCGTTGACGGCTTCCGGTGCGGAGACCGGCCTCGGCACGTTCGTCGCGGACTGCACTCCGGCGAACGGTCAGGCCAACGTCCTGCACACCTTCACCGTCACTCCCGCCGCCGACACGGCCGCTCCTTCGGCGCCCGGTGCCGTGACGGTCGGTGAAGTGACTCAGGACAGCGTCGCGTTGTCCTGGGGCGCCGCCACCGACAACGTCGGCGTGGCCGGCTACGACGTCTACGCGGGAGCCGATCTCGTCAAGTCGGTGACCGGCACGTCGGCCACGGTCGACGGCCTGACCCCGGACACGGAGTACGCGTTCACCGTCAAGGCCAAGGACGCGGCGGGCAACGTCTCGCCCGCCACCGCGCCCGCTACCGCCAAGACCGCGAAGGCTCCTGACACACAGGCGCCCACGACACCCGCGAACGTGCACTCGACCGGAACGACCCAAACCAGCGTGACGCTGGCCTGGGACGCTTCGAGCGACAATGTCGGTGTCACCGGCTACGACGTACTGAAGGGCGCCGAGGTCGTCACGTCGGTCACGGAACCTCAGGCCACGATCGACGGTTTGACGGCCGATACCGAGTACGCCTTCACCGTCGTCGCGAAGGACGCCGCCGGTAACGCGTCGCCCGCCAGCGCCGCGGTCACGGCGAAGACGCAGGCCGCGCCCGACACGCAGGCGCCCGGTGTGCCGGGCAACCTGCACGCGACCGGTACCTCGGCCTCCAGCGTCGGCCTGGCGTGGGACGCTTCGAGCGACAACGTCGGCGTTGTCGGTTACGACGTCTACAGCGGCACCACATTGGTGAAGTCGGTGACGGAGGCCAACGCCACGGTCGACGGTCTCACCGCCGACACCGAGTACAGCTTCACTGTCGTCGCGAAGGACGCGGCAGGGAACAAGTCGGAGCCCAGTGCGCCGGTGACCGCTCGGACGGCCACGGTCCCGGACACCGAAGCACCTGGTGTCCCGGCAGGTCTCGCCGCGGCCGAAGTCACCCAGTCCAGCGTCGCGCTGTCCTGGAACGCGTCGAGCGACAATGTGGGCGTTGTCGGTTACGACGTCTACAACGGCACCACGTTGGTGAAGACGGTGGCCGGGACTTCCGCGACCGTGGACGGTCTGGCGCCGGGCACGGAGTATTCCTTCACCGTGGTCGCGAAGGACGCCGCGGGCAACGCGTCGGCTCCCAGCGCCGCGGTCACGGCGAAAACGCAGGCCGCGCCCGACACGCAGGCTCCTGTCGCGCCGGGCAACCCCCGTTCCGCCGGCACCACGCAGACCAGCGTGAGCCTCGAATGGAACGCGGCGACGGACAACGTGGGCGTCACCGGTTACGACGTCTACAACGGCGGCACCTTGGTGAAATCCGTGACCGGGACTTCCGTGACGGTGGACGGTCTCACCTCGAACACGGAGTACTCGTTCACCGTGGTCGCGAAGGACGCGGCGGGCAACATGTCGACCCCCAGCGCCGCCATCACCGTCCGGACGCAGGCCGCGCCCGACACGGAGGTGCCCGGTGCGCCGGCCAATCCGCGTTCCACCGGGACCACGCAGACCAGCGTGAGCCTCGCGTGGGATGCCGCGACCGACAATGTCGGCGTCACCGGTTACGACGTGTACAACGGCAGCACCTTGGTGAAGACCGTGACGGGGACTTCCGCGACCGTGGACGGTCTCGCCTCCGACACGGAGTACTCGTTCACTGTCGTGGCCAAGGACGCCGCGGGGAACAAGTCGGCCGCGTCCTCGCCGGTCACGGCGAAAACCCAGCCGAACACGTCTCCGGTCGTCAAGTACAGCTACGACCTGACCGGCAAAACGCAGCTGAAGAAGCTCGCCGGCCCGATCGACCTGCGTGGCGGTATCAACGCCGCGATCACGCTGGCGAACGGGACCTTCGACGCGGACCTCACGCTGAACCCGACGAGCGCGAACCTCACGCTCTGGGGCTTCGTCCCGGTCAACGCGAAGATCGAGTTCGCGTCGGCGGGCAAGACCACCGGCACGCTGGCGGCCGGGGTGCTCAAGTCGACCTCGGCGGTGACCGTCAAACTGCCGCGGATCAGCATCTTCGGCTTCCCGGTCTCGGCGAGCCCGGCCTGCCAGACGAAGACGCCGGCCCAGATCCCGCTCCAGTCGAAGGCCGGTTTCGACCCGCTGGCCGGTGGCAAGCTCACCGGTTCCTACACCCTGCCGCCGTTGCAGGGCTGCGGGTTCCTCAACGACATCGTCAGCGGTGTCGCCTCCGGTCCTGGCAACACGGTGGAGGTGAACCTCAAGCCGCGCCCGGTCGGCTGATCCCTCGGAAACCCTGATCCGGCCCCGTCGCACCTCGCGGCGGGGCCGGATCCATGACCGGACCACCCTCGCGATTGGTCCGGGTTACTCCGATCGGCCCTGCCGGTGAAGACGGACAGCGAATAAGTTGCCGCTAACAACAAATCCTGCCGTCGATGAAGCCTGTGGGAAGGATCGACATGAAATCTCCGAAGCGGCGTCGCGCGACAATCGCGCTGGTGACCGCGGCAGCTCTCGTGGCACCCGTGCCGGCGAGCGCCGCGCCGCTGGCGGACGCTCCCGGCGCGCCGGGCACCGGGGCGGCCTGGACGACCGGGGGTAAAGAAGGTTTCGGGACCGCCACCGACGCCGCGTCGAAGGTGTGGTTCACCCTCGGCCAGGGCATCAGCCACGAGATCTATTACCCGACCGTGGACGTCGCCAACGTCCAGGATCTGCAGTACGTGGTGTCCGACGGCGCCGGTTTCACCCAGCTCGAACGCGATCACACCACCAAACAGCTGGTGCTCTCCGATCCGCGTTCGCTGAGCTACCGGCAGATCAACACCGCCACCAACGGCCGTTACCGGATCACCAAGACCCACACCGCCGACCCGGCCCGGTCCACCGTGCTGATCCAGACCCGGTTCGAGGTGCTCAGCGGAGGCCCGCTGCAGTTGTACGCGCTGTACAACCCGTCCCTGAACAACAGCGGCATGGGGGACACCGGCGCCACTTCCGGCGGGCAGCTGGTCGCTTCGGACGGGCCGGTGTCCAGCGCCTTGGCCGCTTCCACCGGTTTCGTCAAGGCGACCAGCGGCTACAGCGGGTCGGCGAGCGACGGCTATGTCGACCTGAGCGGTGATCACGTCCTCGGCACGCAGTACGACTCGGCCTCCACGCCGGGGAACCTGGTGCAACTGGGGCAGATTCCCGTGGGCACCGACACCACCTTCACCCTCGCGGTCGGTTTCGGAGGCGATCGCGGCGCCGCGTCGGCGAACGCGTCCGCCTCTCTCACGGGTGGTTTCGCGGCGGCGGAAACCGCGTACCGGTCCGGCTGGAACGGCTATCTGGCTTCGCTGGCCGCGGTGCCCCGTTCGATCACCGGAGCCGGCTTGACCACGCAGTACAACGTCGCGCTCATGACCCTCAAGGCCCACGAGGACAAGACATATCCGGGAGCGAACGTCGCGTCGCTCACCAATCCGTGGGGTGAGGCTAAGGACGCGAACACCACCGGGGACTGCGGATACCACGCCGTCTGGTCCCGCGATCTCTACCAGGTTTCGACCGCGCAGATCGCGGCGGGCGATTCGGCGGCGGCCAACCGTTCGGTCGACTATCTGTTCACCGTGCAGCAACGGCCGGACGGCTCGTTCCCGCAGAACACCCGGCTCGACGGCACCAACTGCTGGACCAGTCTGCAGATGGACGAGGTCGCCTTCCCGATCGTGCTCGCGTGGCAACTGGGCCGGTTCGACGCGGGGATGTGGGCGAAGGTGAAGAAGTCCGCGGACTTCCTCGTCGCACGCGGCCCGTCCACCCCGCAGGAACGCTGGGAGGAGAACGGCGGCTACTCGCCCTCCACCATCGCCGCGGAGATCGCCGGGCTGATCTGCGCCGCCGACATCGCCCAACGGAACGGGGACACCGCCGGCGCCGCTCGGTACCGCGAAACCGCCGACCGGTGGCAGTCGCAGGTCAGCGCCTGGACGTTCACCAAGTCCGGGCCGCTCGGTGACGGCTGGTACTTCCACCGCATCGACGGCAACGGGAATCCCGACGACGGCCAGAACATCTTCCTGCAGAACGGGGGCGGCAACCACGACGAGCGCTCCATCATCGATGCCGGCTTCCTGGACCTCGTGCGCCTTGGCGTGAAACCGGCGGCGGATCCGGACGTCGCCGCCTCGCTACCCGAGGTGGACTCGACGCTCAAGGTGAACACCCCGAACGGTCCGATGTGGTACCGGTACAACCACGACGGGTACGGCGAAACCGCTTCCGGCGGGCCCTACACCGGTGCCGGTGTCGGACGGCTGTGGCCATTGCTCACCGGTGAACGCGGCGAGTACGAACTGGCCAACGGCCGCCAGGCGACAACGCATCTCGCCGCCATGGCCGCCGCGGCGAACCCCGGCTATCTGATCCCCGAACAGGTCTGGGACCGGCCGAGCACGGGTGGCTTCACCTTCGGCGAAGGCACCGGCGGGGCGACGCCACTGGCCTGGTCGATGGCGCAATTCGTCCGGCTGGCGCACTCGATCGACGCGGGTGCCCCGGTCGAGACACCGTCGGTGGTCAAGCAGCGGTACAGCGCCGCTTGCACCGGTGTGTCGGCGAAGTTCACGGTGAACGCCACCACTTCATGGGGCCAGAACATCTTCGTCGTCGGCGACCGCGCGGAACTCGGTGCGTGGAATCCGGCGAACGCCGTCCCGATGGCCTCGGCCGACTATCCTTTGTGGACGGCGAATGTCACGCTGCCGAAGGATGCCGCCTTCCAGTACAAGTACATCCGCAAGGAAGGCGGCAACATCGTCTGGGAATCAGGGGCGAATCGTGCCGGTACCGCTTCGGGTGGCTGCACGCTGGCGCTGAACGACACCTGGCGGCCCTGACCCTCTCGGTCACTCGGGCGCTCAGCGTCTCCAAGGTGACATCGGAGACGCTGAGCGGTTCCCCTCTTTACCCTTCGGCAGGGTCGGGCTCGTTGGGTGGGAGCATCTTCACGCAGTCCGCGGGGGACTCGATCTCCTCGTCGGCGGCGTCGGCCACCTGCTCGAAGTTCTTCACGAAACTCCGGTAGATCCCGTCGTTGTCCAAGATCCGGATGACGTTCTCGTCGTTCTCGTGCAAGGACGGGTTGTTGAAGTTCTGGCTGCCGGTGAAGACCACCTTGGTGCCCGGCTTGAGATAGTCGCCCTCGATCATCATGTTCTTCTCATGGATGCCGTGCTCGTTCCCGGCTTTGAAGCCGCGAAGCCGCACTCGATCCGGCTGCCCCTTCATCAGCGTTTCACAGGCGCCCGCGGTCATCCGCAAAGCGACGATGTCCACGGTGCAACCCAGGGCTGCCAGGAACCGCAGCCGTTCGATGATCTTCATCCGGGTGAGTGACCATACCCCGATGCGGATCTTGCTCTTCTCCGACAAGCAGCCGACCTCCTTCAAGGAGTTCTCGACGGTGTCGTTCCCCTCGTCCTTGAGCCTCGGGTAGAAGTAGCTCTTGGTGTTCCCGGTGACGACGGGCGGGTTGGCTTCGTAGTAGTCGGGGTTCGCCGTTGCCCCCTCCGCGACCTTGCGCAAGTCGGTGAAGTAGTCGTTGTACCTGGCGAACAGGCCGGCGTTCCCGACGTCGGTGTAATAGCTGTTCCAGCCACCCTTGCCGCCCGTCGTGTTCTCGCTGAAGTTGGCCGATCCGGTCGCGACCACGGCCGCCGCGCCCAGCGTTCGCTCGAACAGGAAGAACTTGTTGTGCATCGCGTTCCCGCCGTTGCACCCTCGGCCGTCCGCGCAGCTCTTCGCCCACGATTTCTTGTCGCCGGTCTTCTTCAGCCGGTTCTTCAGGTCCTGGTAGTTCGGATGACCCGTCGCCCGCCCGTTGACCAGGACCTGGACATGGACGCCACGTTCCGCCGCTTCCGCGAGCGCGTCCGTGATCGGCTCGTCCCGCAGAAGGAACTGCGCGGTCCTGATGGTCGAGTTCGCGGGTGCGCCATCGATCAGCTTTCGCAGGTGCTCGACGATTTGCCCGCCGCCCGGAGTGTTGAAGTCCGCTCTGGTCGTCAGTTGTGGCGGCGCGGACGCGGCGGCGGCCGGGACGCCTGCCGCGCCCGTCATCAGCAGCGCGGCCGCCAGCGCGCCGATCCGTTTCCCGTGCGGTTTCATGTCGATTCCTCCCCTGTATTGCCTCCGGGGCCACGCTGCTCAGCGCGACGTGTCCAGGCAAGCGAAAACGCCAGGAACGAGACGGTGGGATGAAATCCGGCCTCTGACCTGCGATGACGTCGGAGCCGGGAGATGTGATCACGTGAACCCACGGCGATGGGAGGCGGGCGGTGGGACACTGTTCTCCGTTCAGGGGCTCCCGGCAGGCGGCTGAATCGGGAGACCGGCACGGCACGCGGAGGGGGCTCAGCGGTATGGCGAGCGAGGCGGTTGCCGCGCTGACGGCACTTCTCAGCGAGCGGAAACAGCAAAGCGGGCTCAGCTACGAACTGCTCGGACGCAAGGTGCACCTGAGCCGGTCGACGGTGCACCGCTATTGCACCGGGCGAAGTGTTCCCACGACGTTCGCGCCGATCGAGGCGATCGCGACCGCGTGCGGGGCGGACCGGGAGGAACTCGCGAAGCTGTACCGACTGTGGGAGCGCGCGGACCTGGGCGACGCCGCCATCCCGGACGTCGTCGTCCGGCACACCGACGCGCCGTCGGACACGCGGACGTCGCCCGGGCGCAGGCGGCCACTGGCGAACCTCGCGCTCGTCGCGGTCCTCGGGGTCGTCCTGCTCGCCGGGGGCGCCATGGCCACCCCGACCGATCGGCAGGCACCCGCCACGATCCAGGCGTCGATGTGGACGAACGCGCCACGCACCATCGATCCGGAATTCGTCGGGGTGACGGCGAATTCGAACACCGGGCGGATGCCGTCCTTCGAGGTCGGGTCCGTCCGGTTGTGGAACACGCGCACCCGGTGGCAGAACCTGGAGCCGACTCGCGGCCGGTACGACTGGAACACGCTCGAACGGCTCGTGACCGGCGCCCGCGGCGCAGGACTCCCGGTGACCCTGACCTTCGGCGGCACCCCGTCGTGGGCGAGCCCGAACAGCCCGAAATCGGTCTACACCGACGACTCTCGCTCCGGCCCGCCCGACGACCTCGCGGATTGGGAGCGTTTCGTGCGCACCGTCGTCGAGCAGTACCGCGGCCGGATCGACGCCTACGAGTTGTGGGACATGGCCAATCACCAAGACTTCTTCAGCGGTTCGACGGCGCAACTGGTGGAGATGACCCGCCGGGCGAGCCAGGTGATCAAATCCGTCGACCCGGCCGTGACCGTGGTGTGCCCGTCGATGGGCGAGCTCTGGGATCCCGTGGCGTTCGACAAATTGCGGCAGTTCGCCAAGCTCGGCGGTTACGACCATTGCGACGCCGGCGCGGTGAAGCTGGCTCCCCGCAACGACTCCGACCCGCCGGAGACGATGCTGCCACTGGCGAACGAGATCGAGAAGGCACTGCACGAGGCCGGTGCCGGCATCAGGCTCTGGAGCACCGGCTCGGCGTACGACGTGAACAGGCAGCGGCCCGTGGACGCCGATCGCGGCGCGCAGCACGCGGTCCGGTTCTTCCTGTCCGGGCTTTACGCGCAATACCGCCGCATGTACTTCTACAACTGGGGCAGCGCCAAGATCCCCATCGTGTTGCAGCCCGTCGGCGGCCCGCACACGAAGGCGGCCCGCCACGTGGAGCGCCTGCACCGGTGGCTGGCGGGCAGCCGGATCCATTCCTGCGGGCAAGGTCGCACGGCCGGGCTGCCCGATCACCTGTGGCAGTGCCGGTTCGATCAGGGCGGCCGGACGTTCCTGATCTGGTGGACCATCGACCGGTCCGCGCGGATCCCGGCGGCCCACGGCACCACCTCGGTCGAACAACTCGACGGGACGAGCGCGCCGGTCACACCCGGTGCCGACGTCACCGTCACCGGGAGCCCGGTCCTGCTCAGGCTCGCTTGAGAGCAGTGCGTCGGACACCGCGACGTAGATGTGGCCGGACGCGAATCACGGGAAATCTCCGCTTGCTCCACGTACTTACCTGCTCGAGCCAGCACGAAAACCGCCGGATCGCGAACACTCGACCGGCCTTGAGCTCCTGGCATCGACCCTCAAGGCAGGCAACGAGGCATTCACGGACCGACTAACGCCGCTGGATCCATACGCCACCTGCCTTCCGCCGCGAGTCGTTCGTCTGAACACGTGTGCCGTCCGTCCGATCACGCGATAACGCCACCCGCGCCGACTGGACGTCCGAGACATGACGACACCTACGTGAATACCGGACAAAACGGCGAATTCCGCACCGAGAGCGCCACTCCGTGTACTCCATTCCAGTGATGTGACATTTCGCGGCAACCTGTCAAACTTCAGCTACGTCGAAGGGGTACTTCCGGAGCAACAGGGGGACGGATGGGGCAGGGGTTCTCAGTCGAGCCGGCCGCGGTGCGCGCGCTCGGAGACCTGGTCCTGCGGGCGGGGGCGGGCGTCGACACCTATCGCCAGTGGTTCGACCGCCTGGTCGGCGCCGGAGCCGGATTCGACACCGAAAGCGGCGAGGGCTTTTTCGCCGCCGCCTGGCCGAAACTGGACGAGTGGCAGCGCACGGCGCTGAGCCAGACGCGGTTCGCGGCCGATCTCGCCGCGGGCGGCGGACACGAACTGCGCTGTGTGGCGCACTGGTACGGCGTGGTGGACGCGCGGGCGGCGGAATTGCTGGACCGGCTCAACCCGGAGCCCGACGCCGCACGGGTCCCCGCGGACGAGGTGCGTGACCCGGCCGGTGCCGCGGCGTTCCGCGACGCCCTCCCGGTGGGTTACGGCGGGCCCGATCCGGCGGCCGTCGCCGACCCGGCCTGGTGGCCGGTGAAAGCCCAGGCGGAGCGCGAGAAACTGCTCGATCTCGGCGGATCCCTCGGCGACGTCGCCGAGGTGATCAAGATGCTCACCGGTTCCGACAAGGACTTCATCACCATGATCGCCGACCTGCTCGTCGGTGACTGGACCGTGCTGCAGCGGCAGGCGGTGCTCTACAACGACGCCGCGCTCGGTCTGGAGAACACCGCGGTCAACATCGACCAGGGCCGGTTCGGGATCCAGGGCGCGTGGGAGGGAGAGGGCGCCGACCGGGCCAAGAACTGGCTGGTCGACTACCGTTCCAGTCTGCTGCAGCTGGCTCGGTACTTCCGTGGCGCGAGCCTGGCGATCCAGGCGCTGGCGAAGCTCGCCTACCACCTGATGCAGGAGATCCGGCACGGCTACAGCTCGGCGATCGACATCGCGCTGCTGATCCTCACCAAGGGCAAGAAACTCGGCCTGGAAAAGGGATGCGCGTCGTGGAGGTGATCAGCGAAGCGCTGTCCCAGCTCGGCCGTCGAGGCAAGCTCGTCGAAGTCGTGAAGGAAGGCGAGATGCTGGACATCATCCATCTCGTGCTGTCCTTCAACGAGATCGTCGGGATCATCCAGACGCTGATCAGCGCCGCGTACGGGCTGGCGCACATGTTCGCGGGGGAGAAGGCCCTCGACGAGGTGCTGGAAACCACCATCGCGATGGGCGATCCGCCGCAGTGGCCGGAGGGCTACGAGCACCGGGACGCCGAATGCCCGGCCAAGCGCAAGCGGGTGCTGCTGTGACGGGAGAACGCGCGATCCACGATCCGTTCGACTCCGCCGAGGGGGACCGGGCACGGCAGACGGTCATGCGGCTGCTGGCGGCGACCGGCGGCGCCGCCGGGGACTTCGCGGGCGAGGTCGTCGCCGGTCGACGGCAACCGTACGAATTGCTGGCGCACGGCCCGGTGCTGGACGAGTTCGTCCAGGAGGCGCGAGGCTGGTGGCAGGTCATCGACGCGCTGCCCGCCGAGGATCGCCGACGGCTGGCAGCGGAAGCCTGGACGTCCTTGGAACGGCAGGTCGGCGAACTGGCCACTATGGACGTCGACGCCGTCGTCGCCGAACTCGAGCAGCTTTCCGCGGTGGCACCGGATCCACCCGCGCCGAGCCGTCCGCCTCGCGACGACGAGGACGACGATTGGTCCGAGAGGTCTTATCTGGAGCCACTCTGACAAAGGACCGTGCCCTTTCGTGCAAGGAACACTGTCCCTTCGCACAGAGCTTTCTCGCGGGCGGGAGCCCGATGGCATCGTGGCCGCGTGAACTCCCCGGCCCCGACGGATGGCGAGCGTTTTCCGTTACGTGCCAACGTCGAAGGCCGGGTGACGATGGTCAAGCGGAAGCGGCGTGCCCGAATACGGGACGTCTCGAAGGGGTGACGGATGAACTTCCAGGTCGTACCGGCGGAAATCGGGAAACACGCGGCGAACGTCGACGGGATCGCCGAGCGGCTGGGCACCGTGCTGGCGGCGGCGAACACCGCGGCCATGTCCGACGAGGCCTACGGTCTGATCTGCGCGTTCGTCCCGCCGTTCATCAATCCGGCGGAGGAGAAGACGATCGACTCGATCAAGGCCGCGATCGACGGCGTCCGGGCGACCGCCGCCAACCTGCGCACCGCCGAACAGTCCTACACCGGGCAGGACGCCGCGGGCGTCGACATGTTCAAACAGTACGAGGCCGTGATCCCGGCGACTCCGATGGAGAAGGCCGCGCGATGACCAACCCCCTTGTCGCCACACCGAAGGATTCCACCACCGCGGTGTCCGGCGTTCCCCTGCTCGAATCCGCGACCGAACTCAAGGCGTCCATCGAAAGCGGTGACTGGGCGTCCGTCGCGGTCGGCGCGGTCGGCACCGCCATGGACGCGGTGTCCGCCGCCCTCGACCCGTTCGGCACCATCCTCGCCGCCGGGGTCGGCTGGCTGATGGAGCACGTCGGACCGTTGAAGGAAGCGCTCGACGCGCTCGCCGGAGACCCGGACGAGATCGCGGCGCACGCCGAGACCTGGCAGAACGTCGCCGAGGAACTCGGCACGCTCAGCGCCGACCTCGACGCGATGGTCGTCGCCGAAACCGCGAACTGGGCCGGTGACGCCGGTGACGCCTACCGCACCAGGGGAGCGGATGTCGCGGCCCTGATCGGTGCCTGTCAGCAGGCCGCCGGCGGCGCGTCCTCCGGCACCCGGATCGGCGGTGAGGTGGTCACCGCGGTCCGCACCCTGGTCCGCGACACCATCGCCGAACTGATCGGCAGGCTGATCAGCTGGGCGCTGCAGGTGCTGGCGACGCTCGGCCTCGGCATGACCTGGGTGCTGCCGCAGGTCACCGCCGCCATCGCGAAGACCGCTTCCAAGATCGCCACCGTCGTCACCAAGCTGGTCAAGGCGATGAGCGCGCTCGCGCCGCTGATGAAGAAGGCGAAGAACATCTTCGCCGAAGCGGAAAAGGCGCTCCGTAAGATCGACACCGGCAAGACCGGACCGGCCGGGAAACCCCGCGGCCCGAAACCGGGCGGCGAGTACAGCGGCACCCGCGGTGGAGGCGGTGGAGGCAAGGGGAAGAAGCCCCAGCCCCAGCCCCAGCCGCAACCCGATCTTTCGCCGAACCTCGGGAAGTTCGACGAGCTCACCCAGGCGCAGAAAGACGCCGCGCTCAAGATGAAACGGTGGATCCTCGACCACAAGGACAGCGGCCAGTTCGGTGCCTGGCACAACAGCGTGGACAACGACAAGCTCAACTCGCTCGGCTTGGGGAACAAGCCCACCCCCGGCCCCGGCTCGACCTGGGGCGGCAGGATCTACGGGAACCACGGTCAGGCAGGCGGCAAAGTCGGGAACGAAGGCAGGCTTCCGCACAACGGCAAGGTGAGCGGCAGCAACAAGCCCGCTGATCAACCGTTCGGTCCGGACGGTAAGCCCACGAAACCGTACGACGGCAACTACTACGAATTCGACGTTCACCCGACACCGAAGTACGAGAACAAGAAACCCATCAGGGACGCTGACGAGTACACGGACTTCAACGGGAAGCCGTTGCCGGACAACCAGAGGCCGAAGCCGGACCGCATCGTCAAGGACGACAACGACAAGTTCTATTACGCGCCGGGTCACTACGACAAGTTCTACGAGGTCCCTTGATTTCCGCCGAGTGAAGGGCCCCGGCGAATCTCGCATACCTTCTGGTCGAGTGGATCGTGACTGGCGATTCGGCTAGGGCAAAGGTGTCGCGCCGTCGAGCGACCTGACCGCCGGGCGAGCAACGTTCACCGGTCCGTGAAGGCCTCCTTGAGGGACCCAGAGTCCCTTAAGGAGGCCTTCACGGACCGACCACCCGACACGACACTTGGAGCCGCACCGAGCGTCAGTGACACTCGGTGGTGAAGCAGGCGCGGATCGTGGTGCCCTGCGGGCCGGTGTGGACGCGCACGAGGTCGGACAGATGGTTGACCAGCAGGAGCCCGCGGCCGCGTAGCTGGCCGGGGGAGGCGGGCCGCCGTCCGGCCAGCGGGTCGGTCAGGCGGCCGGTGTCGTGGACCTCGCAGACCAGCCCGTCCGCCTCGGACCAGATGCTGAGCCGTCCCTGCCCGCCGCCGTGGTCCACGCTGTTGGCCAGGAGTTCGGCGACCACGAGCTGGACGTCCGCCACTTGATCGTCGGTGAGGCCGGCACGCTGGGCCTGATCACGGGCCACGGCGCGAGCGTGGGCCAGGGACGCGGCCTCGCCGGTGACGGCGTCGAGGATGCTGTACCCGGCCGTCTCGGTCAGGGCCGGTTCGGGCAGCGGGGTGTTGTACCCGGTGATGATGCGGTCGGGGTCGTAGCGGGTGCTGGCGCGCTCTCCGGTGGAGTCGATCAGGACCGGGTGGGTGGCTTCGGCGTCGGACAGGGCGCGGGCGTCGAGGCGGGTGACGTCGTAGGGGCAGAGAATGGTGACTTCGCGGCCGGTGAACGCGTGGTTGATCAGCGCCTCGTGTTGGGCGCACGCCGGGTACTCCAGCTCGGACCGTTCGGCCCAGATGGGCTCGCCGATGATGCGGACCCGCCGGGTGGTGTGGTCGTCGGCGAAGGCACGGAGAACGCCGGGGATGATCCGGCCCGGGTTGCGGCCTTCCTCGGTCATGTCCAGCAGTCGTACCCGCTCGGCGTCCTGGCCCAAGGCGGTCCGCAACAGTTCGAGATTGGGGCCGGGCACCGAGACCGCGACCGGCTCGCCGCTCTCCAAACCCTGCTGGATGAACGGGACAGTGCCCGCCAGGTAGTCGTCCGGCCCCTGGTAGAACAGCGCCGGGTGGACGAACGGGTCGGTGCCCGTCGCTGTCGTGGTCGCCTTCACCTTGACCGGGTACCCCCGTTCAGGAGGTTGACGCACGGCGCGCCACCGGCATGTCCCAACCCTGCTCCCACACTGACCCCGTACTGCAGACTTCTCCGTACCCAGTCTAGTCGCGGCGATACCGGGGCACGTCCGCCCTCGGCTACGGGAGCAGTCCCAATCACTACGTGCCCTCACTTATTGCGCACAAGCTGGCGACCACTGCGGTCCGGGGTGATGCTTGCCAGCCGGGGTCGTTCACGCTGAAGTAAGGGGCGCCGTGGTGGAACTGTCCTGGGTGGAACGGGAGATCGCCAAGCCGTTCGCCTTCGTCGTGGTCGAAGGCGAACCCGGTTCCGGTAAGACGGAGCTCCTCCGCCGGGTGGCGCGTTCCTCGGCTGCTCAGGAGCGGACAGTGATCGAGCTCCGTTGCGTGCGGGTGCCCGATCCGACGCCGCTCGCACCGCTGCTCGACGCGCTGGGAGCCGCCGCGGACAGGTGGACGGGGATGGCCGGTCGGCTGTCGCCGCTCGCCGGGGTCCTGCACCCCTTGCTCCCCGAACTCGGCGCCTTACTGCCGGAGCCGATCGGCTCCGATCGCCACCTGGTGCACCGTGCGCTCCGCGAACTGCTGACCTTGCCGGAGCGCACCGTCCTGATCGTCGACGACGCGGACGAGGCCGACGAGGAGACCCAGGACTTCCTCCGCCTGCTGGCGGCCCGGCCGTCCGAACGGCTGGCCGTCGTGACCGCCTCCGCCCTCCGGCTGCAGCAACGGATCCTGCGCGATGTCTGGTGGCCTCCCCGTTCCGGGGTGACGGCGCGATGCACCCTGAAGCCGCTGCGGATCGCGGACGTCGTGGCGAAGACCGGTTCGCGCGAGCTCGCCGAGCGGGTCCATCGCCGGACCGGCGGGGTGGCCGCCGCGGTCACCGCGGTCCTGGAGGCGATCTCCGGACTCGACGCGCAGGCCGCCGTGAAGCTCTCGGAGAAGGTCGTCCCCGCCGCCTGGGCGGCGGACCTCGCCGCGAGGTTCGCGGTGCTGGAGCGAGGCGCCGCGGCGGTCGTGGCGGCCGCGGTGATCCTCGGCAGGCCGGCGGGCGGCATGGCGCTCGCCGCCGTGGCGGGCTCGGACGGCGCCGGAATCGTCGACGACCTGCTCCAGGCGATGGCCGCGGGGTTCCTGCGTGACCTCGGGAACGATCGTTACGCGGTGCGCAGTCCGCTGGTGGCGGACGCGGTCCGCGCCGCCGTCCCGGGCCCGCGGCGGTCTCAGTTGCACTCCGGCGCCGCGCGGCTGCTTGCCTGTTCGGACGAGCCGGAACCGCGGAGGGTCGCGTACCACCACCGGGAGGCCGGTGAGCTCGACGAGTGGGCGCGGTATGTCTCGGAATCCGTGGACCAGGCGGCGGCCGAGGGCAGGCCGGACGAAGCCGTGCGGTTGCTCGAGGCCGCGCTCGGGGACTCCGCTCTCTCTAGGGCACGCAGGGAGAACTTCGCCGTCCGGCTCAGCCGGGAGACCGCATACGGACTGATCGGCGAATCCACGCTGCGGCTGCTGCGCACGGCGGCGCACGACTGGCCGATGAGCAAGGCCGCTCGCGGCGAGATCCGGATCAACCTCGGCCGGGTCCTGATCAACCAGGTCGGGCAGGTCGACGCGGGCCGTTCCGAGATCGAGCTGGCCATCGCGGATCTCGACGGGCGGCGTGCGCTCCTCGCCCGCGGGCTGATCACCTTGGCGCTTCCGCACATCGGGCCGGTGCCGGTCGAGGAGAACCTACGCTGGCTGGACCAGGCCGAACAGGCCAGCAAAGGCACCCGCGACGTCGAACTGATCGCCGCGGTCACCGCGAACCGGGTGTCCGGCCGGATGCAGGTAGCCGATCCCGGGGTCTGGCAGGACGTCGGCGCGCTTCCGGCCTCGCCCCGGTCCGCCGAGGTTCGCAGGCAGGTCAGCCGGACCTACATCAACCTCGCCGACGCGGCCGCCTGGAACGGGTACTACCCGGTGGCGAGGACGTATCTCGCCACCGCCCGTCGGCTGGTCCACGACGAGGAACAGCCCTATCTGGAAGCGCTCGCGGCGGGGACGGACCTCCGGCTCGACGTCGCGATGGGCATCTGGCCGGAGGTGGAGGCCGAGGTCCTCGGTCTGGTGGGCCGCGTCGGCCAGGACAGTTCGCTCGCCGCGGAACCCTTGCTCGCGCTGGCTTGGTACCAGCTGGGCAACGGACGTCGCAAAGAGGCGTCACGGAACTTCGACACCGCCTTCGCGCTCGCGGCCGGGAACGTGCCGCAGCGGGCGTCGGCGTTCGCGGGGCGGGTGGCCATCCTCCTCGCGGCCAAGGAACTTCCCGCCGCCGCGCGGCTCGCGGAGAGCGGACTCGAGAGCGTGCGCCGAAAGAACAACTGGGTCTGGGCGGCCGAACTCCTCCCGCCCGCCGTCCGGGTTCTCGTCGACAGAGGGGAGACCGACGCGGCGGAACGCCTGGTCGCCGAGTATCAGGAGGGGATCGCCGGACGGGACGCGCCGCTCGCCCATGCGGCGGCTCTCTTCTGCCGGGGGCTGCTCGCCAGGGCCCGGCCCGCCGACGCGGTCGAATTGTTCAGCCAGGCGGCGTTGTCCTATCAGGCTTTGCCGCGCCCCCATGCCGCCGCCGGTGCGAGCGAACTCGCCGGTGAGTGTTATGCCGAACTCGGCGACCACCGGAAACTGCTGGGCGCGTTGACCTCGGCCGAAACCATCTACCGTTCCCTGAAGTCGGTCGCCGACGCGCAGCGATGCCGCCGGATCCTGGCGCGCCACGATCCCACCACTCCGTCGCGTGGTCGCCGTGGCTACGGGCAGGCCCTGTCTCCGCGCGAACTCGAAGTGGCGCGTCTGGCCGCGCAGAATCTCAGTAACCGCGAGATCGCGGAACGGCTTTTCCTGTCCGCGCGAACGGTCGAGGTCCATATCAGCCGGGCGTTGAACAAGCTCGATCTGCCTTCGCGGGCGGTGCTCAGCGAGCATTTGTCTCGCTTATGAACCAGTGAACGACTCCGATTTGGCCTCGTCACGTATTTTTTCTTTGATGAGGTCACTTATTTAATGGGCTTACGGCACTGATTATAGAGACTTTGACATTTAATTGAGTAGTCCGCCGAACGTGATACTTATTGTTCTCGCCTTCCGGATAACTCACTGTTGTCACCACGTCTCCGGTGTTGATTCCCCACTTTCAGGAGTGACTAGATGCGTGAAAGTCTCCGCCAAGGAAGGGCTGTGGTCATTGCCTGCCTGGCACTCGCCCTCGGCTTACCGGCAGTACCCGCCCTTGCCTCGCCTGCCGGGCCCATTGTCCAGGCGTGGCCGCCGGACGCGATTCCAGGTTCCTATCTCGTCACTTTGAAGACCGGGCCGTCGCCCGCCGCCGAGGCTCGGTCGCTGGCGGCGGAATACGGCGGGCAGGTCACCCGCACCTACGACGCCGCGCTGCGCGGTTTCGCGGGCCGGATGACCGAAGCTCAGGCTCGGCGGCTGGCCGCGGATCCGGCCGTCGCCTCGGTCGAACCGGACGGCCTCGCGCACGCGACCGAGACCCAGAACGATCCCACCTGGGGTCTCGACCGAGTCGACCAGAAGGATCTTCCGCTCGACAAGAAGTACGACTACGCCAACAAAGGCGACGGTGCCACGGTCTACGTGCTCGACACGGGGACGGACTACCGGCAGTCCGAGTTCGGCGGGCGCGCGAGCAGCGGTTACGACTTCGTCGACAACGACAGTGACGCCTCGGACTGCCACGGCCACGGTACGCACGTCGCCGGAACCGTCGGCAGCACGACCTACGGTGTCGCGAAAGGCGTGAAGATCGTGGCCGTCCGCGTGCTCGGCTGCAATTCCAGCGCGCCGTGGTCGACTGTTGTGTCCGGTATCGACTGGGTCACCAAGAACGCCAAGAAGCCGGCGGTGCTCACGATGAGCATCGGCGGCGGCGCGACGTCCACTGTGGACCAGGCAGTCCAGGGCGCGGTCCGGGCCGGGATCACCGTCACGGTCGCGGCCGGCAACGAGGGGCAGGACGCCTGCAACGTTTCGCCTGCCCGGACCCCGGAAGCGGTCACGGTCGCCGCGAGCGACATCCAGGACAAGCGGTCGATCTTCAACTCCTCGCAGTCGTCGAACTACGGGACCTGCACCGATCTGTTCGGACCGGGCAGCAACATCACCTCGACCCGCAACGGCGGCGGCACACAGCAGATGAGCGGCACGTCGATGGCCACCCCGCACGTCGCCGGCGCGGCCGCGCTCTACCTGACCGCCAACCCATCGGCCACCCCGGAGCAGGTCACCAAGGTGCTGCTCGACAACGCCACCCCCGGCAAGATCTCCGACCCGAAGGGGTCGCCGAACAAGCTGCTGTACACCGGTTTCCTCGGCGGAGGTACGCCGTCCTGCGCGGGCGGCACCAGCACCGACGACGTCGCCGTCCCGGACGCCGGTGAAGCGGTGGGCAGCACCGTGACCATCGGTTCTTGCGACGCGAAGGGAACCTCCGGCACTTCGGTGGCCGTGGCGATCAAACACCCGTACACGGGCGATCTGAAGATCGACCTCGTCACGCCGAGCGGCAAGGTCGTCAACCTCAAGCAGGCGGGTGGCGAAAGCACCGTCGACCTTTCGAAGACCTACACCGTCGACACCTCGGGTGAGAACCGTTCCGGCGACTGGAAGCTGCGTGTCCAGGACGTCTACCGGTTCGATACCGGCGTGCTCGACAGCTTCGGCCTGACCTTCTGATTTCCTCCCTGCTGAAAGGAATACCGTGAAAAGGAAAAGAGCCCTCGGACTGCTGGCACTGGGTGTGGCGGCCCTGTCGATCCCCGTGGCCGGCGGAACCGCCGGGGCGGCGCCCCAGCCGACCGCGTCGGCGATCGCCCCCACCGGTGACGTCCAGGTTCCCGGCGGTGCCCATGCCCTGGGGATCGGCGGCGTGCCCGCTTCGGTGAAGGACTATCCCTTCGCCATCGCGGCCCTCCGTGAGGGCGGCTCGCGGCCCAAGGGGCAGAGCTGCAGCGGGTCCGTCGTGGCGCCCCGCAAGGTGATGGTCGCGGCGCACTGCAAGGAACTGGCAGGCGAGAAGTCCGTCCTCTATGGACTGGACGATCTGGTGAGCACCGGCGGCACCCAGCTCAAGGCCGTCGACTACCAGCTGCACCCGAAGTTCACCCAGCCCTGGAACGGCTACGACGTCGCGATCATCACCACCGACGGCGACATCCCCGTCCCCGCCGGCGGCTACGCGAAGGTCGCCACCTCCGCCGACACCGGCCTCGAGGCGCCGGGCAAGGACGGTTTCAGCCTGGGCTACGGCAAGAAGAGCTACAACGACAGCCCCGCCGACGTCACTTTGCAGAAGCTGACGCTGCCGATCGTCCCCGCGAACCAGTGCACCGGGGTGGAGAACGGCGTGGACCCGGCGACGATGATCTGCGCCGGGTATTCCGACGGCCGCAAGACCGTGCTTCCCGGCGACAGCGGTGGCCCGTTCGTCGTCAACGGTGTCGTCGTCGGCATCACGTCGTGGAGCCGGAGCGACTTCCGGTGGTACAGCGTTTACAGCCGCCTGAACAACGAAATGGGCGACTGGGTCAAGCAGCAGATCGGCGAGGTGCCCAGCACCGACAAGTTCACCCTCGCCGCCTCGCCGGGTTCGGTGAAGGTCGACCCCGGCAAGTATGTCTCGACGTCGATCACGAGCAAGCCGGGCAAGAACGGCGCCGAGGACGTCGCGCTGACCGCGTCCGGGCTGCCCGACGGTGCCAAGGCGACCTTCCAGCCGTCGTCCATCAAGTCCGGAGACACCGCGAAGCTGACGATCGAGACCGCGGCGGGCACACCGGAACGGGACTACACGATCACCGTGTCCGGCAAGGGAACGACCGACACCGTGACCACCACGCTGACGCTGACCGTCGGCAAGGGCGGCACCGAACCGGGCGATCTCAAGGTGACGCTCAACCCCGCCTCGGGCAGCACACGCTCCGGTTCACTGGTCAGTACGACGGTCTCCGCGACCGGCGGCAGCGGCTCCATCACTCTGTCCGCGTCCGGTTCGGGCCTGCCGATCGCGCCGTTCTTCACCCCGCAGACCATTTCCAGCGGCGGCAGCTCGACGATGCAGATCTTCGCACCGTTCCAGGCGGGAACCTATCCGATCACCGTGACGGCGAAGGACGGCTCCGGCAAGACTTCGACCGCCACGTACACGCTCACCGTCCAGTGACCGTACTCATCACCGAGGTGACAATCCATGCGTAAATTACTGCTGACTCTGGGCGCGTTGACCCCCTTACTGGCGTTGGGCATCGGAAACGCCGTCGCAGCCGAAGCCGAAGGTGTCGTGGTGCAGGCGAAACAGCACTACGGCGACCAGTACATCGTGGTACTGAAGGACGGCCTCGTGACCGCGCAGGCGGCGTCGGTCTCGCTGACCGAACGCTTCGGCGGCGAGGTGCGGTCCACCTGGTCCGCGGCCCTGAACGGCTTCTCGGTCAAGAAGATGACCGAGCAGCAGGCTCGGCGGCTCGCGGCGGACCCGTCGGTCAAGGCCGTCTACCAGGACGGCACCGCCCGCGGCACCGACACGCAGGCCAACCCGACATGGGGTCTGGACCGCGTCGACCAGAAGGCCCTGCCGCTGGACAAGAAGTACACCTACAACAACAGCGGTGAGGGCGTCACCGCGTACGACCTCGATACCGGGATCAACCCCGACAACCCGGAGTACGAAGGCCGGGCCAGCATCGGCAAGGACTTCATGGGTGGTGACGGAAAGGACTGCGCGGGCCACGGCAGTCACACCGCCGGCACCATCGCCAGCAAGACCTATGGAGTCGCGAAGAAGGTCAAGATCGTCGGGCTTCGAGTGCTCGGCTGCAACAACAGCGGACCGGATTCGGGCATCATCGACGCCGTCGACTGGGTGACGGCCAACGCTAAGAAGCCGGCCGTGGCGAACATGAGCCTCACCATGGACGCGCCCGGTGTGGGTGACGACGCGCTCAAGAAGTCGATCGCGTCGGGCGTCGTCTACGGCGTCGCGTCCGGCAACGCGTCGACCGACGCCTGCAACACCAGCCCCGCGCGGGTGCCGGAAGCCATCACGGTGAACGCCACGGACTCCAGCGACAACCGGTCGTCGTTCTCGAACTACGGTTCGTGCACGGACATCTTCGCGCCGGGCTCCAACATCACGTCGCTGAGCCCGAGCAACGGCGGGACCGCGGTCATGAACGGCACCTCCATGGCGACGCCGCATGTCGTCGGCGCGGCCGCGCTCTACCTGGCGGCCAACCCGTCGGCGACGCCGAAGCAGGTGCGGGACGCACTGGTCGGCAACGCGTCCGACGGCGTCGTCAAGAATCCCGGCAGCGGCTCGCTGAACAAACTGCTGAACGTGTCGTTCATCGGTGGCGGCGGCCCGGCGCCGACGTGCGGCGCGAAGTCGAACACCACCCCGGTGGCGATTCCGGACGCCGGTGCCGCGGTGACGAGCTCGATCACCCAGGAAGGATGTGACGGGAGGGCGTCCTCGACGCTGCCGGTCAAGGTGGACATCAGCCACACCTACTCCGCAGACCTGGCGCTGGACCTGATCGGGCCCAGCGGCAAGACCTACCGCCTCAAGAACTCGGGCGGCACGGGCAGTGCTTCGGGAGTGCACGAGACCTACACGGTCGACGCCTCCGGCGAGAACGCCAACGGGACCTGGAAGCTGAGCGCCCAGGACGTCTACAGGTTCGACACGGGTTCGATCGACGGATTCACCCTCACGTTCTGACCAGGGTGGGGTGAGAGAGGTGCGCCCAATGTGGCATTGGGGACGCTCAGCGCCACCAATGCCACATTGGGCGCACCGGAGAGACCATGATCGCCTCATGGGGGAGTCGGCTTGAGCGTGTTGTGAAAGCCACTTTCGCGACCTTCAAGGTTGCGAAAGTGGCTTTCACAACACGGGTGACCGGTCAGCCGGCCTTCCGCGTACTCGGCGTCCTAAGTAGACAGCAAGCTTCTTTGCATACCCCCTGGGGGTAATGCTACGGTGACGGCACGGCGGCGAACGGATCGCCGCGAGATCGAGTTGCCGAACCGAAGGAAGAGCTGATGAGCACCACTGTGTACACGGTCAAGGGCATGACCTGCTCGGGTTGTATGACCAAGGTGACGACGGCGGTGAACGGCGTCGCCGGGGTCAGTGACGTCGATGCCGACATCGCCACCGGGGAGGTGACCGTCGTGAGCGATCAGCCGCTCGACGCGCGATTGGTGCGGTCCGCGGTCGAAAAGGCGGGCTATGAGGTGGTCGGCTGACGTCGATGGCCGAGGAGAACGTGGCTGAGCCGGCTGTCGTCGTCAAAGTCGTGAACAACGGGCCGTATCAGGTGAAAGGGCCCGTCCGGCTGGTCGACCACGACAACAACGAATACGAGATCGGCGGGCGTACTCAACTGCTGTGCCGGTGCGGACATTCGGCGAAGAAGCCGTTCTGTGACGGCGCCCATGTCCGGGTCGGGTTCAAGGGCGATTAGCGAGCGGGCGGGTGACATGAAACGTCACCCGCCCGCTCGCTGCGTTGAACCTTAGGAGCGGACCAGGCGCGCGATCGCTTCGGAGGCTTCGCGGATCTTCCGGTCCGCCTCGGCGCCGCCCTTCGCCGCGGCGTCGACAACGCAGCTTGCCATGTGCTGATCGAGGAGTTCGAGGGAGAACGACTTCAGTGCCCGGGTCGCCGCGGAGACCTGAGTGAGGACATCGATGCAGTACTTGTCCTCTTCGACCATTTTCTGCAGTCCGCGGATCTGCCCCTCGATGCGCCGAAGGCGCTTGAGCTGGCTTTCCGTGCCGGCGCCGTGACCAACCACGCTCACTCCTCGAGTCCGGAATCCGTCAACGCCCCAATCATGCCCGCTGAAGGGTGGCCCGCGCTGCCGGGTGAGCGGGGTGACGACGTCCGAAGCGCCCCGTGACATACGCCACGGGGGTATGCTGGTTGCCCTACCCCCCTAGGGTATGTAGAGTCGGTTTCAGGAGGACGAGAGATGCACGGATACACGCAAGGCAAAGACGAATACCTGACCCGGCTACGGCGGATCGAAGGGCAGATCCGGGGCCTGCAGCGGATGGTCGAGGAGGACAAGTACTGCATCGACATCCTCACGCAGGTGTCCGCGGCCACCAAGGCGTTGCAGTCGGTGTCGCTGGGGCTGATGGACGAACACCTCAAGCACTGCGTGTCCGACGCCATCGCCAAGGGCGGCGCCGAAGCCGACGAGAAGATCCAGGAGGCGAGCGACGTCATCGCCCGCCTCGTCCGTTCCTGAAGCAGTGCGACGAATCCGGAGGAGAACCACGATGAGCGAGACCACCTACACCGTCACCGGCATGACCTGCGGCCACTGCGTCAGCTCGGTCACCGAAGAGGTCGGGAAGATCGGCGGCGTCACGGATGTCCGTGTCGACCTGCCGACCGGCGCGGTGACCGTCGTCAGCGCGGAGGAACCCGCGGTCGCGGATGTGCGCGCGGCCGTCGAAGAAGCCGGATACGAGCTGACCGCCTGATTCGCGGTCCGGCTCCTTGACCGCGGGCACGGCCCGCACAAGGGACTCGAGATGAACACAGTTGCGAAGCTCTCCGCCTACGGTGTGGCGCTTGCCCTGGTCGCCGGTGGCGCCTGGGCCGCAGGCACCGCTGTCGGTCCTTTCGCCGGCGCCGCCGGCCTTCCCGGTGGCGAGGACGCCGGGCATGGGGACGCTCACAGCGGCACCGTCGCGGAGGCGGCGCCGACCGACGAGCCCGGCGGGCCCGCGTCGTCCAGGGGCGGCTACACCCTCACGCCCACCACCACGACGCTCACGCCGGGGACCGACCAGCACTTCTCCTTCAAGGTTCTCGGACCCGCCGGCGCGCCGGTCACCGGATACGACGTCGAGCACGAAAAGCGGATGCACCTCATCGTCGTCCGCCGCGACACGGCGGGTTTCCAGCACATCCATCCCGAGCTGGGAGCGGGCGGCCTCTGGACGGTGCCGCTCGCACTGCCGCAGGCGGGTTCGTACCGCGTCTTCGCGGACTTCAAGCCGACCGGCGGAAGCGCCACGACCTTGGGCGTCGACGTCGCCGCGGCGGGGGAGTTCAAGCCCGTCGAGCACCAGCCGTCACGCGTCGCGAACGTCGATGGCTACCAGGTTCGCCTGGACGGGGACCTGACCCCGGGCCGGTCGTCGAAGGTCACCCTGACGGTGACCAAGGACGGCCGCGAGGTGACCGATCTGGAGCCGTACCTCGGCGCTTACGGACATCTCGTGGCCCTGCGCGGCGGCGACCTCGCGTACCTGCACGTCCACCCGGACGGCGAACCCGGTGACGGCCGTACGAAACCCGGCCCCGCGGTGACCTTCTTCGCCGAAGTCCCGTCGAATGGCACTTACCGCCTGTTCCTGGACTTCCAGCATCAGGGCAAGGTCCGCACGGCCGAGTTCACCGTCGCCACCGCGGGCACCCCCGCCCCGGCCCCTTCGGCCACCCAGAACCAAACCCCACCTCCGGCGGCCGATGACGGCCACGGCGGACACGGCTGACCGCGAGCCGGAAAGGAGTGACCACGATGACTTCCGATCTGGACCAGGCCACCACGGCCGAGGTCGAACTCGCGATCACCGGGATGACCTGCGCGTCGTGCGCGATGCGCATCGAGAAGAAGCTGAACAAGCTGGACGGTGTCACCGCCACGGTCAATTACGCCACGGAGAAGGCGAAGGTCACGTACAGCGGCGACATCGAGCCCCAGCGGCTCATCGAGCAGGTGGAAGCGGCAGGCTACACCGCCGCCCTGCCCGCTCCGCCGAAGCAGGAACAGCCGGACGGGCCCGCCGAGGAGGCCGATCCGATCGCGCCGTTGCGGCAGCGGCTGGTCGGCTCCGCGGTGCTGTCGGTGCCGGTGATCCTGCTGGCGATGGTGCCAGCGCTGCAGTTCACCTACTGGCAGTGGATTTCGCTGACGCTCGCGGCGCCGGTGCTGGTGTGGGCGGCATGGCCGTTCCACAAGGCGGCGTGGGCGAATCTGCGCCACGGCGCGGCCACCATGGACACGCTGATCTCGATGGGCACGCTCGCCGCGTTCCTGTGGTCGCTGTACGCCTTGCTGTTCGGCAGCGCGGGTACGCCGGGGATGACGCACGCCTTCGAGTTGACCGTGGAGCGGATGGCCGGTGACGGCAACATCTACCTCGAGGTCGCCGCCGGGGTGACGACGTTCATCCTCGCCGGGCGGTACTTCGAGGCGCGTTCCAAGCGACGGGCCGGTGCCGCGCTGCGGGCGTTGCTGGAGCTGGGCGCGAAGGACGTCGCCGTCCTCCGGAACGGCGAGGAAGAGCGAATCCCGGTCGACCGGCTGGCCGTCGGCGATCTGTTCGTCGTGCGGCCGGGGGAGAAGATCGCCACCGACGGCGTGATCACCGAAGGCAGCTCCGCGGTGGACGCGAGCATGCTGACCGGGGAAAGCGTGCCGGTGGAAGTCGCGCCGGGTGACGCGGTGGTCGGCGCGACGGTCAACGCGGGCGGCAGGCTCGTCGTGCGGGCGACCCGTGTCGGCGCCGACACGCAGCTGGCGCAGATGGCGAAGCTGGTGGAGGACGCGCAGACCGGGAAGGCGCAGGTCCAACGGCTGGCGGACCGCGTGTCGGCGGTCTTCGTGCCGATCGTGATCGCGCTCGCCGTCGGCACCCTGGCCTTCTGGCTCGGCGCGGGCGGCACTGCGTCGGCCGCGTTCACCGCCGCGGTCGCCGTGCTGATCATCGCCTGCCCGTGCGCACTGGGCCTGGCCACCCCGACCGCGCTGCTGGTCGGCACCGGCCGGGGCGCGCAGCTCGGGATCCTGATCAAGGGTCCGGAAGTGCTGGAATCCACCCGCGCGGTCGACACGGTCGTGCTGGACAAGACCGGCACGGTCACCACCGGACGGATGGCGCTCGTCGAGGTCCACGTCGCCGACGGCGTCGACGCCGACGAGGCGCTGAGGCTCGCGGGTGCGCTGGAGAACGCTTCCGAACACCCGATCGCACAGGCCATCGTGGCCGGCGCGCGGGACCGGGTTGGCGAACTCCCGGCCGTCGAGGACTTCACGAACGTCGAAGGCCTTGGTGTACAAGGGATCGTCGACGGCAAGGCGGTGCTGGCCGGACGCAGCTCGCTGCTGGAGGACTGGGCACATCACCTGCCGGAGGATCTCGCCGAGGCGAAGGCCGCCGAAGAGAAGGCGGGCCGGACCGCGATCGTCGTCGGCTGGGACGGCGCGGCCCGCGCGGTCCTGGTGGTGGCGGACACCGTGAAGCCGACCTCCGCCGAAGCCATCACGCAACTGCGGGCCCTCGGGCTGACGCCGGTCCTGCTCACCGGGGACAACGAGGCCGTGGCCCGCGCGGTGGCGGCGGAGGTGGGGATCACCGAGGTGATCGCGGAGGTCCTGCCCAAGGACAAGGTCGACGTGGTCAAGCGGCTCCAGGCCGAGGGCAAGGTGGTCGCGATGGCGGGCGACGGCGTCAACGACGCGGCCGCGCTGGCACAGGCCGACCTCGGCCTGGCCATGGGCACCGGAACGGACGTCGCCATCGAGGCGTCGGATCTCACCCTCGTCCGCGGCGACCTGCGGGCGGCGGTGGACGCGATCCGGCTCTCCCGGCGGACCCTGCGCACCATCAAGGGCAACCTGTTCTGGGCCTTCGCCTACAACGTCGCGGCGCTGCCACTGGCCGCGGCGGGGCTGCTCAACCCGATGATCGCCGGCGCCGCGATGGCGTTCAGCTCGGTCTTCGTGGTCACGAACAGCCTGCGGCTCAAGGGATTCCGTAGTACCGCCGGCTGACATCCGGTTCGAGGCGCTCGTGCGGCACTTTCGGTGCCGCACGAGCGCCTCAGTGGTGGGCCGGGCAGACTGACGTTGTCCTCAATGGACAGTCCTGGCGACACGGCAGAGCCACCAGGCCGTCGGCTAATGACCGTGCTGTTCGGCGAGGAACCGGCGGATCGCGGGCGCGAACGCGTCGGCGAGATCTTCGGCGGTACGCAGAGTGCTCGACAGGGAAACCGGCGCGAGACGCCCATCGGGTATGACGCGGGCGGCGTTCTCCGCCAGCGCTGCCGGATGCCGTTCGTCCATGCCGGGGAAGACCAAGGTGGGGGCCGTGATCGCGGCGAGTTCGTCGACGGACCGGAACGAGCGGTCGTGGCCGATGGCGGCCGCGGCGGCGATGCTCGCGGGATCGGAGCGCGGGATGGCGTCACGCACGAGCGCACCGATGACGGGAGCGAGCCCTGGCAGAACCGGCGCCCACGCCGCTTCGATACCGCCGGTCCGGACACGTTCGGCGAACGCGTCCATGAACGCGATCTCGGCTTGCTTCGCTTCGTCGTCTTCGATGTCTTCGACGCTGATCAGGATGGCGGCGCGGACCCTGCCGGGATGTTCGAGGCAGGCGCGCTGGGTGATCGTGGCGCCGAGTCCGGTCCCGCCGACGACGGCGCGCTGTTCGCCCAGGTGGTCGAGAAGCGCCGCGACATCGTCGGAGTACTGGGGCCAGGTGTGCCGGGCCGGGTCGGCACACACCGATCGGCCGTATCCGCGCACGTCGGGGAGAACGATCGTATGCCGGTCCGCCAGCCGCTCGGCCAGCGGGACGAGGCTGTGATGATCAGGGCCACCCCCGTGCAGAAGCACAAGGGGTGGCCCGGAACCGAGGGAGACCGCGTAGAGCGGACAGCCGTCGAAGCCGTGGTACGTGATGGTCTCCATCGGGCCTTCCTAATGGTGGTAGGCGTGTACCACCGCGTGCCCGGAGCCGCGGCCGATGAGCCACTTGTTGACCGGGGTGGTGAGCACGAACGCCACGGCGAGCGCGAAGGCGAGCGCGCCCCAGAACAGCCAGCTCGCGAGGCCGGCTTCCATCGCGCCGGGGACGACGACCATCACCGCGTTGTCGATGATCTCCATGACGAGAATCGACACGGTGTCCGCCGCTAGCGCGACCTTGAGGGCCTGCTTGAAGCCGACGCCCGCGCGGAGCACGCCACGCATGGTCAGGGCGTAACCGAAGACGAACGCCAGCGCGACGGCGAGCACGATGGTCGCGACGTTGCCCCACCCCAGTGCGGTGCCGATCACCATGCCGAGCACCTCACCGATGGCGCAGCCGGTGAGGCAGTGCAGGGTGGCCGACGCCGCCATGCCCCACGACGCCTTGGCCGCGTGGTGTTCGTGGCCACCGTGGTGTTCGTGGCCGTGGTGTTCGTGCTCAGTGGACATGAGCGGGTTTCTCCTTTGTGGACTGCTCGGCAGGCGCGGGTTCGAGTCCTGCGACGAGATTGAACGAACCGGTCAGCAGGTTGAGTGCCACCAGTCCCACCGTGTCGGCGATGATCCGATCGCTCCAGCCGTGCTCTCGCAACTCGGCGACGTCCTCGTCGCGGATCGAAGCCGGTTCGGCGAGTACACGGACCGCGTACGCCATCAACGCCGCCTCACGCTGGTCGGTCGACGTGCCTTGCCTGGCCAGGGAGACGTCGGTCTCGCTGAGCCCGGCCTTCAGCGCGGCCTGGGTGTGCGCGTCGAGGCACAGTGCGCACCCGATCCACTCCTGCAAGGCGAGCGAGACTTTTTCGCTCAGCGCCTGGGAAAGCTTGACCCGCTTCATGGCCCTCGAGAGGTCGAGGTATCCCTGAAGGAGCGCGGGGGAGTGGGCCATCGCGGTCACCATCGGGCCTGCCGAGCCGTGCCGTCCGATGATCTCGCCGAGCAACTCGGCCGACTTGGCAGGCGCGTCCGCCGGGTCGAGCGAATCAAGACGCCGCACGGCTCCTCCTGATGCTGTCGGTTGATCGCCAGGAACACTATACGGGTAGGGGGTACATGTCCAGGCGTGGTGTTGTCGTGCAAAGGATTCACTGCTCACCGAGGCGACTGGGAGGCTTGATCGCGGGTTCCGGGCGCGGCGCTCCCGCGAACCGGGCCGGGCGGAAGGCGGCGAGGGCGTCCTGCGCTGTGTCGGTGACGATCTCCGCCGCGGCCAGCCGGGCGAGGACCGGGGCGAGCGTGATCCCGCTGTGGGTGACGAGAAAGTAGATCCGTGCGCTCTCCGGCGGGTATCCGGCGATGGTGTGCCCGTCGGCCGGCATGGACCGGATCGCCACCCGGAAGTCGATTTCCGGGGACGCACGACCGGTCAGGGCCGTGAACCGCGCGGCCACGGCGGCGCTGATGTCACCGTCGACGTCACTGTCCACGGGGTCGACGGAGGAGCTCAGATCGAGCGCTTGCGCCACGACGGCGCCGTCCGCGTCGGGGCGGAGGTTGAGGTCCGGGGTGTGCAGGACGCAGCGGAGGTCGATCGCGGGGGAGCGTACGTACCCGAGCAGGCCGACGATCGGGGAGCCGCGACGGGCGTCGGTCACCATGGGGATGTCGAAGCCGCTGCGCGCGGCGAGCCCGTCGGTCCACCGGCCGGTGGCGACCACGACCCGGTCGGCGCCGAGGACTGTTCCGTCGGCGAGCGTGACGGACGCGCCCTCCGGCCCGTCGTCGACGGTCACGACCTCCCCGATCGTCAGCGTCGCGCCGTGCCGGCGGGCATCGTCGAGTACCGCGGCGACGAGGCGTTCCGGGAATACGTAGCCCTCGCTGGGGAAGTGCGCGATCGCCGTGGTGGTTTCCGGAATCCGCACGTCGCCGGCGATCCGCCGGGCTTCGTCGCGCTCGACCCACTGTGCCGGGTAGTCCCGCGACCGCAGCCGCTCGACGTTCTCGGCCAGCCACGATTCGCCGCGCGCGTCCGCGCAGTGCAGGCCGCCAGCACGGAAGTACGTCGGCGTGCCGCCGAGTTCCTTGGCGAGCTTCTCGTGTTCTTCCATCCCGGCGACGTTGAGCCGTTGATAGGCGGGATCGGGTTTGCGGTTCGCGTTGGTCCACGCGAACGTCGTGGCGGTCGTCCCGCGTCCGGGGCTCCATCGGTCCAGCAGCACCACGTCCGCCCCGGCGACGGCGAGTGCACGCGCCACGCTCACGCCGACGATTCCGGCGCCGACAACGATGGTCTTCATTCGCTCTCTCCTCCCGGGCCTGCAAATGACCGTACAAAACACGCTTAGACCGGTCAATAGTCCGATTGACCGATCGAATCGCGATTTGTATGGTTCGATCATGGCCACGCTGTTGCATCTGAAGATCCGGCGTGAGCTGGAGGAGAAGATCCAGCGTGGCGACCTCCCGCCCGGCGCGAGGTTGCCCACCGAAGCGGAACTGCAGAGCCAGTACGGGGTCAGCAGGGCCACGGCGCAGCGAGCACTCAACGAGTTGGCCAATGCCGGGCTGGTCGTGCGAAGGCGACGGCACGGAACGTTCGTCGCCGACGTCCGGCAACAGATCAACCTGCTGAACTTCGCCGCCCCCGGCGCGGCAGAGAAGGGTGTGCCGGGCAGGCACCAGGTGGTGTCCCAACGGATCGTGCGGGCAGGCGACGCGGTCGTCGAGATCCCTGGCGTGGACCCGGATGCCGCGGTCGTCGAGCTGGTGCGCGTCAAGCTCGACCTCCAGGAGCGGCCGCGCACTCTCGAACGGCACGCGATCCTCTTCTCGGTCGCGCCGAACCTGCTCGACGAGGACCTCGCCGACTTCGTGAGCCTGCGCTATTTCGCCGCGAAGAAGATCCCGCTGGGCCCGCTCCGGGTCTACCTCGAACCGGTCGTGCTCGGCGCGCGCGAGGCCGAGCTGCTCGAGAGCGAGGCCGGTGTGCCCGCCATGCAGCGCCGCCGGGAAACCCGGACGGAAGACGGGACCGTGATCGAGGCCGTCGTCACCGTGGTCCGCCCGGGATCCGCGCAGTTCTTCGTGGAGTTGCCGCCTCCCGCGCTGTGACGCGGCGGAGAGCGATCAGCCGGTCGGCTGCCGCTCGGTCTCGTAGTCACCCTCGTCGTTCCGGGTGGGGTTCTCCCCAGGGTGCAACCAGGGCGGCAGTGCCGTCGGCTCGATCTCGTCCCGATCCGTTCGGGCGGTGTCGGCACCGGAACCGGGTGCCGGACGGTGCGGGACGGGATTGCCCTGCTTCCCCACGCGCTCCCAGTCGGCCAGGATCCTGTCCGACGCCTCCTTTGCGGCCCGGTCGGTCTTCCCGTAGGCCTTGGCGGCGGCCACGGTGTTGTCTCCCGCCAGTGCGTAGCGGGCGCAGGTGGTGCTCAGGAATCCTGCCAGCGCGTCCCGGATATCGGCCAGCTCGATATCCGCCCAGGTCTGTTTCCCGTCCTCGTCCGCGAGATGCTTGTCGGCCACCTCGGTGTGCTTGATGATCCGTAGCAGCGGCTCATAGAGTTCGGCCGTGTCATAGCAGCATTTCGCCATTTCCAGCACAGTGCTGATGTCGACGGTGAAATGGCCGCCGTGTGTCTTCGGGTCACCGGTCGCCGTGTTCAGGCTGAGATCGTACAATTCGAGGTTGAAGCTTTTGATCTGGCTGATCCGCGACCGCAACTCGCTGACCTTCCCGGTGTAGTCACTCTCCAAGACGGTCAATTCGTTGTTGAGTTCGTCGATATCGCCGCCGAGCCGGAACACGACCTCCCGCACGCTGTGCGCGTATCCTTCCCGTTCGCCGGGTTTCAGCAGGTTCTCGCCGAGGAAACCGACCAGCCCCACCACGGCGCCGACACCGCCTGCCGGCGGGAACCAGATGCCCGCGACACCGAGGACCGCGCCTGCTCCGGCCACCACCTTCCAGGTGCTCGCCAGATCGGTGGTGATCGTCTCGGTCTCGCCGAGTGCCTTGGTGGCCTGCTGGATGGCGAACAGCGCGTCGTTACGCGCCATTTCCACAATCGCGGCGCGCAAAGAATACAAGTTGGCCAGCGCGCCGGTGATACCGGACTGATTTTGCAGTGTCGGCCCGACGGAGGCGAAGAATCCGTCTTTCGCCCGGTTGGCGGACAAACCGGTCCAGCTCGCCCACCAGTCGGTGTAATGCGTGCGCTCGCTCCAAAGCGCCTCGACATTGCTTCCCAGTTCGCGACCGTCGGCCTTGCCGAGGTTGCTGACCGGAGAGCCTTCCAGCGCTTCCAAGCCCAAACTCTTGCCGAGGCTGAGGAAGTCGTTGTGGGCGGCTTCGAGGAGGCTCAGATCGTGTGCGTCGAACATGGGCAGCTTGGTGAAAAGGGTGGTCCGCTCGTCCCATGCCCAGGTCTCCACCTGAGCGAGAATGGAACCGACGCCGCAGACGATCGGCTCGTCCTTGGGCGGATTCCGGTCACCGAGCACGACGAGGTGACCGGTTTTGCCCTCACAGGTCACCGCGCTGAGTTCACCCTGCTGCCCGTCTTCCACCCAATCGAGGTAGGAGCACGTGCCGTAGTCGATATGCGCTCGCGCGGAGGGCGACTTGTAGTCCCAATGCTCGTTCGGCCCGGGCGCGTAGCAGCGAAGGATTCCCTGCGTCAGGTCACTCTGCACCTCGATCGCCGTCGCGGTGTCTTCCCGCCAGCGCTTGGTGAGAGCCTTGTGGAAAGTGTTCATCGCGGCGGTCAGCCGAGCGGTGTGACCAGGCCCGAGATAGTCGACCACGGTCGTCCCCCTTCATCTCCCCGATTTCGTCGAGCCTAACGCAGCGCCGGACGACCACGTGGGGAACGGAGATTCCCGCTGAGGCAACCACGGGCCGGTGCCACGCGTACATCCCGTACGCGGACGAGAGGGACAGGGTATGGGGACCAAACGGGGCGAACCCACGCCTGAGGAGATCGAGGCCACCCGCGCGTGGCTGGGCGAACGTGGTGTCGAGGTGGAAACGCCGGCCAGGCTGATCGCCGTCCGGGTCGGCGCGCGCCAGTCGGCGAACACCGCCAGCAAGATGATCTTGTCCGCTTGCTTCGGGATTGTCGGGTTGGGACTGTTGATCGCCTTCGGGGTCCAAGAATTTCTCCTGGATCCGGACGGCGAGACGACTTACAGCCGGTATGCCTTCGTCGTGTTCGCGACGACCCAGCTCGGGTCCTGGGTGTCGTCGCTGTACCGCGAACGGGAACTGGGTGGCCTGCCGGCGGCGGACCGGCGGCCTTCGGCTTTACGGGTCCTGGGCGGCTGGTATCTGACGACCTACGTGATCACCTTCGGCGGTGGCGCCGCACTGGCCGCGGCGATGTACGCCGGCACCACGGCACAGACCTTCGCGGAGAATTGGCTGATCGCCCTCGGCTGGGCGGCGTTGTCCACCGGCACGATCCTCGCCGGCTCGGCCTTCCGCCGGACTCGCGCGGAGGACGTCGCGTCGATCGCCGTCGATTCCGAACTGCGGTTCCAAGACAGCCGTCTCGCCGAGCCCGCCATCTTCGCGGTGGCGATCCTGGTCGACGTGGTGTTCACCAGCCGGGTTCCGGCCGAATTCACCTGGTGGTTGGTCGGCTATGCCGCGCTGGCGGTCAGTGCGACGCTGGTCGCCCGTCGGCGGTCCGGGGACCGTCCGGCCTTTCCGCCCGGCGACTACGGCACCCCCGTGCGCTCCGACGTGGATCTTCCCTCGGAAACTCGGTGAGCCGAAAGCGTCCGTGCCGAGGGTAGTGAGGGCCTCCTTGGATTCCTCGGCGGCTACGGCGCCATGCTCGCGCTCGCCCCCCCCCGTGCCCGCGAAGGCGGGTCGTACCGCGTCCAGGTCTCGTTGTGCCGATCCTCGATGCTGGTGCAACGCCAAGGATCGATCGAAGAGAACACGGTCTACGGCGACCTCAAGAGTCTCGGCCCCGTCATCCGGATGAGCGAGACACCACCGCGCTGGCCGTCACCCACCCCTCGGCTCGGCAGTTCGCCCGCGGAATGGCTTGAGAGGTAAGGCGAAGACGGATCACTCCGGCACGGGCAGGCATTCGGCGAGCAGGCCGACGACGTCGTGCCAGGCCCGCTGCGCGTGGCGCTCGTGGTAGCCGACGCCGGGAAGCACGGTGTGGTCGACCGTGGGGTGGTGGAAGGCGTGCAGCGCGCCGCCGTAGACCACGAGCCGCCAGTCGACGCCCGCCTCCTGCATTTCGGCGGTGAACGCCTCCCGTTGCGCGGGCGGCATGATCGGGTCTTCCGAGCCGACACCGGCCCAGACCGGGCAGCGGATGTGCGCGGCTTCGCCCGGCCGGCCAGTGGTCAGCGCGTTCACCGTCGCGATCGCGCGCAGGTCGACGCCGTCCCGCCCGAGTTCCAGCGCGATCGCGCCTCCGGTGCCGTAGCCGATGGCGGCGATCCGGTCCGGGTCGGTCCGCGGCTCGGCGCGCAGCACGTCGAGGGCCGCGTGGCCGATCTCCCGCATCCGGCCGTGGTCGTCGAGCAGGGGCATCACGTGCGCCAGCATCTCGTCGGGATCGTCGAACCAGCGTCCACCGTTGATGTCGAAAGCCAGCGCCACGTACCCCAACTCGGCGAGAGCGTCGGCCCTGCGACGTTGGAAATCGTTCAGCCCCGGCCCCTCCGGCCCGATCAGGACCGCGGGACGGCGGTCGGCACCGGCCGGGAGCGCGAGGTGCCCGATCATCGTGAGTCCGTCGGCGGGGTATTCGACCGTGCGTGTGGTGACCGGCATGAAACGGACTCTAATGATCGTCGAGCCCGGCCGGGCGGGTGTTCACGGACAGCGGAACCGCGTCGCGGCGTCCGTCCATTGTGGATTTCGTGGCGCGGGACGGGATCAGCCGGAACAAGGCCATCGCGCTGATCATGCTGACGCCGCAGATCGCGGCCAGGTACCAGGTGATGCCGGTGGTCGAGCCGGTGGCGTTGAGCACCGCGGTGGCGATCATCGGAGCGAGCCCGCCGCCGAGGATCGCGCCGCCCTGCAGCAGCAGTGACATACCGGAGAACCGGACGTTGACCGGGAAGGTGTCCGCGATGATCGCGCCCTGCACGCAGTGGGTGATCGGGACGACCAGGCCCATGCCCGCCAGCGCGAGCATCGCGAGCCCCGTGTTGCCGGTGTTCAGCAACGGGAAGAACGCGAGGCACCACAGTAGAAGCGCGGCCGACCCGGCGACGAACATGGTGCGCCTGCCGTGGCGGTCGGCGATGCGCGTCCAGATCGGGATGGTGGCGAACCACAGTACGGCCGATCCGGTCACCGACAGGATCAGGAACTGACGGTCGTAGTGCAGGTTCTGAGTTCCGTAAGACAGGGTGAAGACCATGAACACGTAGGCGACCGCCGAGTTCGCGACGCCCACCAGCAGCGTCAGCGCGAGCCTGCCGAAGCCGACCTTGAGCGCCGCGCCGAGCGGGAACCGGACCACCTTGTCGTTCTTGGCCGCCTGGGTGAAGGACGGTGATTCGGTGATCCGCAGCCGGATCATCAGGCCGATCGCGACCAGCACGAAGCTCAGGAGGAACGGGATCCGCCAGCCCCACGCGGCGAACGCGCTCGCGGGCATCACCGCGCTGCTGCCGAGGAACAGCAGATTCGCCAGCACCAGCCCGGCCGGGGTGCCCATCTGCGGGAACCCGGCATACCGGTTCCGTTGATCGGCCGGCGCGTGTTCCATCGACATCAGGGTCGCTCCCGCGCCTTCGCCGCCGAGCCCGATGCCCTGCACGATCCGCATCGCGACCAGCAGGATCGGCGCCCAGATGCCGATCGCCTGGTAGTTCGGGATCAACCCGATCAACGTCGAGCCGATGCCCATCAGCATCAGCGAGACCACCAGCGTGGACTTGCGGCCGATCCGGTCGCCGAAGTGACCGAACACCAGACCGCCGAGCGGGCGGGCGATGAAGCCGACGGCGAAGGTGCTGAACGCGGCGAGGGTGCCGACTGTGGGGCTCAGCGAGGGGAAGAACTGTTTGTTGAAGATCAGCGCGGACGCGGTGCCGTAGAGGAAGAAGTCGTACCACTCAAGGGTGGTCCCGGCGAGCGTGGCGGCGGCGATTCTGCGGGGCGCGGGTGCGTTCATCTGCGAAAACCCAATCGACTCGGGCGACAGCCGATCGCGGCTGCTGGCGATTGGGCAGAAGCCTGACACCGTGAGGCATAGGCCACAAATGCCGAATTGCCGGTCTGCTATGTCCGAACTGATATACCTCCCAGCCGTCACGCGTGATCGGATGGCCGTCACGCGTGATTGGACGGCCGACACGGCTCCCGCCACGTGCCGTCCGCCTGATCACGAGTGTCGGCCATCTGATCACGCGTGTCGGCCGGTTCCGATATGTGCGTATGGGTATGGCTGGCGAGCAGATATGCATTTGTTCCGCATGGCGCGGCCGGTCAGAGTGAACGGCATGACGCAGTCAGTGCGGTGGATCCGCAACTTCGTGGACGGTGAGTTCGCCGAGCCGGACGGGCCGGGGTTCCCGGCGGTCGATCCGGCGACCGGCGCGGAGTTCGCCAGGGTGCACGAGGCCGACCGGGAGCTGGTGCACCGCGCGGTCACCGGTGCGCGCGCGGCGTTGCACAACGGCTGGGCGGACACCCCGGTGCGGGAGCGGACCGCGTTGCTGCGCCGGGCGGCCGACCGGATCGAGGCCCGGTTCGAGGAGTTCGTCGCGGCCGAGGTCGCGGACACCGGGAAGCCGATCACCCAGGCCCGCGAACTGGACGTCGCCCGCGCGGTGGCGAACTTCCGCACGTTCGCCGACGTGATCGCGGCCGCCGGCCAGGAATCGTTCGTCACCGATCTGCCCGGTGGCGCGCAGGCGCTGAACTACGCGGTGCGCAAGCCGCTCGGTGTGGTCGCGGTGATCGTGCCGTGGAACCTGCCGCTGCTGTTGCTGACCTGGAAGGTCGCCCCCGCGCTCGGCTGCGGCAACGCGGTCGTCGTCAAGCCGAGCGATCAGACTCCGTCCACCGCGACCCTGTTGGCCGAGGTGCTGGCCGAGGTCGGTTTGCCCGCGGGTGCCTACAACGTGGTGCACGGGTTCGGCGGCGACTCGGCGGGGCAGTACCTGACCGAGCATCCCGGCATCGACGGGGTGACGTTCACCGGCTCGTCCGCCACGGGAACCCAGGTGATGCGCACGGTCGCGCCCCGGGTCCGGCCGGTGTCGTTCGAACTGGGCGGGAAGAACGCCGCCATCGTGTTCGACGACGCCGATCTCGACGAGACGCTCGCCGGGCTGACCCGGTCGGTGTTCGCGAACACCGGGCAGGTGTGCCTGTGCACCGAGCGGGTGTACGTGCAACGCTCGGTGTTCGATGACGTGGCGGCCGGACTGGTGGAGCGGGCGCGCGGATTGCGGCTCGGCGACCCGTCGGCGGAGCGGACCACCACCGGCCCGCTGATCTCGCCGGAGCACCGGCGCAAGGTGCTGGACTACCTCGCGCTGGCCGAGGAGGCCGGCGCCAAAACCCTGACCGGCGGCGGGATTCCCGAGCTCGGCCCGGAACTCGACGGCGGCTCGTGGCTGGAGCCGACCCTGTGGACCGGCTTGACGAACAAGGACCGGCCGGTGCGGGAGGAGATCTTCGGCCCGGTGGCCGCGCTGATCCCGTTCGACACCGAGGACGAGGCGATCGCGTTGGCCAACGACACCGAATACGGGCTCGCGTCCTCGGTGTGGACCCAGGACCTGCGCCGGGGACACCGGGTCGCGCAGGCCATGCACGTCGGCATGTCCTGGGTGAACACCTGGTTCCTGCGCGATCTGCGCTCGCCGTTCGGTGGGATGGGGCTTTCCGGGATCGGCCGGGAGGGCGGAGCGTCTTCGCTGCACTTCTACACCGAACCGACGAATGTGTGCGTGCGGCTGTGAGCGCGCCGATCGAGGCGGCCGCCGCCCGGCTCGCGACCGCGGCGAGCACCGCGACCCCGTGCCCGCCGGTGCGCGAACTCCTTGGCGCGCAAGATGTCGACGCGGCGTATGCGGTGCAGCGCAGGCTGCGAGACGAGCGGGTCGCGGCAGGCGCCAGGGTCGCCGGGGCGAAGATCGGGCTGACCGCGCCCTCTGTGCAGCGGCAGTTCGGCGTGTATCAGCCGGACTTCGGCGTGCTGTTCGACGACATGCTGTACGCGCATACCGAACCCGTTCCGTACCGGCGGTTCCTGCAACCCCGTGCCGAGGGCGAGATCGCGTTCGTACTCGGCCGCGATCTGGACGTGCCGGGCGCTTCGGTCGCGGACGTGGTGCGGGCGACCGAGTTCGTGCTGCCCGCGATCGAGCTCGTGGACTCCCGGATCGACGCCTGGGATCTGTCCATCGTGGACACGGTGGCGGACAACGCGTCCAGTGGCGCGGTGGTGCTGGGGTGCACGCCGTTCTCGTTGACCGGCCGGGATCTCGCCGCGACCGGGATGACCTTGGAACTGGACGGGGAACCGGTGTCGTTCGGCGCGGGCCACGCCTGCCTCGGCTCGCCGGTGGTCGCGGTCGCGTGGCTGGCTCGTGCGCTGGCCGCCCGCGAGCAGCCGTTGCGCGCGGGCGATGTGGTGATGTCCGGGGCGCTCGGCCCGATGGTTCCGGTCACGGGAGCGGGCCGGTTCCGGCTCCGGCTCGACGGACTCGGCGAGGTCGACGCGGTGATCGAGGAGGAGACTCAGTGACAGCAACGGTTCCGGTCGCCGTCATCGGCTCCGGCAACATCGGCACCGATCTGATGATCAAGGTGCTGCGGTTGTCGAAGACGCTGCGGATGGCCGCGATGGCGGGTATCGACCCGGCCTCGGACGGGCTGGCCAGGGCGGCCAGGCTCAAGGTGGCCACCACCCACGGCGGTATCGACGGCCTCGCCGCGCTTCCGGAGTTCGCCGACGTGCGGGTGATCTTCGACGCGACGTCGGCCGGCGCGCACCGGCGGCACGCGGAGGTGGCCGAGGCACACGGCAAGCTTATGATCGACCTGACCCCGGCCGCGCTCGGTCCGTTCGTGGTGCCGCCGGTGAACCTGGACGAGCATCTCACCGCACCGAACGTGAACATGGTGACCTGCGGCGGGCAGGCCACGATCCCGATCGTGGCCGCGGTGTCCTCGGTCGCACCGGTCGCGTACGCGGAGATCGTCGCGTCGATTTCGTCCCGCTCGGCAGGGCCGGGAACCAGAGCGAACATCGACGAGTTCACCGAGACCACCGCGGCCGCGATCCGCGAGGTCGGCGGCGCCGCGATGGGCAAGGCGATCATCGTGCTGAACCCGGCCGACCCGCCGATCGTCATGCGGGACACGGTGTACTGCCTGGTCGAAGGCGAGCCGGACCGGGAGAAGATCGCGGCGTCGGTCCGGCTGATGGCCGAGCGGGTGCGCGAGTACGTGCCCGGCTACACACTGAAACAGGAAGTGCAGTTCGACCCGGTGTCCCGGCAATGGGTGCCCGAGCTAGGCCGGGAGATCTCCGGGCTCAAGGTCTCGGCGTTCCTCGAAGTGCTGGGCGCTGCCCACTATCTGCCGGACTACGCGGGAAATCTCGACATCATGACCTCGGCGGCGCTGCGCACGGCCGAGCGGATCGCCGAACTGAGGGGGTGGCTCGGATGAAGGTCTACCTCCAGGACGTGACCTTGCGCGACGGCATGCACGCGATGGGGCACGCGTACACAGTGGACCAGGTCCGGCGGATCGTGTCCGCTGTGGACAAGGCGGGCGTGGCGGCGATCGAGGTCGCGCACGGCGACGGTATCGGCGGGTCCAGCGCGACGTACGGATTCGGCGCGCACACCGACGAGGAGTGGATCGCCGCGGCCGCGGAGGTGATCGAGAACGCCACGCTGACCACGTTGCTGCTGCCCGGTATCGGCACCATCGGACAGCTGCGCCGCGTCCACGACCTCGGGGTGCGCAGCGCACGGATCGCCACTCACTGCACCGAGGCCGACGTGGCCGCACAGCACATCGCCTGGGCTCGCGAGCAGGGCATGGACGTGTCCGGATTCCTGATGATGAGCCACCTTTCCACGCCGGCGGCGCTCGCCGAACAGGCAAGGCTGATGGAGTCCTACGGCGCGCATTGCGTGTACGTCACCGATTCCGGCGGGCGGTTGACGATGAACGGGGTCGCCGAGCGGATCGACGCGTACCGCCAGGTGCTCGATCCGCAGACCGAGATCGGCATCCACGCGCACGAGAACCTCTCCCTGTCGGTGGCGAACAGCGTGACCGCGGTCGAGCACGGCGCGTACCGGGTGGATGTCGCGCTGGCCGGACAGGGCGCGGGGGCGGGCAACTGCCCGGCCGAGCCGTTCGTCGCGGTCGCCGACCTGCTCGGCTGGGAGCACGGTGCGGACCTGTTCGCGTTGCAGGACGCGGCGGACGACCTGATCCGTCCGCTGCGGGAACGGCCGGTCCAGGTGGACCGCGAGACGCTGACCCTCGGTTACGCCGGGGTGTACTCGAGCTTCCTGCTGCACGCCGAGCGCGCGGCCGCCCGCTACGGACTGGACACCCGGCGGATTCTCACCGAGGTCGGCAGGCGGAAGCTGGTCGGCGGGCAGGAGGACATGATCGTGGACATCGCACTCGACCTGGTACGGAGCGGCACATGATGGCCACCGCGGAGATCTCGGCGCTCGCCGACCGGCTGGACACCGCGCAGACGTCGCGCGCGGACACGCCGAGCCTCGCCGACGATCACGAGTTCGACATCGCCGACGCGTACGCCATCCAGGCCGCGCTGGTGGCCCGCCGGGAGAGTCGTGGCGAGCGGGTGCTCGGCGTCAAACTGGGGCTGACCAGCAAGGCGAAGATGGCGCAGATGGGCGTGTCGGAGGTGATCGCCGGCAGGCTCACCGACGCGATGAGGGTCGCCGACGGCGGTGAGGTCTCGCTGGCGGGCTTCATCCATCCGAAGGTGGAACCGGAGGTCGCATACCGCCTGGCCCGCGACGTCGACCTCGCCGACCCCGCGTTCGACGTGGAGTCCGCTGTGGACGCGATGGCCCCGGCGATCGAGATCATCGACTCCCGGTACCGGGATTTCCGGTTCACCCACACCGATGTGGTCGCGGACAACACCTCGGCCGCCGGGTTCGTGCTCGGCCCGTGGCGCGCGTTCGGCGAGGTGGCGAACCGGGCGGTGCGGCTGCGGTCCGGGGATCGCGAGGTGATCGGCTCGACGGCGGCGATCCTCGGCGATCCGGTGCGCGCGCTGCACGCGCTGGTCGAGCTGTGCCGGAAACGGGACATCCCGTTGCGGGCCGGGCAGGTGGTGCTGGCCGGGGCGGCGACCGAAGCGGTGCCGTTCGCGCCCGGCGTCGCCGAGGCGGACATCGCCGGGCTCGGCCGGGTTTCGGTGCGGGGGCTGGCATGAGCGGGCGAGTGATCTCCGGGCTGGCCAAGCCGAGGGGCCGGTTCCCCCATGTGAAGGTCGCGGGAGACCTGATCTTCGTGTCCGGCACCAGCTCTCGACGCCCGGACAACACCTTCGCCGGCGTCGAGGTGGACGAACTCGGCGCCACGAACCTCGACATCCGGGCGCAGACCCGCGCGGTGATCGAGAACATCCGCGGCATCCTGCACGAGGTCGGCGCCGACCTCGCCGACATCACGCAGATCACGACCTTCCTGGTTTCGATGAACGATTTCGGCGGCTACAACGAGATCTACGGCGAATACTTCGACGAAACGGGCCCTGCACGCACCACGGTCGCCGTGCATCAGCTGCCGCATCCGCATCTGCTGATCGAAATCCAGGCAATCGCTCATCTACCGAAAAGCACGGAGGTCTCTCGATGACCCGCATTCCCGACGTCGTCAATTTCCAGGCATGGATCGCCGAGCACGAGCATCTGCTCAAGCCGCCCGTGAACAACCGGACCATGGCGCTCGGCAAGGATTTCATCGTGCAGATCGTCGGCGGGCCGAATCAGCGCACCGACTTCCACGTCGACCCCTATGAGGAATGGTTCTACCAGCTCAAGGGCAACATGCACGTGAACATCATGACCGACGAGGGCCAGAAGACCGTCCGTATCTCCGAAGGCGACACCTGGCTGCTGCCGGGCGATATCCCGCACTCGCCGCAGCGCCCGGAAGCCGACTCGATCGGACTGGTCATCGAACGCGTCCGCGAGGAGGGCACGCTGGAGAAGTTCCAGTGGTACTGCCTCGAATGCGCGTCGCTGGTGCACGAAGTCGAACTCCAGGTGCGTGACATCGTCGAGGATCTGCCGCCGGTCTTCACCGCCTTCTACGGCGACGAGAAGGCCCGCACTTGCGGCCGCTGCGGTGCCCTCCACCCCGGGAAGGGTTGACATGACCGGCCTGATCGACATCCACACGCATTACGTGCCGAACGGCTGGCCGGATCTGCGCGCGGACGCCGGACCGGACGCGCCGTGGCTGCGCGCGGAGACCGAGTCCGAAGCGATGATCATGATGGGGGACAAGGAGTTCCGCCGGATCGCCGCGGACTGCTGGGACGCGGAGACGCGGCTGCTGGACATGGACGCCGACGGCGTGCGCACCCAGGTGGTCTCCCCGACACCCGCGTTCTTCAACTACGGCCGGACCGGCGAGCAGGCGGGCCGGATCGCGCGGATCTTCAACGACCTGGCGCTGGAGATCGTCGCACCGGCGCCGGACCGGCTGATCCCGTTCTGCCAGGTTCCGTTGCAGGACCCCGATGCCGCGTGCCGCGAACTGGAACGCTGCCTGGCCGCGGGGCATCGCGGGGTGGAGATCGGCAATCACGTCGGCGACCAGGATCTGGACAGCGCCGGGGTGGAGACCTTCCTGCAGCACTGCGCGTCGCTCGGTGTCCCGGTGTTCGTGCATCCATGGGACATGGCCGATTCACCCCGGCTGGACCGGTGGATGGCGCGGTGGCTGACCGCGATGCCCGCCGAAACGCATCTGTCGATTCTGGCGCTGGTGCTCGGCGGGGTCTTCGACCGGATCGACCCGAGCCTGAAGATCTGCTTCGCCCACGGCGGCGGGTCGTTCGCGTTCTGGCTCGGCCGGATGGAGAACGCCTGGCATCGGCGGAACGACGTGATCGGCACCTCGGAGTTCCCGCCGTCGCACTACCTCGACCGGTTCCACGTCGACTCGGTGGTCTTCGACGAGCGGGCGCTGCGGCTGCTCGTGGACACGCTCGGCGCCGAGCGGGTGATGGTCGGCAGCGACTACCCGTACCCGCTCGGCGAACGCCCGGTCGGCGAGGTGGTGCGCAAGAGCGGGTTCCTGAGCGAGACCGAGCGGCAGCTGATCACCAGCGGGAACGCCGAACGCTTCCTGTCCCTGTCGTGACCGTCCTAAGGGGACATTCCGGTAGCGACGTCGGTCAGGCTGCGGATCAGCGCGTCTACCGACGGGCTGAGCGTGCGCTGGGCGGGCAGGGTGAGTCCGACGCTGTGGCCGATGGGTTCCAGCGCCAGCGCGACCCTGGTGATCCTCGGATCGTCCTTGGTGATCAGGCTCGGCAGCGCGGCGATCACATCGGTCTCGAGCAGCAACTGCCGCACGGTGAGGAACGACGTGGTCTCCACCCGGTTCGCCGGGAGCGGGAAGCCGTTGCGGGTGAACAACTGTTCCAGCTCGCGGCGCAGCGCGGTCTCCGCTCCCGGCAGGATCCACGGATACTCGGCGAGGTCGGCCAGCTCGACGCCGGTGGCGCCCGCCAGCGGATGCGCTGTGCGCACCACCAGATCCACCGACTCGTCGTACAGCTTGCGCCGTTCGATCCGCTCGTCCGAAGGCGCTGTCAGCCTGCCGATGATCAGGTCGACCCGGCCCGCCTCCAGCTCCACCAGCAGTGCTTCGGGAGAGCCCTCGCGGACCACGATGGTCAGGTACGGCCGCTCGGTCTTGATCGCCGAGATCGCGCGCGGCAGCAGCATGTTCGACCCCGCGAGATGGGTGCCGACCACCACCGTGCCGCGCTCGGCGTCGGCCAGCTCGGCGACGTGCCGCCCAGCCTGCTCGAGCTGGGCGAGCACCGCGCGAGCGTGCCCGGTGAACGCCTCGCCGAACACGGTCGGGGTGATGCCGCGCGGGCCGCGTTCGAACAACCGCACGTCGAGGATCTCTTCGAGTTCGTGCAGACTTCGGGTGGCCACCGGCTGCGTCACGTGCAACTCGGCGGCGGCCCCGACCACGGTGCCCTGCCTGGCCAGCGCGTCGAGCAGGACGAGATGGCGGAATTTCAGTCGGCCGTCCAGCAGGCGAGGCAAGATCACCAGCCGATCCTACCCGCGAGGTGCGTATGACCACGATTGTCCGAACCGGACCGATTCGCTATGCCACAGCGGCGCGGTTCGCGCCGCCGGTCGCCGTTTCGGCGCGGACGCCGTCCAGCGGGGAGATCAGTCCGCAACCGCCGTCCCGGCTGGACCGCGTGATGGGACCGCCGCGCGATCGCCTGCCGCAGGGCGAGGACTGTCTCAACCTGACGATCAGCACCCCCGGCCTGGATGACGGACGCAGGCCGGTGCTGGTGTGGCTGCACGGTGGCGGATTCTCCAGCGGTGGCGGGTTGCTGGACTGGTACGACGGCGGCGCGCTGGCGGCCGGAGGCGACCTGGTGGTGGTCGGCGTCAACTACCGGCTCGGCGCGCTCGGCTACCTGTACCTGGACGGCGTCAGCCCCGGCAACCTCGGGCTGGCCGACCAGCTCGAGGCGCTGCGCTGGGTACGGGCCAACATCGAGGCCTACGGCGGTGACCCGGACAACGTGACGGTCGCCGGGCAGTCCGCGGGCGGCATCTCCATCCGGCTGCTGATGGACCTGCCCGAGGCACGTGGCCTGTTCCGGCGGGCGATCCTGCAGAGCGCGCCGCTCGGCCTCGGCTCTCGCTCGCCCGAGCGGGCGGAGAAAGTCGGCCAGGTGTTCGCCGACGCGCTGGGCACCGACCCGCGCACCGCCGGAATCACGGAAATCCTTGCGGCGCAGAGGGAAACCGCCTTGACCAACCTGCGGCTCACCGGTGACCCGATGGAGCCCGCGTTCATTCCGGTGGACACGCTCGACAAGGCGTCGTTCGCGGACAACGTGCGCGACCTCGAAGTGCTGTACGGCTGGAACGCCGACGACATGACCGCGTTCCCCGGCGCCGCCGGTACCGACGAGATCTACGTCGAACCGCTGGCCGCTTTCGGCGACCGGCTGCGCTCGGCCGGGGCCGATGTCTTCTCGTATCGCCTGGACTGGCGGCCCGAGGGGTCCGAGTTCGGCGCCACCCATTGCCTGGAACTGCCGCTGCTGCTCGGCACCGAGCGGGCCTGGCAGGACAGCCCGATGCTCGGCAAGGTCCCGTGGCCCGAGGTCGACGCCTTCGGCGCCGCCCTCCGTGCCGTCTGGGCAACCTTTGCCCGCACCGGCACCCTCGACCCCACTCCGGTCGCGGACCATCCCGTCCGGTTCGGCCCGCAACTCGCGTGATCAGAGACGCAACTCGTGTGATTGAAGCCGTAACTCACGTGATTGGAGGCGTAACTCACGCATCGCGTGTCATACGCCTCCAGACACGTCAAGGGGCTTTCGCGGGGCCGGCGAAAAGGGCCTGACAGTAGAGGTGGGAGCGCGCCCGGTCAAGACGTTGTGCTGACCGGGCGCGCGGTCCTATCGTGTCCATCGAAGCGCTTCGACAGTTCGGGTCACCGCGGATTCCGAAGGAGGCCACGATGGCCGGCGGGTATCACCGACTTCTCTGGAGGGACCTCTGATGTCGAAGCGAGTACTGGCCGCCGCGATGGTCGCCATGCTGGCCATCGCGGGCTGCGGGTCCGGATCCGGCAGCGGTGACCCGAAGACCCTGAAGCTGTGGCACTACGAGGCGCCGGACAGTGCGATGGGCGTGGCCTGGGCCGAGGCGATCAAGCAGTTCGAAGCGAGCCATCCCGGCGTCAAGGTCGCCTTCGAAGAGAAGGGCTTCGAACAGATCCAGAAGACGGCGCCGATGGTGCTCAATTCGGGCGACGCGCCGGATGTCCTGGAGTACAACAAGGGGAACGCCACCGCGGGACTGCTGTCCAAACAAGGACTGCTGACCGACATCAGCGAAGAGGTCGCCAAACGCGGCTGGGACAAGCAGCTCAACCCGGCCCTCCAGACCACCGCCCGTTACGACGAGAACGGCGTGATGGGATCCGGCAGCTGGTACGGCGTCCCGAACTACGCCGAGTACGTGAAGATCTTCTACAACAAGGACATGTTCGCGCAGCAGGGCCTCGAGGAGCCGAGGACCATCGAGCAGCTGACCGCGGCCATGGCCAAGTTCGCCGGTGCCGGGGTCACGCCGCTGGCCGTCGGCGGCTCGGAGTACCCGGCGCACCAAGTCCTGTACCAGCTCGCCCTCACCAAGGCCGACCGCGGCTGGGTGGACCGCTACCAGCGCTACACCGGCAAGGTGGACTTCCACGACGCCGCGTGGACCTACGGCGCGACGACCTTCGCCGATTGGGTGAAGAAGGGCTACATCAGCAAGGATGCCGCCGGCGTCGACGCCGAGGCGATGGGCATGTCGTTCATGCAGGGCAAGTACCCGATCATGATCAGCGGCAGCTGGTGGTACGGCAGGCTGGTCCAGAGCATCAAGGGCTTCCAGTGGGGTTCGGTCCCGTGGCCGGGGATGACCTCCGGTTCCGCGGGCAACATGTGGGTCATTCCCAAGGGCGCGAAGAACCGCGACCTCGCGCTCGACTTCATCGCGATCACGATGTCCCAGCCCGTCCAGGACAAGCTCCGTGAGGCAGGCGGTGTCCCGGTGGTGAACAGCCCCACGCCGCCGGCCGAGCCGCGGCTGAAGGATCTGGTGGAGGACTTCACCACTCTGTCCACACAGGACAGGCTGGCGTTCTATCCCGACTGGCCCGCTCCCGGATACTACGACGTCCACGTTTCGGCGACGCAGAAACTCATCACCTCGAGCGCCCAGCCGTCGCAGGTGCTCGACGAACTCGCCAAGCCCTACGAGGAGAATCTGGCGAACGTCGGCAAATGACCAGGGGACGGGGAAACTACCTGCTCTTCCTGATCCCCGGCGCGGTGCTGCTGGTCGCGGTGATCCTGGTGCCGTTCGCGATGAACATCGGCATCAGCTTCACCCAGTGGTCCGGCGCCGGCGATCCGAAGTGGACAGGGCTGGACAACTACCGGCGGTTGTTCGCGGACGACGTCTTCTGGGCGTCGTTCCGCCACAACCTCGGGCTGGTGGTGGCGATGGCCATCGTGCCGACCGTGGCGGGGCTGGTGATCGCGGCCGCGCTGTTCGACTTCGTGGCCAAACGGTTCGGGACGCGGGCGGCCAGCGTGCTGCGAGCCTGCGTCTACCTGCCGCAGGTGCTGCCGATCGCGGTCGCCGGGATCGTGTGGAGCTGGATACTCGCGCCCGAGGGCGCGGTGAACGAACTCCTCTCCGCCGTCGGGCTCGGCTCGCTCGGCCAGAACTGGCTGGGCGATCCGGATTTCGCGCTGTGGAGCGTGATGGGCGTGATGGTGTGGATCCAGGTCGGCTATCCGGTGGTCATCTTCATGGCGGGGATGCAGCGTGCGGATCCCTCGCTGCACGAGGCGGCGGAACTGGACGGCGCGTCGTGGTGGGGCCGGTTCTGGCATGTGACGGTGCCACAGCTGCGGCCCGAGGTCTTCGTGGTCCTGCTGACCTGCACCATCGCCGCGCTGAAGGTGTTCGGGCCGATCTACGTGCTGACCAGGGGAGGCCCGGGAGGGTCGACCAACGTGCCGTCGTACTACTCGTTCCAGAACTTCTTCGAGAAGACCCAGGTCGGCTACGGCGCGGCGATCGCGACCGTGCTCACGGTGCTGATCCTCGTGCTCACCACGGTGTTCCTCCGTGTCCAGAGGCGGGGTGAGCACGCGTGAAACGGCAGGTGACGCTCTGGTCGTTGATCGTTCTCGCGGTCGTGATGCTGGCGCCGTTCCTGGTCGTGGCGCTGAACGCGCTGAAGTCCCCGGCCGAATACGCGGCGGACGGCCCACTGTCCTTTCCGGACGGGGTGTACCTGCAAGGGCTGATCGACTTCTGGGTCCGGGTCGGGTTTGGGCAGAAACTGCTCAACAGCGTCGTGATCAGCGGGTCGGTCGCGGTGCTCGCGGTGGTGATCTCGGTGCTGAACGCCTACGCGCTGGGCATCGGCAGGGTCCGCGGCCGGACGTGGATCCTGGTCGCCTTCCTCATCGCGAACACGCTGCCGCAGGAAGCATTGGCGTACCCGCTGTACTTCCTCGCCAACGAGACCGGTCTCTACGACACCCAGCTCGGCGTGATCATCATCTTCACGATCATCCAGGCAGCGTTCGGCACCTACCTGCTGTCCTCGACGTTCGTCGGATTCCCGCACGAACTGCTCGAGGCCGCCTATCTCGACGGCGCGAACAAATGGCAGACCCTGGTGCGGATCGTGGTGCCGATCAGCAGGCCCACTCTCGGCGTGCTGTTCGTGTTCTTCTTCATCTGGACGTGGAACGAGTTCTTCCTGCCGCTGATCCTGCTGATCTCCAACGACACCCAGACCGTCCCGGTCGCACTGGGTGTGCTGCAGGGCCAGCGGATGATGGACGCGACCATGACCAGTGCCTCGGCGTTGCTCGGGGTCATCCCGGCGATCGCCTTCTTCCTGATCTTCCAGCGGACGTTGACACGTGGCATCACGGCAGGGGCGGTCAAATGAAGTTCAGCAACGGCTACTGGCTGCTGCGCGACGGGGTACAGGCGGCGCATCCGGTGGAGGTGTACGACCTCACCGCGGAGGACGGCCGGATCGTGGTGCACGCGCCGACCCATCCCGTCCGCCACCGCGGCGACCTGTTGAAGGGACCGGTGGCGACGGTCGGATTCTCCTCGCCGATGCCGGACGTGATCGGGGTGAGCGTCACGCATTTCGAGGGCGGGCTGCCGCGAGAGCCCCGCTTCAGGCTGTCGACCGTCGGCGAGGAGGCGAAAGTCTCCGAGGACGGGCACACGCTCACCGCGGGCGCACTGTCGGTCCGGCTGCATCGCGGCGAGGGGTGGAAGGTCGACTTCGTCGCGGACGGCAAGGTGCTCACCACCAGCGGGGCCAAGGGGATGGGCTTCATGAGCCTCGACGGCGAGCATCATGTCCGCGACCAGCTGGACCTCTCCGTGGGGGCCCAGGTCTACGGGCTCGGCGAGCGATTCGGACCGCTGGTGCGCAATGGGCAGGTCGTCGACATCTGGAACGCCGACGCCGGCACGAGCAGTGAACAGGCCTACAAGAACGTCCCGTTCTATCTGACCAACGCCGGCTACGGCGTGTTCGTCAATCATCCGGGGCACGTGTCCTTCGAGGTCGCCTCGGAAGCGGTGTCGCGGGTGCAGTTCAGCGTCGTGGGCCAGTCGCTGGAGTACTTCGTGATCTACGGTCCGAGCCCGAAGGAGATCCTGCGCAAGTACACGGCGCTGACCGGCAGACCGGCGCTCCCGCCCGCGTGGTCCTTCGGGCTGTGGCTGTCGACGTCGTTCACCACGTCCTACGACGAGGAGACCGTCTCGGGATTCGTCGACGGCATGATCGAACGCGACCTGCCGCTGAGCGTGTTCCACTTCGACTGCTTCTGGATGCGCGAGTTCAACTGGTGCGACTTCGAATGGGACCCGCGGACGTTCCCGGACCCCGTCGGCATGCTGGAGCGGCTGAAGGCCCGCGACCTGCGCATCTCGGTGTGGATCAACCCGTATGTGGCGCAACGGTCACCGTTGTTCGCCGAGGGCGTCGCGGGCGGGTACCTGCTGCGGAAACCGAACGGCGACGTGTGGCAGTGGGATCTCTGGCAGCCGGGGATGGCGCTGGTCGACTTCACCAACCCCGCCGCGCGTGAGTGGTACGCGTCCAAATTGGACGCTCTGCTCGAACAAGGCGTGGACTGTTTCAAGACCGACTTCGGCGAGCGGGTGCCGACGGACGTCGTCTACTTCGACGGATCCGATCCCGAGCGGATGCACAACTACTACACCTATCTCTACAACCAGACCGTCTTCGACGTGCTCCGCGAACGGCGCGGGGAGGGCGAAGCCGTCGTGTTCGCGCGCTCGGCGACCGCGGGCTCGCAACAGTTCCCGGTGCACTGGGGCGGCGACTGCGAATCGACGTACGAGTCGATGGCCGAGAGCCTGCGTGGCGGCCTTTCGCTCGGCCTGTCCGGTTTCGGGTACTGGAGCCACGACATCGGCGGCTTCGAGGGCACCCCGGATCCGGCGCTGTTCAAACGCTGGATCGCGTTCGGGATGCTGTCCTCGCACAGCAGGTTGCACGGCAGTTCGTCCTATCGGGTGCCCTGGCTGTTCGACGAGGAGGCCGTCGACGTCCTACGGGTGTTCTCCAAGCTCAAGGCGCGGCTGATGCCGTACCTGTGGCAAGCGGCGGCACAGGCGGCGGCCGAGGGCACGCCGATGATGCGGGCGATGGCGCTGGAGTTTCCGGCCGATCCGGCGTGCGTCCACCTGGAGCGGCAGTACATGCTCGGCGACTCGCTCCTGGTGGCGCCGGTGTTCTCGGACGAGGGAGAAGTGACGTACTTCGTCCCGGACGGTGTGTGGACCGACTTCTTCACCGGCGACGAGATCCAGGGGCCGAGGTGGGTGACCACCGTCTGCGACATGCTCACCGTCCCGCTGCTGGTGCGTCCCAACACCGTTCTGCCGCTGGGCGCCGTCGACGACCGGCCGGACTACGACTATGCCGCCGGCGTCACGTTGCGGCTGTACCGGCTGGAGGACGGCACCAGGATCACCACCACCGTCGGCGGCTCGACGTTCCGCACCCGTCGGGAGGGCGACAGCGTCCATATCGACGTCGACTCCGCACCCGACGGCTGGCAGGTGGCCTTTCCCGAGGATGACGAGCCAATCGTGGCGGCGGGAAGTGCCTTGACCATCCGCGGCGCCGGCTCCCCGTAGGGCAGCAGGAGTGCGCGCCCAATGTGGCATGGGGGACGCTCAGCGCCTCCAATGCCACATTGGGCGCACGCCACGCGACACCTAGGAAGGGGCCGGGCCGGTGCTGCCCCGTTCGGTCAGGCGGGGTGACAGCAGCCGGACCTCGGCCTGGCCTCCGTCGTCGAGACGGCGCATCGCCATCTCGACGGCGAGGCTGCCGAGTTCGGCGGCGGGGATGGCGATCGACGTGAGCTGGACGGACTGCGCCTCGGCCATGTCCTCCGGGCAGACGGCCAGCACCGAGATGTCCTGGGGAACCTGCTTGCCGCGATGGTTCAGTTCGGACAGCAACGGGCCGAGGATGGCCTCGTTGTGCACGACCAGCCCGGTGACGCCAGGGTGTTCGGCGAACACGTCGTCAAGACAGTCACGCAGCGCGTCGTAGGAAGGCGCGCAGGGGAACGAACCGGCGCGGACCTTGCGTTTCGTGGCCGTCTGGCGGAAGCCGCGCAGGAAACGTCCCGCGTAGCTCGTGCCGCGTTTGTAGACCGCGGGGGAGGGGCCGATCAACGCGACCTCGCGATGGCCGAGGTCGGCCAGATGCGTGACGCTCGCGGCGCCGGCGGCGGTGAAGTCGAGATCGACGCAGGTCAGGTCGCCGGGGTCGGAGGGAACCCCGATCAACACCACCGGCCGGTGCAAGGATCTCAGCACCGGGAGGCGGGGCTCGGAGGTTTCGACGTCCATCACGATCAGCGCGTCCGCGATGGCGGACGCGGCGATCCGGCGCAGGCCGTCCGGACCTTCGTTCTTGGTCAGCAGGAGGACGTCGTGGTCGTAGGTGCGTGCCTCGGTGACGGTGGCCGCGACGAACTGCATGACCACCGGGACGTTCAGGTCCGTCCGCAGCGGGACGACGAGCGCGAGCACGTTGGTGCGGCTGCTGGCCAGCGCGCGGGCGCCCGCGTTCGGGTGGTAACCGAGTTCGCTGATGCTGTGCTGGACGCGGCGGCGGGTGTCCTCCGAGATCGAACGCCGTCCGGACAGCACGTAGGACACGGTGCTCGGGGAGACCCCGGCCGCCCGGGCGACGTCTGCGATGGTGACCATCAGCCGATGATAGAGGGAGTCGAATCGATTCGACGGGCTCAGCCCTTGCTCAGCTCGATCAACCGCGGCAAGGCGTCGGTGGGCAGGTCGACACCACGATAGGCCATGAGTTTGGTGAACTGGCGCATCGGCATCGAAGCGACCATCCGCATCCAGTCCACGCTGCTCTCGACCCGGTTGCTCTGCCCGGCGAGCAGCTCGCCGAGCTCGGGACCCACGATCGGGTGGCCGAACCACTCCTCGACCGTCGAGTCGATCGACAGGACCGGGATGATGACGTCGCCGGCCAGCGTGATGGGCGCTTCGGCGACGACGTGCGCGGCGCTGAGGCCGATCTGGACGGTGTACTCGCCGGGCGAGACCACCCATCGGCACAGTTCGATGTCGTACCAGGCGAAAGCGCGGCGATCGAGGGCGAGCTCGACCCGCCGGGTCTCGCCAGGTTCGAGCAAGATCTTGGCGAACGCGCGGAGCTCCCGTGCCGGGCTGCGGACGGGAGCCGCGCCGGTGGCGACGTAGACCTGGACGACGTGTTTACCGGTCCGGGTTCCGGTGTTGGTGACGTTCACCGCGACGGTGGCGGAGTCGTCGCCCGTCGCCGTGACCGTCGGTTCGCCGGTTTCGAAAGTCGTGTAGGACAAGCCGTGGCCGAAGGGGTACCGGACCGCGACCTCGGCGGTTTCGTAGTAGCGATAGCCGACCATGACCCCTTCGCCGTATCGGACGTGGCCCGACTCGCCGGGGAAGTTGAGATAGCTGGGGTTGTCCTGCAAACGCAACGGAATGCTCTCGGCGAGATGCCCCGACGGGTTGGTGACGCCGAAGATGAGGTCGGCGAGCGCGCTGCCGCCTGCCTGGCCGAGCAGCCAGCCGTCGAGAACGGCGTCGACGTCGTCGTGCCAGCCCTCCAGTGACACCACGCCGCCGTGGGAGAGGACGACCACGGCGCGCCTGCTCGCCGCCGCGACCGCCTTGATGAGTTCCACCTGCGCCGCGGGGAGGTCGATGGTGTCCCGGTCGAAGCCCTCGGATTCGTCCCTTTCGCCCAGACCGGCGAAGACCACCGCGACGTCCGCCTCACGGGCGATCTCGACGGCGTTGTCGGCAAGGCCGCTCGCGTAGGTCACGGATTCGCCCAGTGCCCGGATCGCGTCGAGCGCGGTGTCGACCCGGGTGGGATTGACGTGGGAGCTGCCGCCGCCCTGGAAGCGGGGGTTCGCGGCGAACTCGCCGATGACCGCCACCGCCGACCGCGTGGTCAGGGGCAGCGTGTCCCGGTCGTTCTTCAGCAGGACGGCGCAGTCGGCGGCGACCTCTTTCGCCACCCGGTGCTGCTCGCCGGGGTCCACGTCGCCGCTCGGCGGCAACGCCCGGCCGGTGAGGGCGAGAACCCGGCGGACACTCCGGTCGACGACGGCCTCGTCGAGTTCTCCGCTCCGCACCGCTGCCACGATCTCGGCGTCGCCGCTGCCGCCGGTGCCCGGCATCTCGAGGTCCAGCCCGGCCACGAGCGCGGCGACCCGGTCGTTCACCGCGCCCCAGTCCGAGACGACGGCGCCGTCGAAACCCCATTCGTCGCGAAGGACGTCGGTGAGCAGACGGCGGTTCTGGGAGGCGTAGACGCCGTTGACCCGGTTGTACGAGCACATCACCGTCGCCGGATGCGCTTCGGTCACGACACGTTCGAACACCGGGAAGTAGATCTCGCGCAGGGTCCGCTCGTCGACCTCCACGCTGACCCGCATCCGGTCGGTCTCCTGGTTGTTGGCCGCGAAATGCTTCACCGACGCGCCCGCGCCTTCGGCCTGCATGGCCCGCACATAGGCGCTGGCGAGCACCCCGCTCAGCAACGGGTCTTCGGAGTAGTACTCGAAATTCCGGCCGCACAACGGGGACCGCTTGATGTTCACGCCCGGACCGAGTACCACCGAGACCCCGGCCGCGCGGGCTTCCCTGCCGATGGCCGCGCCGATCCGCGCGGCGACCTCGGGATCCCAGCTGGAACCCACCGCGACCGACGGCGGGAAACACGTGGCGGACACGCTGTCGTGGACGCCGAGGTTGTCCGCCTCGCTGTCCTGCCTTCGCAGGCCGTGCGGGCCGTCGGAGAGCAGGATCGACGGGATCCCCGCGGCCTCGATCGCCTCGGTGTGCCAGAAGTCGCGGCCGGACAGCAGTGAAGCCTTCTGTTCGAGCGTGAGGCCGGTGGGTTCGATCTGGGAGGTCAACGGGGATTCCTTCCGGGCGGGAACTGTCCACTGTGTTCGAGAGTGCCAGACGGATACGCCGACGGCACGAGACGGCCGAGCGAGCATTGTCTCGCCGTGTCCTGTCCGCTAACATCGCCTTAACGCGACTGTCGAATCGTTTCGACAATCGAATCTCTCGCTCGATCGCCCCACGATCACCACCGCACGAAACTCGCCGAGTATCGCCGCCCCGTTTCGTCGAAGCGCTTCGATTATCTCGCGATGGAGTCTTCATGAGCAGAGCAGCTCTCCTTGTCCGCCCACGCCGGATGGGCATGGTCGCCACGACGATCGCCCTGGTGCTTGGCCTCGCCTCACCCGCGGTCGCGGACGAGCTGAACGCTCTTCCGTTCCGTGATCCGGGCCTTCCACTGGCCACGCGGGTGGACGACCTGGTGGGGCGGCTGACCCTCGCGGAGAAGGTGTCCTTGCTGCACCAGTTCCAGCCGGCGATCCCGCGGCTGGGCATCCCCGAATTCAAAACGGGAACCGAAGCCCTCCACGGCCTCGGCTGGACGACGGAGCGCACGAACGGCGCCGTCGTGACCGCGAACGCCACGGTCTTCCCCCAGGCGATCGGGCTCGCTTCGACCTGGGACCCGGCCTTGATCGAACAGGTCGGCGCGGTCGTCGGTGACGAGGCGAGGGGTTACCACTCGCAGGATCCCGGATTCTGGGGGCTTCAGCTGTGGGCGCCGGTGGTGAACCTGCTGCGTGATCCGCGATGGGGGCGCAACGAGGAGGGGTACTCCGAAGATCCGCTGCTGACCGGGGCCATCTCGACGGCGTACGGCAAGGGGATGACCGGCGACCATCCGGAGTACCTCAAAACCGCTCCGGTACTGAAGCACTACCTGGCCAACAACAACGAGATCCGCCGCGACACCACGTCGTCCAACCTGCGCCCGCGAGTGCTGCGCGAATACGACGAGCAGGCGTTCAAACCGGCCATCGCGGCCGACGCGGCGACCGGCGTGATGGGGTCGTACAACCTTGTCAACGGAAGGCCCGCGACGGTCAACCCCGACCTGAACGACGTCGTGCGGACCTGGACCGGCAAGACGCTCTACAACGTCAGCGACGCGTCCGCCCCGTACAACCTGACAGGTTCCGAGAAGTACTACGCGACCAACGAGGAAGGCTTCGCGGCCACCCTCAAAGCCGGTCTCGACGGCTTCACCGTCGACAACCAGAACCCCGGCCCCACCATCAAGATCATCACGTCCGCGCTCGCCAAGGGGTTGCTCGCCGAGGCCGACATCGACAAGGCGGTGAAGCACGTCCTGAGCATCCGCTTCCGGCTCGGTGACTTCGATCCGGACGGCGGCCCGTACGCCAAGATCGGCAAGGACGTGGTCAACAGTCCGGCGCACCGGCAGCTCGCCCGCAAGTCGGCGGGCGAGGCCATGGTGCTGCTGAAGAACGACCGCGGTGCCCTCCCGCTGGACCCGAAGCGCGGTGTCGCGGTCATCGGGCCGCTGGAGAAGACCCTGTACACCGACTGGTACTCCGGCGGACTGCCGTACAAGGTGACCCCGCTGGACGGGATCCGCGCGCGGCTCGGCGGCGGGGCACAGGTCACCGACACCGAGGCCGTCGACCGGATCGCCTTGCGCGACGCCACCACCGGCAAGTACCTCGGCGGCGGCGCCGGCGATGCGGGCGCGGTGCTCAAGACCGGCGCCACCAGCGTCGGGGCCACGGAACAGTTCGACGCCTTCGAGTGGGGCGACGGCGTGCTGACCTTGCGCAGTGTCGCGAACGGGAAGTACGTCGAGCGCCAGAATCTCGCCGATGCCACCAGCCCGTTCCTCAACCAGGCGCCGCAGCCGCGGGACTGGTTCGTCCACCAGCAGTTCGAACTGGAGGACGCGGGTGACGGCACGGTCGTGATCAGGTACGCCGGTTACGAGCTCCCGAACGACTGGGACGGGCCGAACAGCTACCTCACCGTCGCCGCCGACGGCACGCTGACCTTGGGCTCGCCGAACGCGGCGGGAGCGACCAAGTTCCGCAAGGAGCAGCTGACCTCAGGCATCGACAGCGCGGTGAAGGCGGCGCGATCGGCCGAAACGGCGGTCGTGGTCGTGGGCAGCATGCCGTTCATCAACGGCAGGGAAGACCACGACCGCACCTCGACGGCGCTGGCGGGCAGCCAGAGCGAGCTGATCAAGGCCGTGCGCGCGGCGAATCCGAACACCGTCGTGGTGGTGGAGAACAGCTATCCCACGACCTTGAACTGGGAGCAGGAGAACATCCCGGCGATCGTGTGGACCTCACACGCCGGTCAGGAGACCGGCAACGCGCTCGCCGACGTGCTGTACGGCGATGTGAACCCGGCGGGCCGCCTCACCCAGACCTGGTACCGCTCGGACGACGAACTCCCGGACATCCTCGACTACGACATCATGAAACGCGGCAGCACCTACCAGTACTTCACCGGTGACCCGCTCTACGCCTTCGGACACGGCCTGTCCTACACGAACTTCCGCTACAGCGACCTGCGCCTCGGCAAGCCGGGTCCACAAGGGACGTTCGAAGCGACGGTGAAGGTGACCAACACCGGGAAACGCGTCGGCGACGAGGTGGTGCAGCTCTACACCCATCAGCTCGTCTCCCGCGACAAACAACCGCATCAGCGGCTCCGTGACTTCGAGCGGGTGCGCCTGGAGCCTGGGCAGACCAAGACTGTGCGCCTGTCGGTGCCCGACCTCCGGCATTGGGACGTCACCCGGGGCAAATGGGTGCTGGAATCGTCCGTCCACGACGTGATGGTCGGCGCGTCCGCTTCCGACATCCGGCTGCGCTCGGTGCTTCCCGTGCGTGGCGAGCAGATCCCGCCGCGCGACCTGACGCGGGACACCAGGGCGATCGACTTCGACGACTACTCGGGTGTCGAACTGGTCGACGAAAGCAAGGTCCGCGGCGACGCGGTCGGTGTCGGCGCGGGAGACTGGCTGCGCTTCAGCGACGTGGACTTCGCGCCCGGGGCGAGGACATTCACCGCCAGGACGGCTCGCGCCGAAACGGGAACGTCCACTGTGGAAATCCGGCTCGGCGGCCCGCGCGGCAGACTGGCGGGAACCGCGCGGATCGCCAGTACCGGCGACAAGTACACGTACTCGACGACCACCACGACGTTGTCCGGGCTGAGTGGACGTCACGACGTCTACCTGGTCTTCACCTCCGATTCGAGAATCAGCACGTTTTCTCTGCGGTAGCGGTCCATTTGGTGAAAAGGCACGGAAGGAACCCGGCTATGCGTAGGCAAACGCGATCCTTGATGGGCAGTGTCGTCCTGGCGTTGGTCGCCACACTGGTGATAGGAGGGACGGCACAAGCTGCCACCTGGAACTCTTCGGACAAGTGGGGGAGCTGGTCGAACGGCGGCTACACCGTCCGCAACAACGTCTGGGGCGGAGGCGCCGGCCCGCAGTCGATCTGGGCGAACTCCTACAGCAACTTCGGCGTCTGGGCGAACCACCCGAACACCGGTGGGGTGAAGTCGTATCCGCATTCGGCGAAGAACGTCGGCCGCCAGTTGAGCGGACTGCGGAGCCTTTCCAGCAGTTTCAACGTCTCCAGGCCGGGTGGCGGCGCATACGCGACGGCGTACGACATCTGGGCGAACAACAACGCCTACGAGATCATGCTGTGGATGAACAAGCAGGGCGCGGTGGGCGCGATCGGCTCGAAGGAGACCACGGTCTCCGTGGGCGGCCACACCTGGGACGTCTACCGGGGGAGCAACGGCGCCAACGCGGTGTTCTCGTTCCTGCGCACTTCCAACACGAACGCGGGTTCGGTCGACGTGCTCGCCGTGCTGAACTGGATCAAGAACCGCGGCTGGTACGGCGACGTGACGGTCGGTGAAGTGCAGTTCGGCTTCGAGATCACGTCGTCCAGCGGCGGGATGAACTTCTCGTCGAACAGTTATTCCGTTTCGTCGTCCTGATCGGCGAGCGAGTGGGGTGACGTAGTACCGCACTCGCGTGATCAGACACGGTTCTCGCGTGTTTAAAGACGTATCTCGCGTGTTTGGAGACGTATCTCGCGTTCGCTCTGCTTGCCTGGCCGCGCGCAGCCGGGGGCGGCGTCGATCAGCCGCCCTCGGCCACCAAGGGCTCCAGCGCCAGGTCGGGATTCGCTCGCATCACGAGCCGCAGTGCCAATTCGTCGGCGAAGAGGGCAAGGTCGGCGCCGTCGAGGCGAGTGAGGACCTCGCTGTTTCGGCCCTTGTCCACGAGGGGACGCTGGCTGGGGTCGGTGAGGCGCCGGGCCACCTGGTAGGACAGATGATCCAGCCGGATCGGTGAGCCGAATTCGGCCTCCATGCGGTGGGCGGCGACCTCGAACTGCATAGGCCCGACAGCGGCGAACACCGGTGCGGCGTCACCGCGCAGGTCCGACCGCAGCACCTGTACCACGCCCTCCGCGCCGAGCTGCTCGACACCCTTGCGGAACTGCTTGGCGCGGCCGAGATCGGTGGGCCGGGCGACGGCGAAATGAGCGGGGGCGAAGCTGGGCAGGCCGGGGAACCGCACGGCGGGCTTGCCGGAGTGCAGCGTGTCGCCGACCCGCAGCGCGGTGGCGTTGACCAGCCCGATGACGTCCCCTGGATAGGCGGTGTCCACTGTGGAGCGTTGCTGGCCGAACACCTGCTGCACGTATTTGGTGGCGAAGGGTTTGCCGGTGGTGGCGTTGGTGACGACCATGCCGCGTTCGAACACCCCGGAGCACACGCGGGCGAACGCCACCTGGTCGCGGTGCGCGGGGTCCATTCCGGTCTGGACCTTGAACACGAACGCCGAGAACGGCGCGTCCAAGGCGCGGATCCGGCTCTCGGCGTCCGCGCGCGGGGCGGGCCGCGGCGCGAGTTCGACCAGTAGGTCCAGCAGATGGCGGACGCCGAAGTTGCGGACGGCCGCGCCGAACAGCACCGGGGTCGCGGTGGCGGCGAAGAAGCGGGACGCGTCGAACTCGCCGTCTGCGGCGCGCAGGAGCTCCGATTCCTCCTGGGCCTGCGTCCAGTCGGCGCCGAGGTCGGCCTCCGCCTCCTGGGCGCCGAGACGCTCGTCCAGCGCGAGGGTCGTCCCGTGCGCGGTGGGAAGGTAGCGAACGAACTCCCCGCTCGAGACGTCGAGGACGCCGCGCAGGTGTCCGGCCGTCCCGACCGGCCAGGTCAGCGGCATGGGTTGCAGGCCGATCCGGTCGGTGAGCTCGTCGCACAACTGCAAGGCTTCCCGGCCCGGCCGGTCCCACTTGTTGATGAAGGTGATCACCGGGATCCCGCGGTAGCGGCAGACGTCGAACAGTTTCAGCGTCTGCGGCTCCAGTCCCTTGGCGGCGTCGAGCAGCATGACGGCGGAGTCGACGGCCGAGAGGACCCGGTAGGTGTCTTCGGAGAAGTCCGCGTGCCCCGGCGTGTCCAGCAGGTTGATCACGGTGTCGCCGTAGACGAACTGCAGCGCGGCGGAGGTGATGGAGATGCCGCGTGCGCGTTCCATCTCCATCCAGTCCGAGGTCACCCCACGTCGTCCGGCCTTGCCGTGCACGGCGCCGGCCTGCGAGATCACCTGTGCGTGGAGCGCCAGTGCCTCGGTCAGCGTCGACTTGCCGGCGTCGGGGTGGCTGATGACGGCGAACGTCCGGCGACGGCTCGCCTCGGCGATCACCTCGGGCCGTTCGGCCTGGACTGTGTTGCCTGCCGTCACACTCGACTCCTCCGGACTGCGATCATCAGCGTCTGCCGCTGGGTCCAGTTCACCTCACCGGCTTTCCCCGTCCGAAACCGGGGTTGCCCGGCCGACGTGATCACGGCCTCATTCGGCGGGGGAGGTTCGACGCCGGGGCGATTCGCTCGACTAACGTCAAGCGCTCATCAAGCCTCCAGCGCGCCGTGGCAGTGATCGCGCCCGAGAAGTCAGGTCGTCGGTCTGTGTCGAGTCTCGTGACCCAGGTGTTCACGCGCCCCTCGTGGCTGTCACCCAAGGTCGCCCGCACCGAAATCCTCGCCGGTCTGGTGGTCGCGCTCGCGTTGATCCCGGAGGCGATCTCCTTCTCGATCATCGCGGGTGTGGACCCGAGCGTGGGGCTGTTCGCGTCGTTCACCATGGCGGTGGTGATCTCGATCGTGGGCGGACGGTCGGCGATGATCTCCGCCGCGACCGGTGCGATCGCGCTCGTGGTCGCGCCACTGGCCCGTGAGCACGGGCTGAGCTACCTGATCGCCACGGTGATCCTGGGTGGTCTGTTCCAGATCGTGCTCGGCTCGCTGGGCGTGGCGAGGCTGATGCGGTTCGTGCCGCGCAGCGTGATGGTCGGCTTCGTCAACGCGCTGGCGATCCTGATCTTCCTGGCGCAGGTGCCAGAACTGATCGATGTGCCGTGGCCGGTGTACCCGCTGTTCGCCGGCGGTCTCGTGCTCATGGTGCTGTTCCCGAAGCTGACCAAGGTGGTTCCGGCGCCGCTGGTGTCCATCGTGGCCTTGACGGTGCTGACGATCGCCGCCGGTATCGCGGTTCCGACCGTAGGCGACAAGGGCGCGCTGCCATCCTCGTTGCCAGTGCCGGGTATCCCGGATGTGCCGTTCACGTTCGACACCCTCGCGCTCCTGGCCCCGTACGCGATCGCGTTCGCGCTGGTGGGGCTGATGGAGTCGCTGATGACCGCGAAGCTGGTCGACGACATCACCGACACCCACTCCAACAAGACCCGCGAGTCCATCGGCCAAGGCATTGCCAACATCGTCACCGGCTTTTTCGGCGGCATGGGTGGCTGCGCGATGATCGGTCAGACCATGATCAACGTGAAGACCGCCGGTGCCCGGACCCGCTTGTCGACGTTCCTGGCCGGGACGTTCCTGATGATCCTGTGCATCGTCTTCGGTCCGCTGGTCTCACAGATCCCGATGGCGGCCCTGGTGGCCGTGATGGTCCTGGTCGCGTTCGGCACCTTCGACTGGCACAGTGTCTCCCCGGCCACGCTCAAACGGATGCCGTGGGGCGAGATCATCGTCATGGTCGTCACCGTGGCCGTCGTGGTGGCCACCGGCAATCTCGCCATCGGTGTGGTCGTCGGCTCGATCACCGCCATGGTGATCTTCGCGCGCCGCGTCGCGCACCTGGTCGAGGTGACCGCCGTGGTCGATCCGGACGGCACCCAGGTCGTGTACGCCGTCACCGGCGAGCTGTTCTTCGCCTCCAGCAATGATCTGGTCTACCGGTTCGACTACGCGAACGACCCGGAGAAGGTCGTCATCGACCTCACCGACGCTCATATCTGGGACGCCTCCACCGTCGCCGCGCTCGACGCGATCACCACCAAGTACGAGTCACGGGGCAAGACCGTGGAGATCGTCGGGTTGAACAAGCACAGTGCCCGCATGCACGCGAAACTCACCGGCGGTCACTGACACGCCGTCCGGTGAGGCGGGCCGGTCGATCGGCGAGCGGGCCGCCTGAGCGAAGCAGGCTTTCGAGGGTTTCGAGCGGTTCGGGGACGACGGTGTACCAACTCCAGGTGCCGCGCCGCTCCCGGTCGAGGATGCCGGCGGAGACCAGCACGCGCAGATGATGGCTGAGCGACGGCTGGGGCATGTCGAACTCCTCGGCCAGGTCGCAGAAGCACGCCTCGCCGCCGGGGGAGTACCGCACCAGCGACAGCAGGCGGATTCGCACCGGGTCCGACAGCGCCTTGAAGAGCTTCGCCGCCGCCTCGGCGTCGCCGGGGTCGACGACCGCGGCGGGTTCGGCCATCAGCAGGGTCACCGCGATCGGTTTCCGGGTTCGGCCGTTCTCGCTCGCCACGGGGCCTCCTTCGCTGCTGACGTCCGCCGAAGCCCACCATACCCGTTGAATTGACAAAGCTCGATCCAAGCTCTTCAATTGCATCGGCATACTTCGATTCAGTCAGGGACCGGCGAAAGGAAACGGGTATGACCCGCACGCCCGAGGTGTTGTTCGTCTGCGTGCACAACGCCGGCCGCTCGCAGCTGGCCGCCGCGCTGTTGCAGCACTACTCCCTCGGACGCATCGCCGTCCGGTCCGCGGGCTCCGAGCCCGCGGAGAAGGTGAACCCGGCCGCCGCCGCGGCACTGGCCGAATGGGGTCTGGACATCACCGCCGAGGTGCCGAGCAAACTGTCCACAGAGGACGTCGAAGCCTCCGATGTGGTGATCACCATGGGTTGCGGCGACACCTGCCCGGTGTTCCCCGGCAAGCGGTATCTCGACTGGCCGCTGGAGGACCCGGCAGGGCAAGGCGTGGAGGCCGTTCGCCCGATCCGCGACGAGATCGACCGGCGGGTCCGCGGCTTGGTCACCGAAATCCTCGACGCCTGATCCTCGCTTCCGACTTTCTGGAGACCAGCCCCCGTGACTCGAACCGCAGACAAGGCCGACGCCGACGTCCTGCACAAACTGTCCTTTCTGGACCGATTCCTCCCGGTTTGGATCATCGTCGCGATGGGCGCCGGGCTCCTGCTCGGCAGCGTGATCCCTGGTCTGCAGGGTGTGCTGGACGCGGTGAAGATCGGGCAGGTCTCCTTGCCGATCGCGCTCGGTCTGTTGCTGATGATGTACCCGGTGCTGGCGAAGGTCCGCTACGACAAGCTCGACACCGTGACCAAGGACAAGCGCACGATGGTGCTCTCCTTGGTGCTGAACTGGATTCTCGGCCCGGCGCTGATGTTCGCGCTCGCCTGGCTGATGCTGCCCGATCTGCCCGAGTACCGGACCGGGCTGATCATCGTCGGCCTCGCCCGCTGCATCGCGATGGTGATCATCTGGAACGACCTCGCCTGCGGCGACCGGGAGGCCGCGGCGGTGCTGGTCGCGCTGAACTCGGTCTTCCAGGTGGTCATGTTCGGCGTGCTCGGCTGGTTCTACCTCGACCTGCTGCCGGGATGGCTCGGCCTCGATACCGCCAGCATCGACTTCTCGCCGTGGGAGATCGCGCTCAGTGTCGTCATCTTCCTCGGTATCCCGCTCGCCGCCGGATACCTCTCGCGCCGCATCGGGGAGCGGAGCAAGGGGCGCGACTGGTACGAGGGTGAGTTCCTGCCCAAGATCGGCCCGATCGCGCTCTACGGCCTGCTGTTCACCATCGTGATCCTGTTCGCCCTGCAAGGCGACAACATCACCTCCCGCCCGTTCGACGTCGCCCGGATCGCGCTGCCGCTGCTGGTGTACTTCGCGATCATGTGGATCGGCGGCTACCTGCTTGGCAAGGCGTCCGGTCTGTCGTACGAGCGCACCACGACACTGGCGTTCACAGCCGCGGGCAACAACTTCGAGCTGGCGATCGCCGTCGCCATCGGCGTCTTCGGCGTGACGTCGGGGCAGGCGCTCGCCGGGGTGGTCGGGCCACTGATCGAGGTGCCGGTGCTGGTCGCGCTGGTCTACGTGAGCCTCTGGCTGCGGAAACGCTGGACCGCGGAATGACCGGAGCCGCGCAGGTAGTGGTCATCGGCGGGGGACAGGCCGGTCTCGCCGCGGGCTACCATCTGCGCCGCGCGGGCTTGGACTTCGTCATCCTCGACGCTCAAGCCCAGCCGGGCGGCGCCTGGCTGCAAGGCTGGGACTCGCTGCGCTTGTTCTCCCCGGCGCGGCACAGTTCCCTGCCAGGGTGGCCGATGCCGCCTTACCCAGGCCCCGGTTATCCGACCGCCGAGCATGTCGTCGAGTACCTCGCCGCGTACGAGAAGCGCTACGAACTCCCGATCCGCCGAGGGGAGACGGTGAACGCCGTTTCCCGGGACGGCGACCGTTTCCAGGTGAGCACCGATACCGGGGACTGGAGCGCCGAGGCGGTCATCAGCGCCACCGGAACCTGGTGGCGTCCCTTTCTTCCGCTGATGCCCGGCGGGTTCACCGGTCGCCGGCTGCACACCGTGGACTACCGCGGTCCGGACGAGTTCGCGGGCCAGGACGTCGTGGTGGTCGGTGGCGGGAACTCCGGCGCGCAGATCGCCGCCGACCTCGCGGGCACGGCGAACCTGACCTGGGTCACCCGCCGCCCGCCGCGCTACCTGCCCGACCACATCGACGGCAAGGCGCTCTTCGACGTCGCCACCCGGCGCCGCCAAGCCCTCGAGACCGGACAGGCCGACACGGCCGGAGTCGCCGGGCTGGGTGACATCGTCGCCGTCCAGCCCGTTCGCGAGGCCCGTGACGCGGGGCTGCTGCGGCCGCGTGAGATGTTCGCGCGACTCGACGGCGACGGTCCCCTGTGGACAGACGGCACCCGTCAGCACGCCGACGCGGTCATCTGGTGCACCGGGTTCCGCCCCGCACTCGGCCATCTCGCGCCGTTGCGGTTGCGTACCACCCGCGGCCGCATCCCCACCGAAGGCACCCGCGCCGAAGCCGAGCCCCGGCTGCACTTTCTCGGCTACGGAGACTGGACCGGCCCGGCGTCGGCCACGATCATCGGCGTCGGCATGACCGCGCGGGCAGCGGTCACCGACCTCAAGGCCGCGCTGGACGCCGACAGCGCGTGACTCGTTGCCCCGGACCAGCGTCGCCTGGGTTTCAGGCGGCGAGGAAGTCGCAGATCTTGTCGCTGATCGCCGGCCAGTCGTGGCCGAGCCAGATGAAGTGGCTGTCGGCGTTGCTCTCGATCAGGCAGCCGTACTTGATCGTCGACGCAAGCCTCTCTGCGTGGGCAAAGGGTACGGAGCCGTCGTTGCGGCCGGCGATCACGAGGGTGGGCTGGGTGACGTCGTCGACACCTTCTCTGTCGGCGGCGAGGTCGTTGCGGAAGCCGTGACCGGACCGCATCCGGGAGAACAGCTCGATCAACATCGTGCGTTCGTCGGCGGAGAGCGCGGTCATGACTTGCCGGGCAGGCAGAGCGGTGAGGTCGCCGAACAGCATGCGCAGTCCGATGTCTGGAGCGGTGCGCATGATCGCGCGCACCGCCGACCAGGTGAGGCGTTCGGTCGCGGGGCCGAAGGCGAGTCGAGCGGCCAGGCGGGTCCGCTTATCCGGCCAGGGAAGAGGGCCCACCGCGCTTTGGAGGATGACTCGCTCCACGAAATCCGGGTGTCGGGCCGCCGTCGCCACCGCGGTGCGTCCTCCTGCCGAGATGCCGACGACGGCGGCGACCCGAGTGATGCCGAGGTGGTCACACAGCGAGCGGACGACATCCGCGAATCCACTGGTCGTCGTGCCGGTGGACAAGGGTGTGCGGCCGTAGCCCGGCCGCGAGGGCACGAGGACCGAGTAGCCGGCATCGACGAATGTCTCCTCACCGAGCGCGAGTCCGGCGTGCATGTGTCCACCATGGAACATCACCACTGTAGAACCGCCACGCCGGTCGAACCGATATTCGAGCGTCCCGAGATCCAGGGCTGCGGTCGTGGTGGGACGTGCGATGGTGGCCATGCCTGCCATGATGCTCTATCGGCGCGGAAGGCGTTTTCGCCACGTAGCAGGCGTCGCGCCGACGCCGCGCAGAGTGGCGGAGGCGAAGTTGCGCTGCCATTCCGGCCCGACGTAGCCGTGGTGGACAGGCCGCGATCCTGCAGTGGGTGCCCGTCGGAGGCGAGTGCGCCGCGAGTGTCCAGATAGGACAGTCCGGGTCGGAAGCCGGTGGCGAGCAGGATGGTGTCGACGCGTTCGCGGGTTCCGTCCGGCCACTGCACGGTGTCGCCGTCGAGGGCGGCGAGGACCGGATAGGTTCCCGCCGATCCAGGTATGCCGTGACCAGCGCGGTCAGCGGTGCGAACACCGTGCTCGCCAAGCCGGCCTCGATCAGCAGCCAGGCCGCGGTGAACCACACCAGGGTTCCGTGCCGGCCGCGACCACCTGCCCGGCCGAGAACGCCGCGACCACCCAAGCCGTCGACCCGCCCGTGGTCTGGCTGATTTCCGGTGCCGGCACGGGAAAGGCGGCCGGCGCGCGGCGTAGCCCGGACGTGGTCGACCCGGGCGACGCCGCGCCGGTCGCGACCGGCTCAGCGCACCGCTGCTGACGGCGCGGACAGCGTCAGGACTTCCGGTTCCGCGCAGCAGCCACCGGCGGCCGGTGCGTCGTCCGGCTCGTCGAACAGGCCGGCGCCGCCGCAGACGCCGGTCTCGGCCATCCGCAGCTCGACCCGTGCGGCCGCCTCGTGGTCCCCGGCCAGTTGGGCGGCGATGCTGCGCACCTGCTCGTAACCGGTCATCGCCAGGAAGGTCGGCGCCCGGCCGTAGCTCTTCATTCCGGCCAGGTAGAAGTCCTTCTCCGGATGCGCGAGTTCCTTGGCGCCGTGCGGATACACGGTTCCGCACGAGTGGACGTTCGGGTCGATCAGCGGCGCGAGCGCGACCGGTGCTTGCAACGTCGGGTCCAGCTCCAGCCGGATCTCCGACAGCCAGGTCAGGGCGGGCCGGAAACCGGACAGGGTCACGACCTCGTCGACCTGCTCGATCCGCTGTCCGCCGGAGGAGATCAGGGTCAGCCGTCCGTCGGTGTCGCGTTCGACGACCTCGGTGCGGAATCCGGTCGCCACCGTGATCTGCCCGGACTCGACCGCCGCCCGCGCCCGCAATCCGAGCGCGCCCCGTGCCGGCAGCTGGTCGGCGTCGCCGCCGCCGAAGGTGTCACCGACCGCGCCGCGGCGCAGCACCCAGCTGATCCGCGTGCCGTCGTCCGCCAGGCCGGACAACGCGACCAGCGCCGTCAACGCCGAATGACCGCTGCCCGCGACCACCACATGCTTGCCCGCATACCGTGCTCGCACGGTCTCGTCAGCCAGATCCGGGACCCGGTAGCCGATCCGGTCCGCCGCCGACCGTTCGCCGACGGCGGGAAGTCCTTCACCGCCAAGGGGATTCGGCGTCGACCAGGTCCCGGAAGCGTCGACCACCGCCCGGGCGATGACGCGCTCTTCCGAGCCGTCGGCGGCGCGAACGTGGACCGTGAACGGTTCTTCGTCCCGGCCGCTGTCCACGACTCGGTCGCGTCCCCGGCGTGCCACTCCGATCACCTCGGCGCCGAAGCGCACCCGGTCACCGAGCGCCGCGGCGAGCGGGCGTAAATACAAGCCGGCCCATTCCGAACCCGTCGGATACGTCTCGCCGTCGGGCCGGATCCAGCCGGTCTTCTCCAGCAACCGCCCGGCCGCGGGGGCGACGAGTTCGGTCCACGGCGAGAACAACCGCACGTGGTTCCACTCCGCCACATCCGCTCCGGCCCGCGCGCCACGCTCCAGCACCAGCGGCTCGAAACCCCGCTCCACCAGCTCGGCGGCGGCCGCCAGCCCCACCGGTCCCGCTCCGATCACCACGACGGGCAGCTCGTTCATCCCCATGCACCTTTCATCGATCCGGCTCGATTGAACCGATGGGGGGAATGTATCGACCGTCGTCGATTGACGCAACCATCGATTCTGGTCGATACTGGGTCGCATGACGACGGCCGTACCCGTTCCACTCGCCGGTCTCCTGCCCGAACGCGAAGCCGCGACCTATGCCGGGTGGTTCGCCTGTCTGGCCGAGCCGACGCGGGTCAAACTCCTGCACGCCGTCGCTACCTCGCCCCGCGGCCTGACCGTCGGCGCGCTCACCGAAATCCTCGGGACCAGCCAGTCCACCTGCTCCCACCACGTGCGGAAGCTGGCCGAGGTCGGCTTCCTGCATCTGCGGAAAGAGGGCACGGCCACGGTCGTGACGATCAATCAGGCATGCTGCAGCGGCCTTCCGCACGCGGCCGACGCGGTCATGGGCCTGCTCGCGCCGCGTCCGTGCTGCCCGGACAACGTGCCGGAGGACGTCACCATCCGCGCCCCTCGCGACGACGATTGGGACGCGATCCGCCGGATCTACGGTGAAGGCATCGCGACCGGGCTCGCCACCTTCGAAACCGAGGCTCCCGATCGCGAGGCGCTCGAAGCGAACTGGCTACCCGGGCATCGGTGGGTCGCCGAGATCGACGGGCAGGTCGCCGGCTGGACGGCGGCCACCCCGGTCTCGGCGCGCGAGTGCTACCACGGGGTCGCCGAGACGTCGGTCTACGTCGCCGAAAGCCATCGCGGCCGCGGCGTCGGGAAGGCCCTGCTCTTCAAGCAAGTCACCGAAGCCGACGCCGCCGGGCTCTGGACCCTGCAGACGTCGATCTTCACTGACAACCGCGCCGGCATCGCGCTGCATCACAGCGCCGGTTACCGCACCGTCGGCATCCGAGAACGCATCGCCCAGCGCGACGGCGCCTGGTACGACACCGTCTTCCTCGAACGACGCAGCCCCGTCAACTAGGCGGTGTCCTGTGAGTCTGTTCGATGGGCCGCCTGGGCGGACGAGCCAGACGTTCGGCAGCCGCCGGGCCAGGTCGGCGGAATTGCGGCTCGGCGCCATCCGGTCCTGGTCACCGTTGGCCACCAGGACGGGATGCCGGATGACCGTCAGTCCGACCGTCGACGGTGTCTCCAGCGGTGGATCGCCTTGAGCTGGTTGCGGAAAGCCGTGACGGAGATGGGCTTGTCGAGGTCTTCGGTGCGTTCCTTCAGCCCCCGGCGTGCTCAACTGGCCCGACGTCATCAGCCAGGTCGGCGCCCGGCACCGTCTCGTATCACCTCGCCGCTAGGCGTTGTACCAGCGGGCCGCCCAGGCGGCGGGTCTGCGGAAAGAAGGCCGCTAGTACGCGGAGCGCAAGGCGGTTTCCCGAGCGGGCCGAATACGGTCCAGCTGGATGAGGCTGAAGCCGAACAGCACGACGCCGAGCGGAACGTGGACGGCCGTCACCTGCGCCAACCCAAGGAACACCTGGGCCAGCGTGAGCGCGAGGAACACGGCCGCGGGCGCGATAGGTTTGGGGGAGCCGCCGCCCGGCCGCCAGACGAGAACCGCGGTGATCACGTGCAGCACCGCCACGACGAACAGCGTGTAAGACGTTGCGCTGTGCAGTGCATGGCCGTACGGCACGGTCAGCAGGAGTCCCGCCGAGATCGGGGTGAGGAAGACGGCGAGGGTCTGCACGAGGATCGCGACGCGCAACGGTTTCGGCATTGAGGTTCTCCTTCGGTGGACGTGTTCCCTGTCGGACGAGAGGGCCGCCGGAAACGTGACACCGATGGAAGCCGCGTGGCCCTTCGGTCAGGCGCGGCGGAAGCTGTGCACCAGGAACTGGGTCGTCGCGACCTGCTCGCCCGGGCCGAGCACGAACGACGGGCGTTTCAGGTGAAGGACCCCTTCCCTCCGCTCAGTCCCGAGTACCTGAAGGACCCCTTCCTGTACCTAGGCGCAAGGAAGGGGTCCTTCAGGTACTTCGAGCGGGGCTTACCGGACAGTCCGGATTTCGAGGCGGCCAGCCGGTTCAGCAGGCGGATCCGTCCGTGGTTGGGGACCGAGTGGATCGGGTGCCCGGCGAGGCCTCAGTACCCGAGGAGGGTTGCCACCGTGGGCCGTTGGGCGAGATCGCCGACTCCGAACAGCGGGCAGTCTTCGTGCCACAACGTGATGTCGCCGACTGGGCGTGCCGGTGATCGCCGATTTCACCTGCCCCGAACCCCGCACGGTGCTGATGACCATCGTCGACGGCGAAGGGCGCGGCAGCGTGGTCGAAACCGACGCAACCCCGCTCGGGAACGGCCCCGACGGACGGCCGTGCACCGCCGTGATCGAGGCGACGATAGCCACGTCCGACGCCTTGCGAGCGGGAGAAGTCGACCTCGCGTCGGGCTGACAGGTTTCCGCGATCACCCGGCAGGGTAAGCGCAGGCTGTGCGCATTGTGATCACCGGGGCGACCGGAAACGTCGGGACGGCGCTGCTCCACGCCCTCGAATCCGGCGACGACGACCTGAAGGGCGCCGCGAGCCCGCCGCTGGCCCGCGGCAGGCCCAGCCACCAATCGCAATCCTGACGATCGGGAGGCACGGATGAGCACGGAAGTCTTCGACGCGGTCGTCATCGGCGCCGGCCACAACGGCTTGGTCGCGGCGAACCTCCTGGCCGACCAAGGCTGGTCGGTCCTGGTGCTGGAGCAGGCGGAGAAGCCGGGCGGTGCGGTGCGGACCGGCGAAGTCACCTCGCCCGGGTTCCGGAACGACCTCTGCAGCGCGTTCTTCCCGCTCACCGCCGTATCGCCGGTGATGCGGGGACTGCGACTCGAGGACCACGGGTTGAGCTGGAGGCACGCTCCCGAAGTGCTCGCACACGTCTTGCCCGACGATCGGTGCGCGGTGCTGTCACGGGACATCGAGCGGACGGCGGCGTCGGCCGACGAGTTCGCGCCCGGCGACGGCGCCGCGTGGCGGAGCTTGTTCGCGCGGTGGCAGGACATTCGCGAGCCGCTGCTGAACGCGTTGTTCACTCCGTTCCCGCCGGTGCGCCCGGCTGTGCGGCTGCTGCGGCGGACGGGGACCGCGGAAGCGCTGCGGCTGGCCCGGATGCTCACGTTGCCCGCCCGCCGGTTGGGAGAAGAGCATTTCGACGGCGAGGGTGCTCGACTGCTGTTGGCCGGGAACGCCGCGCACAGCGATATTTCCGTGGACAACGCGGGCAGCGCGGTCTTCGGCTGGCTGCTCGCGATGATCGGGCAGGACGTCGGCTTTCCCGTACCGGTCGGTGGAGCCGGTGAGCTGATCACGGCACTGGTCCGACGGCTTGCCGCCCGCGGCGGCGAGGTCCGATGCCGTTGTCCTGTAACGGAAGTGCTCGTCGCGGGCGGACGGGCGATGGGCGTGCGAGACGGCGACGGGAACCCGATCCGGGCCCGCAAGGCGGTGCTCGCGGACGTCCCGGCACCGACGTTGTACGGCGAGATGGTCCCGTCGGATTGGCTTCCCTCGCGGCTGCTCGCCGATCTCGGCCGGTTCCAATGGGACAGCGCCACGGTGAAGGTGGATTGGGCGTTGTCCGGTCCTGTCCCGTGGACGGCAGAAGGCGCTCGCGGGGCGGGCACCATCCACCTCGGAGCGGATTTGGACGGTCTGTCGGCGTTCGGCGGCGACCTGGTCCGCGGCCGGAGCCCGCGGAATCCGTTCCTGCTGTTCGGGCAGATGACGACGAGTGACCCGCATCGGTCGCCGCCCGGTACCGAGGCGGCGTGGGCGTACACCCACGTTCCCCGCGGGCTGATGGAGAACCGGGAGGCGCTCGACCGGCAGGTCGCACGGATCGAAAAGACGGTCGAGGCGAACGCGCCGGGGTTCATCGACGTGATCCAGGGCCGGTACGTGCAGGGCCCGCTCGAACTGGCGGCCCACGATCCCGGCCTGGTCGGGGGCGCGATCAGCGGCGGGACCACGGCCATCCACCAGCAGCTGTTCTTCCGCCCCGTCCCCGGCCTCGGCCGCGCGGACACGCCGGTGGACCGGTTGTTCCTCGCGGGCGCGTCGGCGCATCCGGGAGGCGCGGTCCATGGCGGCCCCGGTGCCAACGCGGCCCGCGCCGCGCTGGCCAGGGCCGGAGTGCTCGGCAAGGGCTACGCGGCGGTGATCGCCGCGGCGAACCGGGCGGTCTACCGCTGAGTGCCCTTGCGGTCGGTGTACTTCCCGGTCGCCAGATCCGCCAATCGGGCGAGGGCCTCGGTGTTGCGTGGTTTGGCGACGAGCGCCTGAACCGCCTCGGGCAGCACCTTGCCGGGACCACGCACGACGCTTTCCCTCATCCGGACCTCGGTCTTGGCTTCGCCGCGGGGGAGGAGCGTGACCTCGACCGCCGCCGCGCCGAGCGGCCAGCCCCTCGCCTCCAGCGACAGGGAAACGCCGGGCTCGACCGCCTTCACGACCGTGACGTCCTGGATGTGCAAGGGCCACGGTCCGACGCTGTGGTGGATCCGCGAACCGACAGCAGGCCAGTCCTCGTCGACATCACGGATATGGGAGCTGCCGACGACCCAGCTCGCGTACGACCAGCCGTCGGCGAGCACGGCGAAAACGGCGTCCGGCGGCACGTCGACGACTCGGCTGACTTCACTCACGGCGTCCTCCTGTTCTGAGTGGCACCGCATGGGTACCCCGCCGGAGCGACTTGAAGCCTGTGAGCTGACTGAACGGCCAGTCACGCGAAACCGCCAGTTCGGTGCAGGTGGCCGTGAGTGGGCTAGATGTTCTTGCAGTAGTTGTACAGAAAGGTGCCACCGGGGGAGGGGTTGTCCTGGGTGATCCAGATGCAGCCGGTGTACACCGGTTTCCAGAGGCCTCCCCAGTTGGTGTTCGCGTGCAACCAGTGCCACTGGCCGTCGGCGGGGACAAGGCCGTAGCCGCTGCCGCCCGCGATCTGTGCTCCGGAGGAGTCGTAGAACGCGGTGACGGCCCAGACGTGTCGGGCATGGCCGCAGTAGGCGTGGAAGCCACCTGTGGAGCCCCAGTTGTCGAAGTTGAACTGCACGTTGGCCGTATGGCAGTCCGCCAGTACCGTCGCGCGGGTCTGGGTGGCGTTCGCCGGTGTCGCCCCGATGGTCAGACAGCCCGCGAAGAGGACGATCGCTGCGAAAAACTTGCGCATGGTCTGCCCCAACTCGTTGTTGTTCGGTTTTCGCTGAACTCGGAGCGTCCCACTCCGCGACCACGAGCGGTCGGACGGTTGTTCCGCCACAAGGGCGGTAGTTCCTGCCTTTGTGGCCACCTGTGTGCCGGCTGCTCTTCGAGGCTCATGCCGCAGTGATGGACGTCTACTGTCCACAAAGGACACAAGCCGGCCACCCGCACCGGGGGCGGGCGGGGGTCATCGTGAACAGGCCTTGTTCATGTCCTGGTCACCCGGGCGTGCCGCTACTTTCGGGTAACTTGTCACTCGGTGACTTCATAGTGGGCTGTCCGATTCGCTCCAGGGAAGGAACACTTTGATGGCTCAGGCCTCCAGAGCCCGCGTCGTCGTCGGCGGTCTCGTGCTGATCACGGCATTCGCCACGGTCCTACCCCCTTCGGCCGTGGCGGCTGATGCTCTGCCCAGTGTGAAGCCGACGACCGAAACCCCTGCCGTGTACGACGACGAAGCAGGCGGCAACGCGGACGCTGACGACCCGGCGATCTGGCGTAACCCCGCGGCTCCGGATCGCAGCCTCGTCGTCGCCACGGTCAAGGAGGGCGGTCTGCGCGTTTACGACCTCGACGGCCGCGAAGTGCAGTCGGTACCGGCGCCGAAAGCGCCCGGTCCGGACGATGCTCCCGGCCGGTTCAACAACGTCGACCTCGTGCACCGTATGAAGGTCGGCTCCGGTGTGAGCGACCTGGCCGTCGCCAGTGATCGCGGCCGTGACCGGCTGCGGATCTACCGCATCGACGGCGGCGACCCCGGTGCCCCTCTGTCCGACGTCACCGATCCCTCGGCACCGGCGATCTTCTCCTCGTCGCAGGAGGAGATCAACGAACAGCGCACCGCTTATGGCCTCGCCACGTGGACCGATCCCTCCAGCGGCCGCTCGTATGCGGTGGTCAGCCAGCGGGAACGTACCGCTCTCAGCCTGCTGGAGCTGACCGCGGGCGCCGGAGGCACGGTCACCTACCGCAAGGTGCGCACTGTCGCGTTGCCGTCCGCGTTCAGGCTGCCGAACGGCAAGTCGTGGACTCCGTGCGGTGAACCGGGTGAACTGCCCCAGGTCGAAGGTATGGTCGTCGATCCCGCGACCGGCACCCTCTATGCCGGGCAGGAGGATGTCGGTATCTGGCGGGTGGACGCCGACCTCGAAGGCACTCCGAAGCTCATCGACAAGGTCCGTGAATACGGCATCCCCGGAACCTATGACGAGGCGACCGAGGAATGCGTACCCGGACCCAACCCGGGTTACGGTGGCACGCGCCTGTCGGCCGACGTCGAAGGGCTCACTCTGCTCAAGCAGAAGGACGGTGACGGGTACCTGCTGGCTTCCAGCCAGGGGGACAACACCTTCGCCGCCTACGACCGCGAACTCGGCGACGACAACGAGTACGAAGGTGGCTTCCGGGTGACCGCCGCGTCGGCGACCCTCGACGGTACCGAGGAAAGCGACGGCGCCGCCGTCCTCAACGAGCCACTCGGAAGCAAGTACCCCAACGGCCTGCTCGTCGTCCAGGACGGTGACGACAAGCCGGGAGAGACGGGCCGGGACGCCACGAACTTCAAGTTCGTCGATCTCGGACACGTACTCGACGCCCTCGACGACTGACCGGACTCGCCCCGGCGGCGAGACCGCCAGTCCACGGCCGCCGCGCACAGTTTCGGTGCCACCGCCATAGCCAGGACCGATGGCTATGGCGGTGGCGAAGCCCGCGAGCAACGGCCGTGGCTGAGAAGAGACGACCGGGAATCCGCGATCCTGTCAGGACGACGACATGTCGCTGAACGCGAAGGCGTGCCTTCAGCTGGCTTGGCGGTTTCGCGCCGACTTGAGACTGTCCGGTTTCAAATCCGAATAGAGCGCATCGCGCGAGCGCTCATGACGATGAACGTGCGTTGACGAGGGAACCCCGACACCTCCCGTCGAGGCGTGAGCTCCCCGGACCCGGCCCGGCTCGAACGGGCAGCCACCCCCACCGTGCGACGGGCAGGACGCACCCTTACCGGGTAGATGCGCCTTGGGCGGGCTCGTTGTGATGGTAGGTCGAAGACGCTTGCCACAGCGACTGAATTCCCCTTGGTGATACACGTGCCTCCTCCCATCGCAGCCACATCGCTGCTCGGGAGTAGGCGTCGAAAGGGCTCATGTGTGGTGAAAGGCCGCTACCTGTTCAAGGTTCCGGGCATGTCCGTGGAATCTTGCTCATGCGCAGGATCAAGGCGACCGCGTCCTCCGAGTGGACCGCCGGCGTCAGGACCTCTTGGAGGAGCAGGCCACGAATCGCGGCGATGGTGACGGTGGCCATGGTCAGCGCTTCCTTGGCGTCGAGCCCTTCGCGTTCCGCGAGCGAGGCCAGCATCTTGGTCAGGTCGTCGAGCGAGCCGATGAACTCACGAAAGTCCTGTGGGCTGTACGCGGCCAGCCCTACGACGTGAAAGAAGCCGCGGACACGCGACAGCTGCTCCGGACGAGTGTAGGTCCGCCAGATCGCCACGACGAGGTCGTCGAAGGTGCTCTGCCGGGCGGCCTCGAAAAGCGCCTCGTTGTCCCGTGATCGCTGTGCCGTGAGCATGGCCGCCAAGACGCCCGAGAGCGACCCGAAGTGGTATCGCAGGAGAGCGTGGCTGGTCTCGGCCCGGGCGGCGATCTCACGGAGCGACACCTCCGGTGAGGGAAGTGTCTCGTCGAAGGCGTCGAGAAGCCGAGCCAGAAGGCGCTCGCGTGCGTCCCCTTTGCGTTCCGTGCTTGACAAGATCACTCCCACAGTTTATCCATTGGAAAAGAAGCACTGACGACGCCGTGTCGCCTCGCACATGGTCGCAGTCGGCTCGCAACGGTGGAGGGAACGACTCGTGGGACGTGTTCAGGTGGTCGGCGCGACGGTCGTCGACGGATCAGGTCGCGACCCGGTCAACGTTGGCGTCAGCGTCGAAGACGGGCATATCACCCAGGTCGGGGCAGCAGGCGCACGCGGCGAGCGCCTTGATGCCGACGGGCTGACGATGACGCCCGGCCTGATCGACGCTCACGTCCACTTGGGCTTGTCGAGCCCGATCGGGCCGCAGTTCTCGTTCCGGATAAGCGCCGCTGAGATCGCGGCGGACATCTTCGCCACGGCCGGCGCGACGCTCGATGCCGGCTTCACGACCGTTCGCGACACCGGCGGGGTCGACGGCGGCCTCGTCACGACGATCGCGAAGGGCAAGGTCAGGGGGCCACGCGTGCTGTCGTGCGGACCGGTTCAGTGCCAGATCGGCGGGCACGGCTACTACGGAGCCGATTGGGAACCCACCGAGCTGTGGAGCAGCCACCACCTACCCGGCCTGTGCGCCCTGTCCACGATGTCCGGCAACGCGGACGAGCTGCGAGCCAACGTGCGCGAGGCCTTCCGCCGCGGAGCCTCCTTCCTGAAGCTCTGCGTGACCGGCGGAGTGGTCGGCGCCCACGACCGGCTGACCGACACCCAGTTCACCGTCGAGGAGATCGCCGTCGCTGTCCAGGAAGCCGCGGCCCGGGGCACCTACGTGACGGTTCACGCCCACAACAACGACGGCATCCGGAACGCCGTCGAGGCCGGGGCGCGCTGTGTCGAGCACGGCACCGACCTCGATGAGTCCACGGCCACCCTGATGGCCACTCGCGAGGTCGCACTCGTGCCCACGTTCGCCGTCGTCGAGCAACTGCTGAACGACACCGCCGGAGCGGGCCTCGACGAGTCGACCCGCGATCGGGTGCTGGGTGTTCGTGAGCGGATGGCCGAAGCGCTCGCTGTCGCCAAGGAGGCCGGGGTGCGGATCGGGCTGGGTTCGGATCTCATCGGCCCGGCTCAGGGCCGCCGAGGCGAAGAGCTCAGGTTGCGCGCAGAACTCGAGACGCCGATGGAAGCTCTCGTGGCAGCCACCAAGACCAACGCCGAGATCCTCGGCCTGTCCGGCCAAGTCGGGGTCATCGCTCCCGGCGCGCAGGCCGACCTCGTGTTGTGGAACGGCAACCCGGTAGAAGACCCGGAGCTGTTCGCTGATCCCGCCAATGCCGTCCTCGTTCTCAAGGCCGGCCGAATTGTGAAGGACCTTCGATGAGCACCATATGGCAGGGCTGCCTCGCCGACACCGACTATTTCGAGCTGCGTTCCAGCGGAGGGCACGACTACGGCGTCTGGGTCACCACGCCACCGGGCTACGACCCCGCCACGACGCAAGCGCCTGTCGTGTACGTGCTCGACGGCAACTGGGCCGTGGGCCTGACGGCTCCGCTCATCGTCACCCAGAAAGACCCCCTGCAACAGATCCAGCCCTACATCCAAGTCAGCGTCGGCTATGCGGGCGAGGACGCACAGCATTGGGATCGCCTGCGCAACAGGGACCTCGTGCCACCCGGCGAGCCCATCGCCAAGGAACTCATCGATGCCGTGGAGGCGGGATTCCAAGCGGGCGCGAGGACACGCGAAGAATCCGACGCCTACCTCGCCGAACTGCGCGACACCCACGCCGACGAGTTCCTGGGCTTCCTCACCGCGGAACTGCACCCGCGGATCGAACGCGATTACGGCACGGCCGCGAGCGGTCACGGCCTCTTCGGCTACTCCTACGGCGGACTCTTCAGTCTCTACACCTGGCTCACCGGCAGCACGCTCTTCGACAGCATCGGAGCGGGCAGCCCCGGTGTCGTCAGTGAAGACAGTCAGATCTTCGCGCGGCTCGACGAAATGGGCGACAGCCAGCCTGCCGCCAAGCTTCACCTGACCATCAACGACCGAGAGCTTCTCGGAGACCTCGCCGTCTACCAGAGCCTCACGAAGACCGCGGCCACCGTCCTGCACCGCCTGACCGCTAGCGGCGCGGCCGTCACCAGCGCGGTGCTGCGCGAAACGCACGTGACCGGCTTGCAGGCTTCGTTCCTCAGCTACCTCAGGACCTGCCGTGCCCTGTAGACGCTGCTTCAGGAGAGAGGGCGACGTATGAGTGCCGATGTGGTCGTGATCGGGGCAGGGGTGATCGGTTCGTCGATCGCCCTTGAGCTCGCGCGGGCGGGGCACCGGGTGCTCGTGCTCGATCGAGCCCCAGGAGCCGGACAGGGGTCGACCTCGGCATCGAGTGCGATCGTTCGGTTCAACTTCTCCACCACCGCCGGGGTGGCGACGGCGTGGGAAGCGCATTTCGGCTGGCTCGACTGGGCCGGCCACCTCGGGCACGAGGTCGGCGACCTCGCGATGTTCCGCAAGACTGGGCTGGTCATGCTGGACGTCGAGGCGGCTCCGCGTACGTCGTGGCTTCCGTTGTTCGATGCGATCGGTGTTCCCTACGAGGAATGGGACAGCGCGACATTGGCCGAGCGCGTTCCAGGTATCGACGCCGGCCGTCATTGGCCGCCGAAGCGGCTCGACGACGAGGAATTCTGGGAGGACGCGAAACACTCGCTCGGTGGCGTGTACACCCCGGATGCCGGTTACGTCTCGGACCCGAGCCTCGCCGCCGTGAACCTCGCCTCCGCGGCCTCGGCGTGTGGGGCGGAGTTCCGCTTTCGCAGCACGGTGACAGCGGTGGAGAAGGCAGGCGGGCGCGTGACGTCGGTGCGACTGTCGGACGGCACCCGGATTCCCTGTGCCGTCGTGGTCAACGCGGCCGGTCCGTGGTCGGGCGCGGTGAATCGGCTGGCCGGCGTGGGTTCCGACTTCACGGTCGCTGTGCGCCCGATGAGGCAGGAAGTAGCGCACGTGCCGGTTCCGGAGGGCTATGCGGGGCCCGTGGTGGCGGACATGGATCTGGGCACCTATTTCCGCGGTGAAGGAGGAGGTGCTCTGCTCGTCGGCGGAACGGAACCGGAGTGTGATCCGATGCAGTGGACCGACGACCCCGACGCCGTCGACATCCACCCGACAGCCGCGGTCTTCGAGGCTCAGGTGACGCGGGCCGCGCGGCGGTTGCCCGACCTGGCGGTGCCCAACCGGGCGCGCGGCGTGGTGGGCGTCTATGACGTCGCCGACGATTGGACTCCGATCTACGACCGCACCGAACTCGAGGGCTTCTACCTCGCGATCGGAACGAGCGGCAACCAGTTCAAGAACGCGCCGGTCGTGGGGCAGCTGATGACGGAGCTGATCGACCAGGTGGAGAACGGCGTCGACCACGACGCGTCGCCCGTCCGGTTCCGGGCCCCGCACACCGGCCTGGAGATCGACCTGGGTGCGTTCTCTCGTAAGCGCGGCCGGAACACCGCGAACTCGGGCACGGTGCTGGGCTGAGTGTCTCCTGCCGGTAGGGTCGCGGCGTGATGACCAACCGCGGCACCGGGTTTTCACCGGTGCGGCGGTGGACGTGGCCGCATCCGATAGGCCCGCGTTGGCTCATTTGCGGCGAGATCGGTTTCGATGATGCCGAGGACGACGTCCCGTTGGCGGTGTGTGCCGAAATCGAAGGACTGTTCGTCGACCTGCCGCCCCGGCAGCGGGAGCGGTTCACGCTTGTCGGCTGCGCCCCGGAAGGAATGCTCGTCGATCTCCTCGGCCGGCTGCCTGCCGAAGCACTCGGTACCGAACAGGCGTGGCTGGGCAACATCTCCTTGAGTGCGCTTACGCCGCCGGGCACATCGCAGTCGTGGTGGGGAGAGGATCTGTGCGACGTCGTCGTACTCGCACAGCGACCGAATGCGACCGTGCCCGGAAAGATGGACATCGACCTCGGCGGATTCGTCCACGTCGGTCATCGCACGGATGCGGTGGTACGTCCCCGCGACGTCGACGAATTCGTCCTGGCGACCTGGGACGGGACCTCCTGCGGCACCTGCGGGGACATCACGGGTGTGTTCCGCGAGCAAGCAGCACCATCGGTGCGGCAGGTCCGGCTCCTCGGTTGCCGACCGGAACCTCCCCTGCTGGCCGCGCTCGATGCGGTGGGACAGCCGACTCGGGCAAGCCTGCGTCGGCGCCGCGTCCGCGCCTGGGTCCACGCGATCGCCACCGATGGTTCCGCCGTCGAGGTGGTCGGTGCCGCGGTGTCCGGAACGGTCGACTCGGTCGAGCCGTCACCACTCGGTGCCGGATTCCTGGACGTGACCGTCGAGGTGGACGCAGGGGAGCCCTTACCAAAGGGAACTCTCGACATCCTGGAGCACTGGCGCGCTGGACGGCCGACCCGGCCGAACCTGTGGGCCGACTACGATCGTGATCTGCGGCGCCAGTGGTCAGGAGTCGCGCTCGGTCACCTGACGGGCGCGCTGGACCGGCCTGCCGGAACCACCTACGACCTCGACGGCCGGTTCGTGACCGACGTCGAAGGGTTCTACTGCGCTATCGGCGAAGCGATCAACGGCCCGGGCGGGTACTTCGGCTGGACCCTCGACGGCCTGGACGACTGCCTCCGCGGACGGTTCGGCGCCCAGGCTCCGTTTCGACTGGTGTGGCACGACTCGGCCGTTGCCCGCGAGCACCTGGTCGGCGGTTACGACCGGCGTCGGCTGGCTCCGGCGATCACCCTGGAGGACTTGCTGGACCTACTCGCGGAGCACCGCATCGGGATCGATCTGCGCTGAGCCTCGGCGCGCTCCGTTCCGAACGATCTTTGTGCTGTGCGTTTCGTATGTGATCGGCTGCGAATACCGATCTGGTTCTCTGGCGCCAAAAGAGCTCGGTAAGCACGGAACCGGTTGAAGCGGTCCACCTCGTTTCGGAGTCGCATCACGACACCGGCGGGTATTGTCGTTGCGCATTGTGGGGGTGTGGGCGGGAGTGAGGTGACGTTGAGCGCGGTGACGGAGTTCGATGCGCTGCACAGCACGCTACGGAGGCGTGTCGAGGGTGGAGATGGCCATGGGGTGGTGGCTGATCTCGCCGCTGTGCTGGCGATGGCGCGGGCGGGGTTCGATGAGGATCCGGGCTTGTGGGTAATGCGGCTGCGTATGGCGCAGCGGGATGTCGAGCGTGTTCCGGCGAACGCGCGGCTGAAGGCGGACAGCGAGGACGCGACGCGCGCGATCATCGCGTACGCGCGGGCGGGGGCAGCCGATGTTCCCGCGCGACGGGAACTGCTCGGTACCACCCTGAACAACTACTCCATGCAGCTCGAAGCGGAGCAGCGGCTCGACGAGAGCATCGTCTTCGCGTCCGAGTGTCTTGACCTTTTGCGCACCGAGCCGGCAAGCAGCGAGCTCGCGCATGCGCGCACGCGTCTAGCGGAGCTTCGCCTCAGGGTCGGGGACCACACCGGGGCTCTCGCGCTTGCCGAGGAACTCGTCGACGCCGCGCACCGGAAGGGCGAGAATCCGGCGGAGGGTCCCAGTGGTTTGCCTTCGTGGTTGCGGCTCCGGGCGCGGGCGCACGCGGCGCTGGGCCGGGAAGTCGAGGCCCGCGCCGATTTCGAATCCTCGCTCGATTGGGAACGCGCTCGCGTTCGCGCCGGAAAGTTCCTCGCCCACCTCGATCTCGCCGACGCCCTCGACGAGTACGCCGAGCTCCTCAGCGGTCTGGGCGCGGCGGACGACGCTCGCGCGATGGCGGTGTCGGCGGCCGGGACACGCGAGAAGCGCCAGGACTGACGGGAATGTCGCTCCACCTGCCCTCCGGCCGGTGTGGCTTTCGCCGCCGCCTTGCTCTTTCCCGCTTTCGCCGGCGCGGATACCACGGCAGCGTAGTCCGCGGATGCCCATTCGCCGACGTGCTGGTGGCCGGCCGAAGCCATGCAGTGGTGGAGCATTTGGTCACGCGGGAACGATGCGGCTCGCGTGGCATGGAGGCGGTGATCACGGCGAAAGGTCTCACCGCGCTCAAGCAGGCCGCGCCCAGTCACGCCAAGGAGGTCCGGCGCCTTGTCATCGACCGGCTCACGCCCGAAGAACTCGACCAGTTCGCCGACATCGCCACCACGATCCTCGAGAACCCGCGAGCGGATCAGCCACCCGTCTGGCGGCGTAGGCTGGGCACGTGGACTCCGTAGCGGGCGCGGTCGACCGGATGGTCCAGCGTGGATGTGACCTCGTCGAGCTGATCGAGTTCCTCCGGGCACACGAAACGTTTCGGCTGTCTCCGCTGACCCTCATGCGGATCCTGGACGACGCGGCGGGGATCCCGTGGACGACCACACGGCAGGAGTTCGGATCGATGTTCGATCCCGACCTCCGCCCCCTCACCTCACAGACGGAGATCGAAGCCCGCTGGCAAGCCGTCCTCCATGCGCGACGGACCTGAGCTGCCCTGCCCGACGAACCTGGTGTTCGTCTCGCGAGGAGCACTACAGGTCTGGGCAATCCTCCCGCAGAAGCTGTCGCAGTAGATCCGGGGTGAACGGAATCCGGGGCTGTATCTGAACAAACCGTTCGACCTGCCATCGCTTGGTCCGAACCGCCTGCTTGGACTCCACCTGAACCCAAGGCGCGTAGACTCTCATCGCACGTTTGCCGCCCTTTCCCTCGGCCGACATGATGCCGCGACGCACCAGTTCCCGGCTGTTGAATATGAAGAGCCCGCGATGATCCTTGTTGAAGACCGCGATCACGGCCGAGCTGATCGAGTCACTGGTATCGAACGGTGCGATCTCACTGTCCGGATCGGCTCTCGTCCACATCGTCACGAACTGTCCGACCTTGGTGGGCGTTGTTTTGGCGACACGGAACGCGATACTCCGATCGTCGACAGCAAGTCGACATGCGCCGTATTCCGCACTCTCGACTTCCCGGACGGCGGGACGAGTCACTACGAGTCCTGAATCTTCGAACACTTCACGAACCGACTCGACCAGTTGAACGGGAACGTCGCCAAGTGCCGGATCGGTGGCCCATCGATGAGTGGTACCGTCGCCGGTCTCGTCGATGGTCACACCTGGAAGATCCTTCAAGAACACACTCCTTGGCAGAGAGCAAATTCGAGGCAGCCTCACGTATGGTGACATCGAGGCCGCGGGCACGTCTGATGCGGCGTCCTGTCGCCGTTCTGTCAAGGTTTCTTGCGCAGTTGCCGTTGCCGCGCAAGATCTTGGCACCGACTTGTTGCCCTGTTCGAGCTCCTCGGGTTTCACCGACGTGGCCGGGTGCTCTGGATTCTGGGCCTAACCGGCATCAGGGCGGAGGCCGTTGCGGGTTCGGTAGCGCTGTTCGAAGTCTGCCTGGAACGTGGCGGGGACCGCGTTGAGGGGGCGGCGTTCGATGAGGTGGTCGTCGGAGACGTAGAAGTTCCGGTCGCCGAAGTCGTCCGGTTCGCCGGGAGCAGGGGTGCCTGGCGGGTAGTGCAGCACCCAGCCGGTGTCCATCCGGAAGGCCTTGATCCCCTTGGTCGAGCCGCCGAGCTGCTCCCGTCGAAGGTGGTAGTGGACCATGGCGCGTGCGTTGCTCTCGCTGATCTTTCCCTGCCCCAGCCCCAATCCGGTCACGGTGAGGGCGCGGTCGGACCGGTCGACCCAGCCGTCGACCACCAGGTCGGCCGGCCACGCGACTCGCAGCGCGGTCTGTAGTGCAGTGGTGACCTGCCGTGCCAGTTCGGTGCAGCCTTCCGGGCCGCCCGCGAAGACGCTCCTGTTCCATTCAGGAAGGCCGTCGTCCGGCGGCGTCCATCCGGCCGCGACCAGGTTCTCGTGGTCGGCGGGCGACATTCGCCACCGCTCGTCGACGAACTCGTTGCTCACCAGCCCCGCGTAGATATCGGTGACGAGGTCGGGGTACTGCGGGTCCTGCTCCGCCGAGAATTGAACGAAGCGGTTGCCCTCCGCGTGCATGACCAGTTTCGCCGTCGGCGGCAACTCGTACAGCAGTTCGCCCAGGTTCACGGCGAATTCGGCCCAGTTCGGGCTCTCCGGGATGCTCACGGGTCAACTCTTCCTCGGTCGGGCAGTTCGGGGCGAACCGGCTCGGAGAGGTGACCTTGTCGAAGCACCCGCCCCGTACCGGCCGGGTCGTCAAAGACCCTACTGCGTCACCGTCGAGCTCGATGCCGGAGTCGCCACCCCGGCATCCGGTGCACCAGGGGAGATCTGGCCGAGGTCGAAAGCGTCGTCGCCGAGATGGAGGCGTCCGCCCGTCGCGGCGGCGGACACTGAAGGAGCCCGCCGATGAGGTTCGGCGAGCCGTTCTCACCCGGCTACCGGACGCGCACGCCGACCTTGCCGCTGACCGGCGTGATCGTGGCCGGCAAACCTGGCCGCGCGGTCACCCGGGGTGCTGTGGAGTTTCGTGCTCACCACCATCGTGCTGGTGATCAGCTTGACCGTCTTGCTGCGGCACGGGGTCGAAACACGGCAGCGAAAGCTGGAAGAGCCGGGATCCTGGGCCCGGCGGTCGTGTCCTCGATCGGCGGTGCACTCGGCCTGGTCACCGGCCGACCGGCTGTGGAGGCGGCGGTCCTGGCCGACGTGGGTGAACGGCGCGTTCATGGTGGTGGGCGTGATGAACGCGCCGTTCCCGACAAGCCGGGTGTGGTGAAAGCCCTTTCAGCGAACGCCTGGTGAGACGTCCGGATCAGGGGCGCTTAACTGAGGTAGAAGCCGCCGTCGTTGCGGAGGACCGTCGCCACGATCGGGAACCGGCTGCTGCCGTTCCACCAGTGGTAGACCGCGTGGTACTGGCCGTTGGCCGCCTGGAAGAAGTCCATACCGCCTGGGCCGGGGTGGTTGCCGGGCAGGCCGCGGTAGGGGTTGAGGCCCCCGGTGCCGGTGTACCCGAAGTACGGCCGCTCGGCCCCGTTCTGCCGTGGTGTGCAGCGCGTCGACGGGATCGGGCCGGTGCCGCACCTGGCGATGCCGGTCGAATACCGTGCGCTGTCCCAGTTGTTGCCGGAGTAGGCCAGGTACCAGTAACCGTCGGCGGACTTGAACATCGACGGGTTCTCGATCACGTGCGTGCCGCCGCTCATCCGGGTGGTCTCCCAGCCGATGTCGGTGCTCTTCAACGCGTCCCGGCGGGTGGCCCAGTCCGCCATGCCGTTGGAATGGGTGCGCACGACCGAGATGCCGGTCTCCGGGTACGAGGTGATCGCGTCGTCCCGGTAGGCGACGTACATGGCGCTGCCCGAGACGAACGGGTTCGCGTCGATGGCCCAGCGGCCGCTGCCCGGGCACGCCCACTCGACGGGATTGGTGAACGGCCCCCGTGCACTGCCCGAGACGGCGCGGCCGAGGCATTTCTGGCCGGTACCCCGCTTGGACGCGGTGTAGTACATGTAGTACGTGTCGCCGAAGCGGACGACGCCGGGCGCCCAGATGTTGCCCTCCGCCCAGCTACCCGGCCCGTTGGGCAGTGCATCGGCCGACGCGCAGGTGCCCACACCGACGGTGTTGCCGGAGCCGTGCACGAGCACCGGCACGAACAGTTTGCCGGTCACGCCGCACCGGGCGCCGACACCGGCGCCGACCGTGGTGCCGTAAGTGACGTACGTGCCGTCCTTCGCCTGGACGGTGTCCGGGTCGGCGAGTGGGAACTTCGACTCGGCGGCCGCGGTCGAGACACCGTCGGCCGCACCGGCCGTATTGACCGCCATGACAGCTGTCGCGGCGGTCGTGGCGAGCACGCCCGCCACAAGTAATCTGGTCCACTTGCGCATGCTGAATCCTTTACTGGGCAAGAAGAGTGGTGTCGGTCAGGAGGAGCACCCGGCCACCACGATCGAGGCGGCAAGCCCTGCCGCCTCGATGTCGAGCACGATTCACCGGGGTGACCGGTTGCTCTCCCGGTTACTTGTGGACGGACAAGTGCGCCAGTTGCAAACTATGTGACCCCAATCGCCAATGCGACTGAAAACGCCGAAACTGCCGGTCGATGGGTCCGTACGGCCTATCCCGGCGGTGCCGTTCGATCTGTCGCCCTGGTGTACGGGCCGCCACGCGTACGCAGACTGGGCCGACCCGCGCTTCGGCCACTACCAGCAGACGACACGCCCGTCCCGGCTCACGCCCTCGACGTTGCCTCGATGGGCAGGCAAACCGTCAGATCAGCGTCCGGTTGCGGATCAGGTTGTGGTCATCATGGCTCATGATGCCGGGGTGGCGTTCGGAGGGCTTCGGTGAGGTCGTCGGGCTCGACGCCGAGTTCTGCGCGGGCGATGTCCGGGTCGAGGGCCATGGTGGTGGCGTGCAGGTTGCTCCATTGTGTCGGGTCGAAACCGACGGTGAATCCGTGGCGGCGTTGTCTGATGCCTTCCGTGCGGATCAGAAGTCGGATGGCGCTTGGACGGAGCTTCCAGATGCGTTTCGGAGGGTGGCCGGCAGCGGTTGCGAGGCGGGTGAAGAGGTCGGCCCAGGGGATGTTCGCGGTGACGATCGGATAGTCGCCGTTGGCGCGACGGTCCAGCGCCGCTACGACTGCTTGCGCGACTTGGGTGACGGTGACGACGGCGGTGGTGCCGGGGTAGGCGAGTATGCCCGCGTTGCCGATGGACATGCTGTGCAGCATGGGTTCGAGAGGTGATTGCCGGCCGGGGGTCGTGCCTGCGACGTAAGGGAGTTCGAGAACGGCCACGGAAGTTTCCGCGTTGACCGCGGCGCGTGCGTGCTCAGCTTGTTCGATTCTGCTGGCGATGTAGGGGCTGAGTTCAGCCAGGCGGAGTGCCGGCTGTTCGCGCTGCAAGGTCGCGTAGAAACTGCCGAGGATGACAGCGCGGTCACACTGCGCCCGGCAGCCGGCGGTGAGCAACCTGACCACGGGTGCGACGTTGGTGTCATGGAAGAACGCGGTGATGTCGACGCCGCGCGGTGCGGCGACGGCGGCGGCCGATGCGACGACGATGCCCGTGTGCCCGGCGACGATCGTGTCGAGCCGATCTTCGGACAGATCGGTGAGGTCGCCGAGTTGGACTGTCACGGCGGCGGGGAGGTTCGTGGGTGGCGTGCGGACCAGCACCGTGACGTCGTGCCCGCGTGCCAGTAGTTCACGCACGATGTGCTGTCCGATGAAGCCGGTTCCGCCTACCGCCAGGACCTTCATGGGACTGTCCTTTCATCGGTCGCGGTGAGTGCGCTGAGAGGCGTTGTCGTCATGCCGGGCATCGGGTGGGTTTGTCCTCGGTCGTCAGCGCCCGGACGATCGTGACGCCGCCCAACCCGGTTTCCTCGACGACTTCCCGCAGGGCCGCCTTCGGGGAGGTAAGCGGCGACACGGATTCTCGGCGGGACGGTGATCAGCGGAACGATCCCTCCTTCGTCTGAGCACGGCCTGAGCTCGTCCTCTCAGCCGGGATCACCGCGGTGGCCGGTACTTCCGGGTGAACCGGACGCCGTTGAAGGTGTGGGTGCAGCATGGGCAGGTCGGCTCCAGATCGCCGGCACCCAGTTCGGGGTTGACGACCTGCAACCGGTTGTCGTCGTCCACGTAGAGGCCGCTGTAGTAACTGGCTTCGCCGATCCGCACGTATTCGCGTCGTTCGTGCGGCTGCCGAGCGACCAGCCAATGGATCGGGTCGGCGGAGTCGAGCCGGGCGGCGGCCTCGTCGCGCACCTCGTCCCAGTCCGCGCCGATCTTGCCGAGCAGGAACCGGAACAACGGCGTGTAGTCCAGGCCCCGGCGTTCCCGTCGTCCCATGGACCCGCGCGTCAGGTCGGAGACGCGTTCGGTTTTCGTGTTGCGCTGATGTCGGTAGTCGCCGCCGTGGTCGTGGTGGACGGACCTGGCCCGGGTGTTCACGCGGCGGTACAGCGGCTCCTTCACCACGCCGGCCTCCACAAGGTGCTCACCGTCACCGGCTGTCGGAATTCAGGTCGGTGCCCCGGGTTTCGGTGCTGAGGAGCAGAGCGACGAGGGTGACGGCGATCGTGCCGACAAGGTACAGCACGACCGCCGTGGGGCCCTGTTTTTCGGCCAGCCACACGGCGATGAGGGGCGCGGGCGCGCCGGCGATGATCGAAGAGCCTTGGAACACCAGGGAAGCACCGGCGAAACGGCGGCGGGTCGGGAAGAGTTCGGCGATCCAGGCGGCTTCCGGTCCGGCCAGGAGTCCGTGCAATGCCGCGCCGACACCGACGCCGAGATAGAGCAGAGGCAGATTGCCGGCTTGGACGACGGCGAAGAAGACCGGTGCCCACACCGCGAGGCCCGCCGCCGGGACCAGCATGGCGATACGCCGTCCGACGAGGTCCGACCAGTAGCCGCCGGCCAGCATCCCCGCGAACTGCAGCAGTGACCCGACGGCCACGGCGAGGAGGACGTCGGACTTGTCGTAGCCGAAGGTCTTCGTGGCATAGGCGACCACGAAGACGGTGTAGACGTAGAAGGCCACGTTCTCGCCCAGCCGCACGCCGAGACCGCGGAGGACGGGACCGGGGTGGGCGAGTGTCTCGAGGATGCTCGACCGCTCCCGGACGGCGTCCGCGGATGCCGTGGCCCGTGCCTGCGCCTCCTGGAACACCGGCGACTCGTCGATGCGCCGCCGGATCCAGAAACCGATGACCAGAAGCGGAATCGCGAACAGGAAACCGACGCGCCACCCCCATTGGTCGAAGGCGTTTTCGGGCAGTACCAAGGCGATCCCGCCGACCACGGCCGTGGCCAGCACCGTGCCCAGCGGCGCTCCCGCCTGCGGCCACGCCGACCAGAAGCCGCGCCGCTTCGGGCTTCCGTACTCGCTGACCATCAGCACCGCCGCGCCGAACTCGCCGCCGAGGGCGAAACCCTGGATCAGCCTGAGCGCGACCAGCGAGATCGTCGCCCCGATGCCCGCCTGAGAGTAGGTGGGGAGCAGCCCGATCGCGGAGGTCGACAGCCCGAGAAGCAGGAAAGTGGTCACCAGCATGGGTTTGCGGCCGAGTCGATCGCCGAGATGCCCGAAGACGATGCCGCCGATCGGTCGCGCGACGAAACCGAGTCCCTGCGTCGCCAGCGCGAGCAGCAACTGGGCGAACCCGTCGCCACCGGGGAAGAACAGCGGCCCGAGCACGGTGGCCGCCAGGATTCCGTAGAGCGCGAAGTCGTACCACTCCAGCACCGCGCCGGCGGTACTGCCCGCCAGTACCCGCCTGAACGCCGACCGGCTGACACCGGACCTCGGATCGGCCGTTTCGTGCGAGGCGGGCACGTTCGTCACTTTCGCTCCTCGTCGAGTCGGCCGGATAACGGCGTCCGATATGCGAACACAGTGGAACACTTATCGGACATGGAGGAAGATAGACCGCGGTGGCGGGATCGCGCAAACAAAAAGGGTCACCGTCGAACTGTTGGGGAATGTGGCGTCGTACGCCGACGACATCCTCGAACGCATCCCGGAGGCCGGTGCCGACGGCGACATCCGCGGGCTGACACTCGGGTCCTGCTCGTCGAATGTCGAAGCGGCGCTGCCGATGGTGCGGCACGGTATCGGCGCCGGTCACCGCCCTCGAATATGCTCGCGCCATGGCGGCGCGCGGCTACGTCGACCGCATCTCCAGCGAGGTCGCCGCCGAGTACGTCGCCGAGCTGGACCGGACGCAGAACCGGGCCCGGCGCAGACTCGGCTCCGCGCCGGTCCTTTCCTGCTCGGCGTACAGGCTCGCGCCGACACCGGCGAACGGCTCGTCGATCATGTCGCGGAAGCCCGAGTTCGTCGCCGGGTCCCGTCGGTGCGTCGCGGCGCTCACTGCGCCGGCTTCGGAGCGGCGGCGGCCGAATCGACGGTGATCAGGTCCATGCCGGCGATCCGCAACAATGGACGGTCGTCCGCCGACCCGTTTTCCGGACAGCGGTTGGTGAGCCTGTTCGGGACGATGGCTTTCCGACAGTGTGACGCGCGTGGTCCGTTAGGCCGGCTCGCCGCGGATGAGGGTTCTGCTCCTTCGAGAGCTCGGCCATGGCACGGGCCGGGCGGTGCGGCGCCCGGCCCGTGCGTGCCGTCAGGCCAGGCGGACCTGGAAGACGGCGACCCGGGCGTCATGCCCGTCCACGCGCATGTCCACAGTCTTGGTGTCGATGAACTGCTCCTGGACGACGCCATTGCCTGCCAGCCAGTTGATGCGGTCGATCCCGGTGCCGAAGCACCGGCGCTCCGCGTCCAGGCTGGTGGCCTTGTAGTAGTTCGGGTTGTTGGTATCCGCGGTCCAGAAGACCAGGCGCCCGACGTTGTGGTGCGCGAGCACGCGACTGGCGTGGATTCTCTTGTGCTCGTTCCACTCGTCGCGCAGGTCGGTGCGCTGGTCGCCGTTGTACGCGTTCGCGATGTAGTGCGAGTTGATCAGCGCGAACTGGAGCGTCGGGTGGCTCTGGTGGCGCACCACGACCTCGTTGATCCAGCGCGGCGGGGTCACCCCGCTGATGCCGCCGTGCACATACGTGGTCTTCGCGCTCGCCACCTCCCACGGCTGCGGGATCGAGATCGGGATCCGGAACGACGAGTTGTGCCGCAGGAACGCGTTGTTGTACAGCGGCCCGAAGTAGTGGTCGATCATCGCGGGCTCACCGGTGTCGCCCTCGTTGATTTCCTGCCAGCCGACCAGAGGCCGCACCAGGGGGTCACAGTTGCGGACGGCGTCGATCGCGGCCTCGCGCGCCCCGAGGTTGTCGCGGCCGATGTTGGCGGTGACGATCGGCAGCCGGATCCATCCCGTCGCGGCGGAGGCCGTGTCGGTACCGGCGGCCAGGACGCCGAGTGCGGCACCACCACCGAGAGCGAGTGCCTTGCGTCTGTTGAGCATTCCGGACACAGCAGATTCCCTTCTCGCGCTATCACTGCGGGACACAGCCCGTCAAAGTGTCACAGAATGTGGTGCGGTTGTGACCCCCGCGCGCCGAAACTGCCGCTTGCCGGTCAGCGCTTCGGATGGAGGCGGGCCGCAGCCTTCCGTGACGGCGGTGGGAGACGGCTCCGAGGGCCATCGCCATTTCATCGCCATTGAACGACTGAAGCCCCGCCCCTCCGAGGCGGGGCGGGGCTTCTGACCTGCGAAAACAAATGATGCGCGATACTGGGATCGAACAGTGACCTCTTCCGTGTCATGGAAGATCGATCTAAGAGTTACTTCGTATCTGCCAGAGCTGTTGGTTTCCGGTTGAGCGTGACCGCCCGGCGCTTGCCGACTCCGGGCGGCGGCCGGTCAGGGTAGGATTTTGCCCGCTCCTGCTCCCGCGGTCACACTGCCCTTCACCGTGCTCGCGGACTCGAGGCTGTAGGAGTACGGAATTTTGGCCACCGTTCCGCTCGCCTGCGGTGAACCGGATCCGGTGAAGAGGTTCCCGCGTTGCACCAGGGCACCGGCCGGTGAACCCGCGTAACCGACCAGTGTTGGTTCGTCGACGTTGTCGAAATGGTTGTTCTCGACCAGTACGCCACCGTTGCAGGTGGACGCGACACCGTATTCGTTGTCTCGATAGTAGTTGTTGAACACGTGCACCGGATTGGCGAACCGCACACGCGGATGCCGCGTCCCCGAGCCATCGAAGTAATTGTGGTGATAGGTCACCCGCAACTTGCCGATATCCTGGCTTCCGTTGTCGTCACTGTGTCCGAGCAGCATCGATTTGTTGTGCCCGTGCACGCGGTTCCAGGACACGGTGATGTAATCCGAAGCACGCTTGATGTCGACGGCGCCGTCGTATCCGTTGGTGAACGTGTTGTGGTCGACGACCACGTTGGTCGAGGCCTTTTCGATGTTGATCGCGTCGTCGTCCCAGTCCCGGAAGGACAGGTTCTGGATCACCACGTTCTTGGATCCGCTCAAGGTCAGGCCGCAACCGTCGATCGTCGCGCCGGCATTGCCAAGAATGGATTTGTTGGACCCCACCTTGAGCATGCCGGAGCAGGAAATGGTGCCGGAGACCCGCACCACCGCCGCCGCGGTTCCGCTGACCGCCGAGCTCAACGCGGACGCCGAGGTCACCGTGATCGGCGGCGCACCACCGCCGCCGGGGGTGCCGCCGTTCTGGCTCGCCCAGCCGATCGGTGCCGCCTGTGCGGAGAGTTCCGCGTTGGCGCCGGTGGTCACCACGGTCGTCGAAGTGATTACAGTCAAGGTCAGAATCGAAAGAAATCGAAAAGGACGCAAATTCATCACGCCGCCTCCTTGCGGTCGATGAAAACGGAATGTCCTAAGAGGATTGATGCGGATCCGCTGACGAAACGTCGAGAACAGGAGACCAACGAATCGGCGTCGCGTCAACCCTCGATCGTCGATTCCCGGTTCACACTGATGAATCCTGAGGCCAGCCGCACAGCGATTCACCGATATTGCTCCAGGCGGACGATCCGGCTTGACGGGAGCGCTCCCAGCTATCACGATGCGTTTACAAGTGTGGACGTCGTTCAGATATGTGAATCGAGATGTGATCATGATCCTTACGCGCCGCAGCTTCGGACTCCTCGCCACCGCAGTGCCGGTGGCCGTTCTCGCGGGCGGACACCAGGCCGTTCACGCCGTGCCGGGAATTCCGGCGGCCATGCGCCGGGCCTCGGCGTTCTTCGACGAACAGCTCTCCTATCGCGGCGCCTATGTCTGGAGCTACCTGCCAGACCGGTCCCAGAGCTGGGGCGAGATGGCGGCCAACCGGACCATGTGCTGGGTACAGCCGCCGGGAACGCCGTCGATCGGGCACAGCCTGCTCGACGCTTACCACGCCACTGGTGTCGAATCCTTTTACCGCGCCGCCTCGCGCACCGGTCTCGCCTTGGTGGCCGCCCAGTTGCCGGTCGGCGGCTGGAACTACGTGCACGACTTCGCGGGTACGAAGTCGCTGCGCAAGTGGTACGACACCGTCGGTGCGAACGGTTGGCGACTGGAGGAGTTCCAGCACTATTACGGCAATGCGACTTTCGACGACGCCGGCACGTCCTCCGCCGCTCAGCTCATCCTGCGTCTCTACCTGGAACGCGGCGATCACCGATTCCACGCGCCACTCGATCGCGCTCTGCGCTTCGTGGTGAAGGCGCAGATCCGCGGAGGGATCGCCGACGGCGGCTGGCCGCAGCGTTTCCCCCGGTTCGCGGGGGCTGTGAAAGACACGCCGTGGCCCGAGGTGCTGCCGCCGTGGCTACCCGCCGACATCCGGCACGGCATGGAGGATGGTGACTACACCGGCCACGTCACCTTCAACGACGACGTCCTCGGCGAGAACATCAAGTTCCTGCTGATGTGCATGTCCACTTTGGACAAGCCAGGGCTGGCCGAGCCGATCCGGCGCGCGATGGACTGCCTGCGCCGCCTGCAGCAGCCAGGGCCGCAGGCGGGCTGGGCGTTGCAGCACCTGACCAGTGCGTCGGGCGGCAGGCCGGCGGGTGCTCCGGCGGGTGCGCGATCCTACGAACCCCGCGCCCTGGCCACGCACACCACACAGACCAATGTGCAGCAGCTGTTCCACTACTTCCGGCTCACCGGCGATCGAGGGTTCCTCGACCGTGTTCCCGAAGCCATTGCGTGGCTGGACAGCTGCCCGCTCACCGCGCGACAGCATGCCGAAAACCCGTTGCTGGCCGGGCGAACCCATCCCACCTTCGTGGATCTGGAGACCAACCGGGCGCGGTTCGTCCACCGTTTCGGCTCGAACGTCCGCAACGGCGCCTACTACACCGACAACGACCACCGCGCGACGCTGAGCCATTATTCCGGCGGCCGCGTGATCGACACCGCCGCTCTGCGCGCCACCTACGAGCAACTGCGCACGCTCACTCCGGCGCAGGTCGCCGACCTGAAGGCACGCTCGCCGCTCAGCGGCGTCTCGGTCCCGCTCCCTCGCTACTTCACCCCGCGCGAGCCTCAGCTCACCGACCTCTTCCTCGGCGCGCCGTCACAGCTGCCGGTCGTGTCGGACGCGGAGGCGACGGCGCTGGCCGACGGGCTCGGCGGCAACGACTACTGGCTGACCCCGGCGGACGCGATCACCAACCCGTATCACGGTCCCTCTCCGGCTACGCCTTACGTCGGAAAGGCGTACATGAGCAAGCACGTGGGCGACCTGTATGACACTTCACCCTACGATCCACTCACTCCGCCCGAGGAACCGCCGTACCGGCCGAAGGAGCGGCCGCCGGTGATCAGCGCCGGCACCTATGTGGCCAACATGGGCAAGCTGATCTCCTGGGCCGCGGCCGAATAGGTGCCCCGGCACCGCGATCATCGAGCCTCCAGTACGCAGTGCGTCCCGCGGTAGATCGTCGGCATGCACTTGTTGCAGTGCACGCACGGCGAGCGGGCGGGGGTCGTGAGTGTTTTGGGTTGTTGGAACGAACGCCTGGCGCAAGCAAGGGGGCCTTCATGTACTGGGGGAGGGTGTGAAAGGGCGGTTTCCTCGTCAGAGCTGAGGCAAGGGGGTCCTTCACGGACCGGCCGCTACCCAAAACACTCACGACCCCCGCGCCACGTTGCCTTACCTCTCAACCGGTCCGCAGCAAATGGGTCGCGCGGCGCGGTCGAGGCGGGGCGCACCTCGACCGCGGCCGCGCGGTGTTTCAGGGGGACATCGGTGCGGTCGTGGTGGTTCCAGGCTGGATCTGCGTGGTGGCTGGCTCTGCTTTGTTCTTGAGCGTGAGCGCGGCGATCAGGGAGAGCGCGGCCGCGGTGGTGATGTAGACGGCCGGGACGATGCTGCTGCCAGTGGCCTGCACGAGGGCTTGGAGTATCAAGGGTGTGGATCCGCCCATGAGGGAGATGATGACGCTGATGCCGATCGAGACGCCGGTGTAGCGGACGGCGGTCGGGAACAGTTCGGCCGCGGCGATGCCTTGCACGGCCAACATCGGTGACAGAAGAACGGCGACGATCACCAAGGCGGTGAGGGCCGACGTGAAGCTGCCGCTGCCGGCGAGGTGGAACACCGGGATGGTCAGCACGGTGACCGCGAGCGCACCGCCGACGAGGAAGGGCTTGCGGCCGTAGGCGTCGGACAGCCGGGCCCAGATCGGGACGAGGACGGCGGCGACGGTCAAGCCGATCAGCATCGCGGTGAACATCTGCCGCGACGTCAGCCCGGCGGTTTTGACCAAGTAGGACGGGAAGAAGCCGACCAGCATGTAGGTGGTCGTGGTGAGTCCGACGGTCAGGCCGCAGACTTTCAGCAGCGCTCGCCAATGCAGACGCAGCACGTCGCGGACGGGGCTGTGAGTGGTCTGGCCTGCCCGTCCCGCGCTGGTGAATTCGGGCGATTCCGCCAGTTTCGTGCGCATGTACAGGCCGACGAGGCCCAGCGGCAGGGCCACGAGGAACGGGAGGCGCCAGCCCCATCCGTTGAGCGCCGCCGGGGTGAGGACGCTGCTCAGAAGTGTCCCGATGAGCGCGGCGAACACCTGGGCGACGAGTTGGGTGAAGCCGTTCCAGCCCGAGTAGAAGCCTCGGCGTCCGGGTGGCGCGTACTCGGCCAGAGCGGTGACGGCTCCACCCATTTCCGCGCCGGCGAAGAAGCCTTGGGCCAGGCGCATCACGAGCAGCAGCGCGGGGGCGAGCAGGCCGAAGGTCTTGTCGCCGGGGATCGCGCCGATGAGGGCGGTGGCGATCGACATGCCGATGATGGAGATCGACAGGGCGCCCCGGCGGCCGGCGCGGTCGCCGTAGCGGCCGAACAGGATGGCACCGATCGGGCGGCTGACGAACGCGATCCCGAACAGCATGAACGTCGAGACGAGCGCCGTTCCCTCGGATGTTCCGGAGAAGAACGTCGTCGAGATGCTCACCGCGAAGTAACCGTAGAGGCCGAATTCGAACCACTCGATGAAGTTGCCGATCGCGATCGCGGTGACGACCCGGGATCGTTTGGTGTCGATGTCGTGCGCCGTTGAGGACATCGGTGCCTCCTAGTCGAGGACGATTCTGGCATCCGCGACGAGGCCGCCGCGATGGCTGTGGGTGACGATGATCGGATTGAGGTCGACGTCGACGAGGCGGTCGGCGAGGTCGCTGGTGAGCCGGCCCAGCCGGCACAGGGTCGTGGCGAGGCCGCCGACATCCGCGGTGGGCCCGCCGCGGAATCCGTCCAGGATCTTCGCGCCGGTCATCCGGGTGATCGCCTCGTGAGCGGTGGCGTGGTCGAGCGGGGCGGTCAGGACGCTGGGGTGGCCGAGCAGTTCGACCAGGGTCCCGCCGAGCCCGACGGCGACTGTGGCGCCGAGTCCGGGTTCGACGCGGCTGCCCATGAACAGCTCGATGCCGTGGTCGAGGTGGGGAGCGACCAGGACGCCGGTGACACGGGCATCCGGGCGGGCATTCCGGACGTTGTCGTTGATGCGGCGGTAGGCCGCGCGCAGTTCGGCCGGGGAAGCGATGCCGAGAACGACGCCGCCGATGTCGCTCTTGTGTGCGATGTCCGGCGAAACCACCTTCGCGACAACAGGGAATTCGAGGTCGAGTGTGTCGAGCTCGGCTTCTGCCGAGATGTGGCTGGTGGGCACGACGGGCAGGCCGTAGGCGGCGAGGATCCGTTCGGTCTCGGCGGGGGTGAGCAGCCCGTGCCGGTCGTGGAGCCGATCGAGGAGCGCCGCGGGATCCACGGTCGGGCCCGTGGTCGCCGGCGGCGTCCACGGGCGGTTCGCCCTGCGATGCCACCAGGTGAGCGCGCGAACCGCGCACAACGCGGCCCGCAGGCCGCTGAGCACGGGGACGGATCCAGCGGGCGACCGGCGCTGAGAATCCGGTTCGCCGTGCTCGGGCGGAACCGGAAACTCGGAGGCGATGACGACCGGCTCCGCGACGTCCGCGGCCGCGTCGGCGACCGCGCTCGCCCAGCTCCGTTCCAACGTGTTCGAGTGGCCGCTGCCGCTGAGACTTTGCTGGACCAGCACCAGTCCGACAACGGGGTCCGACGCCAGGATTCGCACGCAGTCGGCGAGGTTCTCGGTGCCCGGTTTCCCGGAGCGGAAGCCGGCGCCGACGTCGACAGGGTTGTGGGCGCTGGTTTCCACAGGTAGGGCCAACGCGTCGTTGAGCCGGTGGATGGTCTCGGGCGCCAGCGAAGCGATGGGCATCCCGAGGCGCTCGGCAAGATCGACGACGACCGAGAGTTTCCCGCCCGACATCCCGGCGACCGCCACGCCGGGGCCCGTCGGGCCTTGCCCGCCGAGGACCGCGAGCGCCCGGACCGTCTCGCGCAGTTCTTCGAAGTCGTCGACCGCGATGACGTTGAGGTCGTCGAACAGGGCTCGATAGGCGGCTCCGGTGCCTACCATCGCCCCGGTGTGGCTGCCCGCCGCGGCGGCGCCCTTTTCCGATGTTCCCGCTTTGAGGGCGACGATGGGTTTGCCGAGGGCGTTGGCGCGGCGCGCGAGGGTGCGGAACTTGTCCGGCCGGCGCAGGGCTTCGACGAACATGGCGACGACGGTGACGTCGGGGTCCTCGACGAGGTGTTCGAGGATGTCCTCGGCGGTGGTGACGGCTTCGTTGCCGGTCGAGACGATGCTGTGCAGGCCGACGGCCTGGCCCAGCTGCATCATGCTGACCGAGACGGAGCCGCTGCCGGACAGCACGGCCAGCCCGCCCCGGCGGATTCCGGGCGGGATGTCGGCGCCGTAGAGGGCGACCGGCCCGCGCGAGTGGTACATCCCGAGACAGTTCGGACCGATCAGCGCGGCCCCCGTCTCGCCGCACAGTGCGAGCAAGTCGGCTTGCAGGCCGTGGCCTTCGGCACCGGTCTCGCCGAATCCGCCGGAGTGCACGACGAACGATCGGACGCCGGCGGCGATGCCGTCGTTCACCGCGCCCAGTACCTGCCGTGCGGGGGTGTTGATCAGGCACACGTCCGGCTTGTCGGGCAGGGCCCGCAGATCGGGATAGCAGGGCCGGCCGAAGATCGAGTCGTGGCGGGGGTTGACGAAATAGGTCGCGCCAGTGAACCCGAGGTGGGCGTTGTTACGGGACAGCCGTTGCGCGAAGTTCAGCGGACCTGGCCGGGGCGACGCCCCCACCACCGCGATCCGGCGAGGCGCCGTGAACGATTCCCACTGGGTGCCGTCGATGCCGCCCTTCACCGCGTCACGCTCGGCTGCGAGGCTTCCGGCCCTGCGCTGTCCTTGGAGCGCGACCATGCCAGCGCCGCGCGCAGCCCCTGTGTTTCGCGGAGCTCGCGGAATCGGGCGCGGTCCGCCGTTTCCGTCAATTTGCTGACGATGAAGTCGCTGGAGATCATGCTTTCGACGACACCCATTCCCTGCATTTCCAGTACCCGGCTCATGATCGTCTTGGTGTGGCGGAAGGTCTCGGCCGGAACGCGGCTCAGCCGTCGCGCGAAGGCCATTGCGCGGTCTTCGAGCTCCTCCGCGGGTACGACCTCGTTGACCAGGCCCAGGCGTTCGGCGTCGGCCGCACCGAATGTCTCGCCCAGCAGTTGGATCTCCTTCGCTTTGCGCAGCGGCACGAAGTACAGCAATCGCGGATGAGCCACGAGGGAGAACCGGACCTCAGGCTCGCCGAAGACCGTGTTCTCGGCAGCGACGATGAAGTCGCAGTAGTTCGCCAGCTCGAATCCACCGCCCAGGCAATAGCCCCGCACGGCCGCGACGATCGGCTTCGGCGAGTCACCGATCGTCGCCATCGCCGCGCGCTGCCTGGTCATGCCTTCCCATTGCGCCCACACCGGCTCCTGCACCGCCATGTCATCGGAGGCGCCCAGATCGAACCCCGCACAGAAGTGCTCACCGGCCCCGGACAGCACGATCGCGCGGACCTCGGGATCGGCATACGCGGCGTCGAGTGCGGCGAACAGCTCCGCGTAGACAGCTGGATCGAGCACGTTGAGCCGCTCCGGACGGTTGAGACTGAGATGGGTCACCTGGTCACGCCGGGTGACGAGAACTCGCGTCATGGTCACGCTCCTACGACTGGTGCGGGAGAGCCGCACCAAACTTTTGATTTTTGATCAAAAATCACGTGAGGTACGCTAGGCGACATGACCCGTGCTGCACAAGACCCGCTCGACACGACCCGGGTCGAGGTCCAATCGGTGGAGGAAGCGGTGGTCAACGCCCTCCGCGACGACATCGTGCAGCTTCGGCTGACGCCGGGGACGCGGCTGCGGATGGCGGTGATCGCCGACCGGGCAGGTGTCAGCCTCACTCCTGCCCGGCAGGCGCTGCGGCGACTGGAGGCCGAGGGCTTGGTCGTCTCGCATCCTCGGCTCGGCAGCCGCGTCGCGCCGCTGACGGAAGAGGACGGCGAAGTCGTGATGACGGTCTGCGGGGCCCTGGAGCGGCGCTTGATCGAGATCGGCGTCCCGAAGCTCACCGAGGAGGACCTCGACAAGATCACCCGGCTGTCACAAGCGCGCGAGGACGCCGTCCGGGCCGCGGACGAGGAGGCGTTGGTCGAGTCGTCTTTCCAGCTGCGCGATCTCGTCTACCGACGGGCCGATCGGACCCTCCTCTACGAGGAAGCCATGGCGTGGCGGAGGCGCCAGCAGCGTTACCTCCGCTACGCGCGTCACGTCGTCACCGGTAGCGGTGTCGAATTCGGCCGTGAGTTCGAGGCTTTCACCGCTGCCTGCCTCGCCCGCGACGCGGCAGCGGCCCAGACCGCACTGCAGCACATCGAGCGGCGCTTCCACGAATGGCTGCGCAGCATGCTCGCCAACGAGCAGCCGCGATAAGACGCCGGGGCGGGCGAGCTGAGAGGGGGCTAGCGTAGAGACCATGGCCGAGGTTCGTGTTGGTGTGGTGTTCCGTCCGCAATCGCCGCCGGAGGAGCTGCGGGAGACCGTCGTCGCTGCCGACAATGCAGGTATCGACGAGTTGTGGCTGTGGGAGGACTGTTTCCTCGAAGGTGGTCTCACCAGTGCCTCGGCCGCGCTGGCGTGGAGCGAGCGGCTCACCGTCGGGATCGGGCTGATGCCGGTGCCGCTGCGCAATCCCGCCGTCGCCGCCATGGAGATCGCGACGCTGGCGCGGATGTTCCCCGGCCGGTTCGTCCCGGCCGTCGGGCATGGGGTGCTCGACTGGATGGCGCAGGTCGGCGCTCGGGCCGCGTCGCCGATGACGTTGTTGCGCGAGCACGCCGACGCCGTCCGGCGGCTGCTGCACGGCGAGACCGTCAGCGTGACCGGACGCTACGTGAACCTCGACGCGGTGACACTGGACTGGCCGCCGTCGCAAGTCCCGCCCCTCATCATCGGCGCGCGGGGGCCGAAGACCGTCGCACTGGCGGGTGAAGTGGGCGACGGCGTGCTCCTGGACTCCCCGCTCGCCACCCCCGAGTACGTCGCTTCGGAGACAGCCCGCGCCACGGAGGCCGCACGGGCCGCGGGACGGCCGGCGCCGCGGGTCGTCACCTTCGCGGAGATCGAACCGAACGTGCCCGCCCTTGGCGACGTTGCCCGCGCTCTGATCGCCGAGCTGGCTGCCGCCGGTGCCACCACCGTCATCCTGCAAGGCACGTCGCAGCACCCCGACCCGGGCCCGCTCATCGCCGCGCTGTCCCGCTGAAAGCCGCCCTACGGAGCCGCCGCGCTGCCCGCAGTCCTCGGCCGGAAAGCCGCCCGGCCGGCATTGTCCACCCGCACGCCCGCCGACCCGGACGGCCGGCAGCAAACCACCATCCCGCCAGAAAACGTGCCGCACGCCCGTCACCACCCTGCTGCGCCTCGGACCACACGTCAGGTCATCGCGCCCGCGCAACTCATCGTCCACATGACCGACACGATCCAGGAGATAGCCCGTCTCTATCCGCCCCGCTGAATGTCAATCGGTTCACGCGAATGAGTGAAAGCTCGTCAAGCTATGTGCGGCTGCGGGGACTATGGCGGCAATCTTTGGCTGAGTGACGTGATCTGGGGAGGTTTCGTGTCGCCTGATGCGCTGCATCGCACTGTTCTGGTTGTGGACGTGGAGAAATTCAGCGGCCGGAAGAACCTGGAACAGAGGAATGTGCGCAACGCCGTCTATGCGGCCTTGGCTCATGCGCTCGGCTCGCACTGGAGCGCCTGCCATCGCGAAGACCGGGGTGACGGTGTGCTTCTTCTGGCACCGCCGGATATTCCGAAGCAACTGTTCGTCGAGCAGGTGCCCGGTCGCCTGGTGAACGCGTTGAACAGGCACAACCGGGCGTACGGAACCGGCGAGCAGATCCGGCTGAGGATGGCGGTGCACGCTGGGGAAGTTCTGCTCGACGCGCACGGCGCGACCGGCGTCGCGATCAACCACACGTTCCGGTTGCTCGACGCGTCGCCGTTGAAGGACGCCCTCGCCGGGTCGGCCGGCGTGCTCGCGGTGATCACCTCCGACTGGTTGTTCCGTGAAGTGGTCTGGCACAGCGCTGCTGATGAGACCCGCTATCGGCCCAAACGCATCCAGGTCAAGGAAACGAAGACGGTGGGGTGGATCTGCCTGCCGGACGACCCGTACCCGCCCGACGTCAGCCAGGCGGAGTGGCCGGAGGATGTCTGCCCCTATCCGGGTCTGCGTGCGTTTCAACCTGACCAAGCGCGTTGGTTCTTCGGCCGCGAGGCGACCTTGTCGGTGTTGATGGACAAGATCGATCACCGCAGCGGGCCGGTCTTCGTCGTCGCACCGTCCGGTGTCGGCAAGTCGTCGCTGCTTCGAGCAGGCGTGATAACCGCGGTGGCCAACAGCGGGCGCCCATGGCTGTTGCTCACCCCGGCAAAGGAGCCCTGCGAGATACTGGCACAGCAGGTCGCGCAGCTCATCGACGGAAGCGTGGATGGCGTGCTCTCGGCAGTCAGATCTGATCCTGCCGTCCTGGCGAGCATGCTGCCTGACGGGACTGTCATCGTGGTGGATCAGTTCGAAGAGGTGTTCACCCTGTGCGCCGGCGAGGCCGAGCGGCGGTGTTTCATCGCCGCACTGATCGCGATGCGTGCGGTTCTCGGGGTGCGGGGCGACTTCTACGACCACTGCCTCGCTGACGATCAGCTCGCAACGTTCCTGCCGGCAAGCCAGTTCAACCTCCAGACGATGACTCCGGCCGGGTTGCGAGCGGCCATCGAGCGGCCTGCTCGGCAGATCGGCGTCGACATCGAACCGGGTCTGGTCGAGATCCTCCTGCACGAGATCGGGACGGATGCGGGTGGGCTCCCACTGCTGGCCCACGCATTGGCCGTCACCTGGCAACGGCGCACGGGCGACAAGCTGACCTTGGCGGATTATGACCGGGCCGGGCGGATCCAAGGCGCGATAGTGGCTACCGCGGACGAGGCCTACGCGCGTTGTTCCACGGCCGAGCAGCGCGTGATTTTCCAGCACATCCTCATGCACTTGGTCGTGGTCAGGCACGACGCGCCGCCTGTCAGGCGGCGCGCGGATCCGGCCGACCTTGTCAAGGGTTTCGACGCACCGCGGGCCGCCGAGACAGTTCTCGGCTGGCTGATCGAAAAACGTCTGGTCACGCTGGACGACAACGCCGTCGAGCTTTCCCACGAAGTGTTGCTGCGGGCGTGGCCGCAGCTCGGCACCTGGATCGAGACCGGCCGCAACGATCAGGTCATCCGGCAGCAGTTGATCGAGGCCGCCGAACAATGGGAGAGAGAAGGGAAACCGGTCGGATCGCTGTATCGCGGCGATCGGCTGGCCAGCGCAAGGGGGTGGCAGTCCAGGAGTGAGCACCGCGCCGCCCTCACGCCGCTCGGAGCGGCCTTCCTCAGCGCGTCGATCCGACACAAAAGCCGGCGGGCCAGAGTTCGTCGAACCGCGGTCACCATGCTGGCCGTTCTTGGCCTTGTCGCGTCCAGTGCCGCTGCCTACGCCTTCCAGCAACGCGACATCGCCCAGGAACAACGTGACGCCGCGATCTTCAACAAGGTCACCGCCGAGGCGAACCGGATACGGAACATTGACGTGTCGTTGGCGGCCCAACTCGATCTCGTCGCCCACCGCATGCGCCCGGCCGATCTGGACACGAGCACCCACTTGATCGTCGACGCGAACGCGCCGCTGTCCGCCACGTTGCCCTCGGGCGCCAAGGACGTCAGTGTGGTGGCGTTCAGTCCCGATGGGCGAACGCTGGCCACCGGCAGCGGCAGCGGTGACAGGCTCGTGCGGTTGTGGAACGTCGCCGATCTGGCCCACCCGGTGCTACTGAACGAAACCATCAGTCACGGCGAAGCAACCCGTGCGCTGGCGTTCAGCCCGGACGGGCGCACTCTGGGCACTGGCGGCGCTGACAACACAGTGCGGCTGTGGAACGTCACCAACCCAGCCGGCCCTGAGGCGCTCGGCCTGCCGATTACGGGGCACACCAAGACGATCCGGTCGTTGGCGTTCAGTCCTGACGGGCGGACGCTGGCCAGCGCGGGCGACGATCGGACCGTGCGGCTGTGGAACGTCACCGATCTCGCTCAGCCCACGGCACTCGGCCCACCGATGGCCAGGCACACCGACACCATCAACTCCGTGGTGTTCAGTCCTGATGGCCGGACTCTGGCTACCGGCGGCGATGACCGGACAATGCGACTGTGGGACATCGCCGCGCCGGACCGAGCTAGACCCTTCGGGCGACCGTTGACCGGACACACCGGGGCTGTCCATTCGGTGGCGTTCAGTCCAGATGGACGGACGCTGGCCAGTGCGAGCAACGACCGGACAGTGCGGCTGTGGAACGTTGCCGACCCGGCTCGCCCGGTGGTCCTGGGCCTGCCGATCACGGGGCATGCCAGCGCAATCCGGTCGTTGGCGTTCGGGCCCGACGGGCGGACGCTGGCCACCGGCGGCGATGACTACACCGTGCGGCTGTGGGACGTCACCGATCCCGCCCGCGCGGCGCCCATCGGCGCGCCGATCACCGGGCATGCCGACGGCGTCCGGTCGATGGCGTTCAGCCCGGATGGCCGCACCTTGGCCACCGCCAGCGGCGACCGGGCGGTAAGGCTGTGGAACATACCCGACACTGTCCTAAAAGGACATACGAGGGAAGTCAACGCGTTGGCGTTCAGCCCGGACGGGCGCATCCTGGCTACCGGCGGCGGCGACCGGGCCGTTCGGTTGTGGACACTGGCCGATCGGCGGCAGCTGGGCCAGCCGCTCACCGGCCACCAAGACGACATCAACGCCTTGGCGTTCAGCCCGGATGGCCGCGTGCTGGCCACCGGCGGCGGCGACCAGACCGTGCGGCTGTGGGACGTCACCGATCCCGCCCGCGCGGCGCCCATCGGCGCGCCGATCACCGGGCATGCCGACGGCGTCCGGTCGATGGCGTTCAGCCCGGATGGCCGCATCCTGGTCACCGGCGGCGATGTGAAGGACGAGAACACCGCGCGGTTGTGGAACGTCGCCGACCCGGCTAAACCCGTGCTGCTGGCCCAGATCGTGATCGGGCCGGACGCCAACGCCTTGGCGGTGGCGTTCAGCCCAAACGGAAGAACTCTGGCGACGGGCACCGAATACAGCGACGTCGCGGTGTGGTTGTGGAACATTTCTGATCCGGCCAAGCCCACGCTGCTGGCCGGCCCCCTCAAAGGGCACCAGGACGATATACGCCGGGTCGTGTTCAGCCCGGATGGGCGGACATTGGCCAGCGGCAGCGACGACGAGCAGATGCGGCTGTGGGACGTCACCGATCCTGCTCACGCCACACTGCTCGGCGAACCCCTTGTCGGCCATACCAACCCCGTCTTGGGGGTGGCGTTCAGCCCAGATGGACACACGGTGGCCAGCGGCAGCGGCGACAACACCGTGCGACTCTGGCGGACAGCCGACCGGACGCAGTTGGGTCAGCCGCTCACCGGACACCAGGCCGACGTCAACACGGTGGCGTTCAGCCCCGATGGCGCGATCCTCGCCACCGGCAGCCATGACCACACCGTGCGGCTGTGGGACATGACCGTGCCCCACGCCATGCACAGCATCTGCGCCATCACGGGGAACACACTCACTCGCGAGATGTGGGACAAGTTCGTGTCGGCTGAGCTGTCGTACAGTCCGCCGTGTTCCTGAGACAGGGGTCGACCTGGCTCAACTCCAGCGGTCACGGAGCGCGGGACCGACCACCTTTGGGTGCGATCCGCGCCGACCGGGCGCGTCTGCCGGGAAAGTCTTCCTGACATTGGCATGCACCGCATTCGCCCAGTGACGCGGTGTCAACCGACGGCCCCGCTTTGCACGAGGGCGCGCTCAACTCCCTGCGCGTCCTCTATACCGAAGTTGCCCCATAGCGGGAGATCCTCGCGCCCGATGCGGCCTGGGACCGTGCGTTCACCACCCCGCAGCCCGCACTGCGGCGGAAGCGGATGTTTGTCCAGTACCGATGGTGCGGTGTCCACAGATGCTCGTGGTGTGCGCTGGTGAAGTGGCCGATTCAGGCAAGGTCTTCGAAGGAGTCCTCGCCTGGGCGCCAGCACATCCATTGGCCGTCGGTGAAGCCGGTCAGGTTTGCGATCTCGGGTCCGGTGAGTTCGGCTAGCGTCGGGTGCAGGGCGAGACTGCCCGTGTCGAGTTCGACGCTCAGTCCCGTACCGGTGGCTTCCTCGGTGGAGACCACAGTTGCGGTGATCAGGGACCGTAGCGCGTCGGCGTAGCCGGGCCTGCCGTCGGTGTACGTGCCGTTGACGACGGTGACGGTCGGCATGGCGTCGCAGGTCAGGATGGGCAGATCGCCGCCGGGTCGGTCGAAGTGCAGCTGGACGTAGTCATACACGAAGTTCACCGAGTACAGCCGCGACCCGACCAGCCTGCCCAACAACTCGTTCGGCAGGTACCCGTGTTCTGACATGGCGCCATCCTGCCGGAACGACCTCGTGCCATCGGGATGACGGTCCACGTATGTTCGATAACCCGTCCGCACCACACGACAATTGTCGTAACCTGGCCTGATCCGCATCAGGCGGACCCGCGACCGTGGCGACCGGGCGGAGTGTGGAGTGGACGAACGAACCCGAGACATCGTGCTCGGCTTGACAGCGAACCCGGCTTTGCCCGATCACCTGCGTGCCCGCCTGCCCGCCCGGCCCACGGCACCACCGCGCGACACCATCTGGCACGTCGACACTGATATCGAGCAGGCAGCTGATCCAGCCACCTCGCTGGACGACGTGACCGCGCTGCTGGACCACGACAACATGGCGATTCGATGGACACTCGCCGAGCGGCCGGATCTGCCTCTTGACGCTCAGCAACGGCTGGCGGCCGATCACATCCCCGGTGTCCGCGCAGGCCTGGCCGCCAATCCCGTGGTGGCGGAGCCGATCGTGCGCGAGCTGGCGAACGACGTGTCCGCGGACGTACGGCGGGGCGTGGCGCACAACCCGTCGGTTCCGCTGGACGTGCTCATGCTCGTGGTCGAGTCGACCAGGATTGGGCCGGTCCTGTTGCCCCGCGTCATGGCGGCGACCGACGAGGAGCTGCGTCTTCTCGTAGCGTCACCGTCTCCACGAGCCCGGATGCTGGTCGCTCAGCGAACCGCGCTGCCCTCAGACGTCTTCGAACTGCTCGTGGCAGACGACGATATCCATGTTGTCAAAGGGATCGCCCCGCATCCCGCGCTGTCCGCGAACCGGCTACGGGCACTTGCCGCGCGGCACGGCCCGAGCCTGTTCCGGAGGTTGGCGACGAACCCCAACTGCGACCCTGAGCTGCTGCACCACATGGCGTGCCACGCCACCGCACGGCGGGTGTACCGCGCGGTCGCCGAACACCCGAACACTCGCGCTGAGACCCTTCTGCTGTGCCTCGGCGACGACACCGCGCGGCAGTGGGCCGCGGAACACCCGAACCTGCCGACCCGCGCCCTGATCGACCTTGTGAACGACCCGGACCTGGCCCGACACGCGGCCGCCAACCCGGCACTACCCATCGAAGTGATGGAGTCGTTGATCGCTACCTATCCCGGGGATCTCCCGGAAAGCTGATTCCCCGAACGCTCATCGGCATGAGCGGGAAGCCACGGAAAGCGCTCCTCGCGGCATGACAGGACACGGGCCTAATCCAGATCGCCGCCGTTACAGTCTGTCGAGCTTGCCAGGCGAAATAGTGGATAGCTGTTGTCACGCGGGCCTTACGGTCAGATCGGCTCGTCTGCGCGCTGTTCGCGTAGCCAATACGCGGCTACTTCACGTACCTCCGCCGCCGGGTCCTCCGATGCCTCGCGGACCACGTCCGCCAGGTGACGGGAATCTCTCCGCCACCACAGCAGCGACAGAACCGCCAAGCGCCGTACGGATGCGTCCTGGTCCAGCCGGATGGTCTGGCAGAGCAGCGGCAACACCCGCCGGCCGACGTGCCGACCGAGCCGGCGTTGGCCGAGGACCTGCACGGCGTGCTGGCGAACGATGACGTGTGGCGAGGTCAAGCCGGCAACCGCGGCGTCCACCTCGTCTGCCGCGATGTCACAGTATCCTTGCCCGGGCGCGAGCCGCCGCCCCAGCGCAGGCACGTATTCCGGCCAACGCTCGATGAAGCCCGTCAGGGGCTGATAGTCCAGCATCAGCGGGGTGACCGCGTCGTCGCGGAAGCTGGTGTACGGCGCGGCGACAGCACTGACCACCACGTCCGCTGGAAGCCTTTCGACCTGGTCGAGAACAATGTCGAGGCGACCGACGCGGGACAGTGCTACCGCGACCCACTCCTGGTTCGCTCCGTCGGTCTGCCCCAGCGCGGCTCGCAACGCCTGGATGACCCCGTCATCGGGACTGCCGATGTCCGCCAACAGCTTCGCCGCCTGCCACGCGCGGTCCGACGTGCCGAGCAGGGAGATCAGGACCGGGAAGCCCGTCGGGCCGAGATCACGCAGGGCCGATTCGACGGTGTCGGGGTCGAGGGGACCGTCGAACGTTCCCAGCAGGGAAGCCAGGTACGCGGCGCGCTCGGCCGGCGGGAGCGCGGCGACGTCGGCCAGCGCGACCGATCGCTCGTCCAGTTCGGGAAAGTGGCGACGCACCTCGCCGGTGCTCAAGACGCGCCTGATCAGCGTCCCGCGGTATTCGTCGTCGAGGAGCACCACCACGAAGTCCGGGTGGGTGTTGCCGTTGCGGCGCAGCGTTGTCCGTGCCTGCCGGCAGACGCGGACCAGCATCGTCAGGTACCGGTCGAAGGTCTTCTGCCAATGGCGGGTCGTCCCGGAGCACGCCTCCGTGGTGAGCGCCTTCTCCCAGCGTCCGGCCATGCCTTCCGGGAGCCAGTCGTCGTGGTAAAGGTCCCAGTCCGGGGCACTCCACCGCAGATCCGCCTGGTGCTCGGCGGGCTCACGAACCAACGCCTCGACACTGTTGATCCCGACCAACGGGAGCGCGATCGGACCGTCTTCCTCTCGATAGATGTGATCCAGCACCGCCGCGTAGAACCGCTCGCCGGGATGATCGTTCATTGCCGAGACAACGGACTGCACCACGCCCTCGCGCAGGGTCCGTTCGAACTCGGCCCAATCCAAGTTCACCGTCACGCCGTCATCGTGGCAGACGGCCACCCACCCGACAGTCGCTCGTCGACATGAGGGGACACGTTCAATCAGTGATTGATTCGATGATGGAATTATGGTGTGCTGCGGGTATGCCCAGCACCGACGTCACCACCCGGGAGCGACTGCTGACCGTCGCCGAGCGAATGTTGCTGGAATCCGGTTACGACGCGGTGTCCGTCCGCGCGATCAACAGCGCGGCCGGGATGAATCCGGCGGCCGTGCACTACCACTTCGGCTCGAAGGACGCCTTGATCGCCGCGCTGCTGGAGGCCCGGCTCGCGCCGATGTGGCAACGGCGGCTCGACGAGATCACGGAGCGACGGCGGGGCGGTTGGGTGCCCACGGCGGCGGAATTGGTCGATCTCGTCGTGACTCCCCTCGCCGAGCTGGCGGCGGACCCGGTCGGGCAGTTGCGGTTGCGGCTGCTGGCACGGTTCGTACTGGGACGGCAGGAGCCGACTTGGACCTCGCGGTGGTTCGGGCTGGGGCCGTGGATCGAGCTGTTGCGGGACGCGCGGCCGGAGCTGTCGAAGGCGGGCGCGGCGCACCGGTGGCTGCTCGCCTTCGGCCTGGTGCTGCAGTTCTTCGCGGGCGAGATGCCGGGCGAGGTGCCGGCCGGGACGCTGCGCGCGTTCCTCACCGCGGGCTTGGCGGGGTCATGACCGGCGTCTTCGCGCCCGCGCGGCTGGGCCCGGTGCGGCTGCGCAACCGGATCATCAAAGCCGCGACCTTCGAGGGAGCGACCCCGGACGCCGTGGTGACCGATCGGCTGATCGAGTTCCACCGGCGGGTGGCCCGCGGTGGCGTGGGGATGACGACGGTCGCGTACTGCGCGGTGTCCCCGGAGGGCCGGACCGACCGGCACCAGATCTGGATGCGCGAGGAGGCGGTGCCCGGTCTGCGCCGGCTCACCGACGCGGTGCACGCCGAGGGTGCGGCGGTGAGCGCACAGATCGGGCATGCGGGGCCGGTCGCGAACGCGGCGTCGAACCGGTCGCCCGCGCTGGCGCCGGGGCGGTTCCCGAATCCGCTGGGGATGCGGATGACGAAGGCAGCCACGGAGCACGATCTGAATCGGGTCGTGCGCGCACACGCGACAGCGGCGCGAGTGGCGATCGAAGCCGGCTTCGACGCGGTCGAAATCCACTTCGGACACAATTATCTGGTCAGTTCGTTCCTCAGTCCGCGGTTGAACCGCAGGCGGGATTCCTACGGCGGATCGCTCGAGAACCGGGCCAGGCTGGCATTGGAGATCGCGCGGGCGGTCCGGGACGTGGCGGGCGACCGGATCGCGGTGACCGCGAAGCTCAACATGGACGACGGGGTGCCGGGCGGATTCTGGCTGGACGAGAGCGTGCGGGTCGCGCGGTGGCTGGAGGCGGACGGGTCCGTCGACGCGCTGGAGCTGACGGCGGGCAGTTCGCTGCTGAACCCGATGTACTTGTTCACTGGGGACGCGCCGGTGCGGGAGTTCGCCGCGCGGTTCCCGCGGCCGCTGCGGTGGGGCATCCGGGCGGCCGGTGGCACCTTCCTGCGCAGTTACCCGTTCCAGGAGGCATACCTGCTGGAACGGGCACGCCAGTTCCGCGAGGCGCTGGACCTACCGCTGATCCTGCTCGGCGGGATCACGCGGCTGGAGACGATGGAGCAGGCGATGGCGGACGGTTTCGAGTTCGTCGCGATGGCGCGAGCCCTGCTGCGCGAGCCCGACCTGCCGCTGCGACTGCGGTCCGGGGCCCGCTCGCTTTGCGTGCACTGCAACAAGTGCATGCCGACGATCTACCGCGGGACGCACTGCGTACTGGACCCTCGATGAGCGCGGCGACGGGGCACCTATTCGGCCGCGGCCCAGGAGATCAGCTTGCCCATGTTGGCCACATAGGTGCCGGCGCTGATCACCGGCGGCCCCAGCTGGTGCCTTTGCGGCCCCAGTCGGCAGCCGGGCGCGATGCTGTGGTCCTCGCGGCCGCCCGGCGTGCTCCGATCATCTCTTTGAGAGTGGGGTGGGTGGCGGTGGCGAGTTCGAGATGCTCGGTGTGTTCCTGGTTGGCCAGGCGTAACCGGGCGTTGTCCTTGCGCAGGGCGGTGAACGCGTCCGCCGCCACGGCTGAGTCGGCGGCGGTTGTTTTGGCGACCGCGAACTCGGCGACGATGTCGGGGAAGTTGCGGCGGAAGGTGGTGTTGGCCAGTCCGAGCCGGGTGGCGACCGCGAGTGTGCTCGGCGAGCGCCCGGCCTCGTCGCGATACCGGTCGATCGCGGCGTACACAGTGGACGCGGTCGGCAGTGTCGGGCGGTGAGGTCGGCCAGCAGCCGTGGCGGCAGGGCCGGGCGGCGAGCGGCTTCGGCGGTGAGCAGTTCGGCGATGTTGCTGGGCGTGAGGGCGACGTGGCGGCAGGCCAGGGGCTGGCAGTCCAGTGTGGAGGGGCGCGAGGTGCCGCGGGAGTCGTTGCGGGGCATGCACAGGGCCTTGTCGGGGTTGAACGCGCAGGTGATACAGGAGCTGGGGTAGATGTGCGGGTCGTGCCGGGTCATGATGCGCCGCAGCCGTGCGGTGTCGGTGACCACGGCGCCGGTGAAGCCAGTGCGGTCGGCGAAGCCCGTCAACCGCGCGGCGGCGTCCTCGGCGGCCGGGCCGGTCAGGTCATGCTCGTGGCCGGTGGCCATGGCCACGAGGTGTTCCCCCCGGGTGAGTGCCTGCTCGGCTTCGACCTCGGCGCGGAAGCCGGAGTCGCTGGTGCCTAATGGTGCAGTCGGGTATTGGAAATCTCGGAATACTGGTCACGATCTTCTTGCAGGCGGAGCGCCGGCACCGCGGTCAGCGGCCGGTGCCACTCCACGCTCGATCCAGCGGCATCGTCACCGCGCGAAACCCTGTGGGGTGCCAGAACTCTGCGCCGCACTGGGTTTCCTGTCCGCCGCGCCTCACAGGCCGTAGTGGATCAACGGGGCCCACAGGTCCGGGCGATCGGGGTGACGACTACGGAGGCCGCGGCCGACCTGGTGCAGAGCGACGGCGGCGTCATCCGCGTCACTTGTAGACGGCATGTTGTCGTAGAACGACTGTGCCGCGAATCCGGCCGCGTTGTCTTCGAGCGGCCACAGGCTGGCCACGACGTGCCGGAATCCGGCCAACTGGAACGCCGAAGCCAGGTGAATGGACTCGTTCACGTTCAACACGCCGCCCTGGGCGGTGGAGCACGCCGACAGATACGCCAGCTCGGCGTCAGCGAGCCGAAGTCTGCTGATGGCGGAGACGGACAGGAGGTCGTCGTGCAGCCGGAGGCCACCGCGCGACGGCGTTTCCAGGTCCGCCGTGGCGTGGCAGGCGAAGTGCGCCCAGGTCATCTTCGGCAACGCTGCCAGCACTCGGGTGGTGGTGGCGTCGCGGTCGCGGAGCAGTGAGGTCACCTTCTGTTGCGCGACCAAGGCTTCGGTCTCTGCTGCGGCCTGGCAGGTCGGGCATTCCCGGCGTGTGTTTCAGGCCGACGACAAGTTGCCGTCTGGTTTTGGCCGCCGGACGCTTCCTCGTCTGTGCGAGTGCCCGGAGCGTGGTGGTGTAGGAGGACACCACGGCGTCAAGCGCGCCGGGCTGTCCGGGATGTCCGGCGGCGTGCAACGGAAAGAGGCCGAGCACGCCGATGGGCAGCCACCACACCCTGGGCGTCGAGTTCGACGTGGGCAGCTCACCCAGCACCGGAGCGACGACCTTGTCCCACAGCCAGACGAGGATGGCGGAGAGTTCCCGCTGCCTGCGCAGTCGCGCGGCCATGCTCGGCCGCCCGTGCATGAGCGACAGCAACGTTCCGGCACGGGATCGGGCGTCTTCGCCCGTGAGGCCCGGCAGGCTAATCATGATCGGGTCGCCGGTCGCGCCCACGATCACCGCGTCGCCGCGGTCTTCGCCGGCGTTGACCAGCACCACGTGCCCGTTCTCGGCCGCGGTGCGCAGTTCGGCGAACGGGACGGTGGTGAGGAACCGCTCGAAGCCCGGCCGACGGCGGATCCGGCCCAGCAACTCGTCGTGCTCGGCCCACAGGCGAAGCCGATCGCCCTCTGGGGCATCGAGCTTCTTCCGAAGTGCCCGGAACCGTTCCGCGAGCCCAGGGTGCACCGCCCCCAGTTCGGTCAGATCTGTGCGAGCGTCGAGTTGCGCTCCGAGCAGCAGCCCTCTGCCGAGTTCCGCGATCCTCAGCGCCCCCGTGGGGTCGGCGGCCGCACAATGGGCGGCGAACGCCTCTCCGACCAGGCCGAGGTGCTCACTGAGCCGTGCCTCCTGGTCGGCCGTGCCTGCGTGCCGCGGCACCACCGACGGCAACAGTTCCACCGCTGTGTCCAGCGACTCCACCGCGATGTCGAGCGCGTTCATCGCCAATGCCAGCCCGCCAACCGCGTAGTGGGCGGTCACTTGTTCCAGCGGAGGCGAGGTGGAGGTCCTGCGCAGGTTGTCCGCAATCGTGGAGAGGAACCTCATGTCGCCTGTGTGACCTGGTTGGTCCAAGCGCAGGCGGTGCGAGATGGCGACGTTGACGATGGCGCTCCCGATGGAAGGATGGTCCTCCGGTGTGCACGCCAGTGCCTCCTCACCGAGGGCGATCGCGCGATCGAGATCACCGGGTATCCCGGTGTTGCGGTATCGCCGCCGGTAAGTGAGACCGAGGTTCGACAGGACCGGCACCCTGATCGTTCCGGTGACGACGGGCAGTGCCTGTTCGCCGAGTTCGATGGCACGTGCGGCGTCGGAAGGTGATGCGGAACTCTTATAGATGGTCAGATAGGTGATCGCGAGATTGTTCAGCGTGTCCGCCGCCGCGGGGGTGGACAGGCCCACCGCTCGTTCGCCCATCTCGATGGCGAGATCGAGATGGGCTTTGTCCCCCGACCGGCCGTGCTTCCAGAGGTAGGACACGCCGAGTGCCGACCAGTTGCCGACCTCGGCGGGATGCCCTTGCTGCAAGGTCGAATTCGCCAGTTCGAGCAGCTCCAGAGCGTGATCCAGATCGGCCAGGGCGCCAGCGTGGTCATAGCGCCTGCTGTAGGCCGTACCCAGCTTGGAGATCATTCCGGCTCGATCCGGGTCCTTCCTCGGCAGCCGCGTGAGCATCCGTTCCCAGGAGTCGATGACGCGGTTCAGGTCCTCGGCTCGCCCGGATCGGTCGTACCGCAGCTGATAGACCTCTCCCAAGGCATACGCGCGTGCGGCCAGTTCCGAGTCGCTCTGGGGTGTGGCTGCCAGCGCTCGTTCGTAGTGGTGAATGGCGCCGTCGAGATCGTCGGGATTCTGCAGTGTTCTGTACTGCGCGTAAAACGAGTCGCCGACGAGGAAGAGTCTTTCCGGTAGCCCTGAGTGTGCAGCCGAGATCGTGGCGAGCCGCTGCTCCGCCCGCCTCAGATCCGCTGGATCCGACTCGCGGTCGTGCCGCTCCAAATAGGCGGTGACGAGGAGCGACCGCCACTCGTCCCGATCGGCGTGGCTGGTGGATCCCTTGGCGCAGACGGTTTCGAGCAGGTGGACGGCGGCGTGCAGCAACACCGCTCCGCCGCCGTCCATCCCGGCGAGGAGGAGCGCATCCAAGACTTCGAGGCCCGCAGACTCTTGCGGACCCCGGTCCTCGCAGGAGTAGTCAACGAGTACCGATACGCCGCCTGAGCTGCAGCGACGACTTTTCGAGCCCCACAGCGACCGAGATGTCCTGACCGTCCATCTCTACGTTCAGCCCGCCGAACTCGGCCAAGAATTCCGCTGCGGCCGGATGCATGCGCACTTCACCACTGGCCTCCAGTCGCTGCCGCCAGTCGGCGACATCCACAGCCCGTCCAGGACGCCAGCCAGCGGCGCGCAGATCCTGTTCCGCCTGGGGAGAATCGGTCCACAAGCACGTCACCAGCCCGTTCGTCCTCTGCACCGACTCGGCGCCACGAGACTCAGCTCGACCATCCTGTCATGCCGCGAGGCGGGCGTGGCCCCTTCACTGCCCGCCTGTGCCGCTGGACTTTCGTGGCTCAGCGCGCCTTATGGTGGCGGCGAGTGGCGGGCGGTCGTGATCGGAGATCGGCCAGTGCCCACGGCTGCCGGCCGTGTCGCAGGTGCCCGGCGAGGAGGTATCCGATCCCCTTGGGCGTGAAGTTCGCGTCGTGAATGGCGGTTGGGGTGAGCTCGATGCAGTTCCAGGAACAGCCGCTTGGCGCCGGAGGGAGCCGATCAGGGAAGTTCCCTGAAACCGGGTTGGCCCTGTCGATGTGCGCGATGAACACGTATTCGTCGTTAACGCCAGTCTTGTCGATGTCGATGAGCGCGCCAATGGTCGTGTTGAGGTTCGTTTGCTCGCGGAGGGCACGCTGCAATGCGTCCTCGAACGGCCGGTCGGTGTTGTCGACCATGCGGCCGGGCAGAAGATGTTGATGGGTGCTGTCCGGCATGTCTTGCCGTAGGGCGAGGAGGTATCCGTTCGGCGCCTTGATGACTGCGCTCAAGCGAACAGACATGGATGGCTCCTCTCCTACCGGGTCTGCTCCATTGCACTCCGGTGGGCAATTCTCGCTCATGCCGCGAGTCGCAGTCGTTCCGGGTAGTGCCTGCCGAGCGGTGGAGCATCTAGGCAACATCAATCTGGCGAACCTGGACTGGGTGGAGTTCACAGGGTGGTAGATGGAGACGGCGTCTTTCGTGGGTTGCAGGCGGGCTGTCGAGCTCGGCAAGGCGTATGTTGCCGAGTCTGACATGGACGTCGCGGGTTAGGCATCATCGCGATTGGCATCAGCACGGTGAACCGCTTCAACCGACCAGGCGATCTATCTCAACGGTACGAATCCCGCATTAGATGCGATATGGCACATTTAATACATCGAGACGTGGATGTGGTCGTAGTGGCAGCCGGTGAGGTTGTTCGGGTTCGGGCAGCCGTAAGCCCTGAATTGGTAGGCACTCCACGTCGGGGTGTCAGCTGACCAGTACCTGCCCTGCCAGATGAGATTAGCGGATGCCGAGTCCGGCCTGGTGGGCGATGAGCCAGCCTGCGATCTGGGATCCCTCGGCCACTGAGGGCTGGCTGTGGGGATTGAACATGATGTCGCAGGCGCGGCCTTGGGGATGGTCGGAGGTTGGGTTGGCTGGTCGGTGGGCGAAGCAGCCGAGCCTGTTCCCGGTCATTCCGTTGGCGCGCAGTGTTTGCACGAGGTGCAGTGTGAGTGGAGTGATGCGTCCGCCGCTGGTGGGGACGGATGGAGCCGGGACGCGAGGTCGGCCGCGACCGGATCACCGGTGCCGGTCAGGGTCGCGGAGAGGTCGGGTAGCAGTGGTGCCTGTCGGCTCCAGGTCCGGGGATCGCTGGTGATCCCGGCTTGCTGGTAGGTGGCCAGGATCGCCCGGTCGAGGACGGCGCGCTGGTGCGCGGACAGTTCCATGCCGAGCAGGACGCCGATCACGGTGTGCAGGAACAGGATGCGTCGTGTCAGCGCGTCCTTCGGCGCGGTGCGGCGTCCGTCGGGCCGGGTCGCGATCGGCAGGTCGAAGGGGTTGATGCGGACCGCGGGGTCGCCGAGGCGGATGTAGGTGCCGCCGATCGCCTCGCACAGCCGGCGGTATTCGTCTTCCGGGTCGATGATCGCGACTTCGACGCCCCGGTAGAGCGATCGGAGCGCTTCGAGTTTGACCAGGTAGCTTTTTCCGGCGCCGGACCGGCCGAGGACGACGCTGTTGTAGTTGTCCGCGGCGAACCTGTTCCAGTGCACCAGGCCCTGGCTGCCGATGTTGAACCCGTACAGCACGCCGTCCGGTGCGGCGACGCTGGTCGGGTCACCTCGGGCGAGTTCGAGGTCGAGAACCTCGTCGCGACACCGGTGCAGGCACTGCGCGCGTCGATGCGGTTGTACGAGAGCGGGCTCGGGCTCGCTGGGTTCGTGCTGGGGTTGCTCGACTTTTACACCGGTTCTCGCTGGGGAGAGCTGGTGGGTCAGCAGCGGCACGAGTACGACAACGAAGCGCGGGCGATCCAGATCCGTGAGCCGTTAAAGGAGGTTGGCGGACGCCTCTTCAAAGGTGGTCGCCGGGTCGACACCTCGAGACTGGCCGATCTCGGGCCTCGGCCGACTCGCCCGGTGACACCGCGGCGACAGGGCGGTCGGGCGAAGAAGGGCCGGACCAAGACCCCAGCAGGTACGCGAAGCGTGGAGTTGCCGCCGAGTATCGCGGTCTTCTATGAAGAACTGATGGACAGGCACAGCTTTCCGTTCGTGCTCTGCAGCGCCGAAGGTGCGCCGTTGCGGCGGTCGAACTTTCGCAACCGCTATTGGCGCCCGGTCTGGGACGGCAGTGATGCTGAGCACACGCGGTCGGCGGAAGCGGTGCAGCCGATCCTGCCGACGTTCACCTTCCACGAGGGGCGGCACAGTCACAGCACCTGGCTCGCCGAGGACGGTATCCCCGAAGTCGCCCGCAGAGCACGATTGGGTCAAAAGATGAAGGCATCGCCAGGGTCTACGACCATGTGACCCCGCTGATGCGCCAGCAGATTCTGCAAGCGCTGGAGACGCGCTGGGTCGGGTCATTGGTCGCGCTCACGCCGCGTGAGCGGACGAAGCTGGGGGAGTGGTTCCCGCACCTGCATGCCACGTTCGGTGACATGCGGCTCGAGACCGCTCCCAAGGCCATCGGATGCCGTCTTGAGAACGACTGAAGCCCCGCCCCTCCGAGGAGGAGCAGGGCTTCTGACCTGCGAAAACAGATGGTGCGCGATACTGGGATTGAACCAGTGACCTCTTCCGTGTCAGGGAAGATCGAACCAGCTCCTGACCAGGCGTTTCCTCTGTTTTCGCAGGTCTACAGTCTCTCGTTCCTCCTCGTTGGGGCGGCTTCGAACGCGTTGCGGCGCGTTCCGGTCGCCTGAATATCGCCAGTTGATCTTGGATTGCTGGTTACGAGGAGTTACGTCGTGTCTGCCAAAGCTATTGGTTTTCCGGTTGAGCGTGATGCTGTTCTGCAGCTGGTCACGGTGATCGTCGGCGTCATCGTCGGACTGACGTTCCTGTTCGGGTTCGGCAACGTCCTGGCGTTCGGTCTCCGGCTGGGTGTGCCTGGCTGGGTTGCTCCACTGGTAGCGCCTGCTGTGGACCTGTCGGTACTGGCGCTGCTCATCGCGATCCGACAGTTGTCGTTGCGTGGAGCCTCTGCCGAGGTGATTCGACCGGCGCGGCGTCTGCTGCTGGTCTCCAGCGTCGTCACGTTGGCCTTGAACGTGGCGGAACCGCTCGTCGCGGGGGAGATCGGCCGGGCGCTGTTCGATGCGGTCGGACCGCTCCTGTTGATCGGCTGGGCCGATGTCGGCCCAGCGCTACTCCGTGAGCTGGCCTCCGCGGCGCCGCCTGCAGAAGAACCTGCAGTTCTGGCGCCGTCACCGAACCGCCTCGCTCCGACGGTGCCTGAAGCTCCCTCGGACACGCGGCCTCAGGAGATCGATACGTCCCCGCCGCCTACGAAGCGGTCGAGCTTGTCGAAACTCGACGACGACCTCGTAGGGAGAGCCGTCGAGGTGGACCGCCGTCATCGCGAGGAGCACCAACGTCCGATCTCGGCGGAAGGCCTGATGCGACACTTCGGCCTCGGAGCAGAGCGCTCACGACTGCTGATGCGCACGGTCCGCGCCCGCTGGGACTGCGCGAATACAGTCCATGACGATGGCAGAGATCCTGGCCTCGATCGACGGATGTAGGCGCTCCACCGACGTCCGCAGGATCGACCAGCGGTGCAACCCGTGCCCACCCAGTCACCCCTCGGTCTGTAGAGCGACGACTGTCTGTCAAACCCGAATCGCGGATAGCGCAACCTCATTGATGTCCACAGGCTAATTTTCTTGCCGCACGACGTCTGGCTTGATCCACCCAGTTCCCTATTATGGCGCAGATGAGGGGAAAGATCGCTTTCGATGCGCGTCTACGGCCGACGAGTTCGGCGGAGTCCTTGCCTTGGCTGGCCAGGACGGTGACGCTGTTGCGGGTCGGTGCGGACGGCGTGGTCACTCAGGCCAAGACGGATGCGGACAAACGTGCGATGCTCGGTGCCGCTGAAGATCGTGACCTGCTGGTTGTGGCTTGGCCTGGCGAATGGAGTCAAGATCTCTTTGTTGTCGACGACCTGGCTGCGGCCAGGCTAGCTCTCGGCCTCCCGCGTCGGAGAGTGGTGACGCCTACTGCACCCGCCGATAGCCCTCCCGAACCTCGCCTAGATGAAGATCGGCCCGTAGCCGAGTTGCGTGATCTGTGGGGGCGATTGGCCGAACTGCCGGATCTGCCTGAAGAGGGAAAGCGGCAGCTTATCGACAAGGCGGCTAGACGGGTGCTGGATCGGGAGATCAAACCCCTGCTCGCTCGGGTAGACCTCGACCTTGAGGTGCGGCAGCGCCTGCTCGCCGGCGTGGAGTGGTGGGGTGCGGCGGACCTTGTCGCGGATGACTGCTGCACAGCCGCAGAGGCTCTTGAATTGCTGAACCGATTTCCGGCCAAGGCCAGTGTTCTCGCGGCTGCGTTGCGCCGGGCGGACATCGAGAAGGAAGCCGTGCATAAGATCGCCGCGCTGTCCTACGACGACGCTGCGGAGCTGTGGTGGGATACCGAGAGGTGGTCCGCTCCAGCGAGAACGCGAGTCGCTTCGAGCGTTCTTGAAGCGGTTCTCGGTTCGCCGCCACCTGAACAGGTGTCCGAAGCGCCAGGCTGGGGCAGTAGGCGTGACCAGGATTCGCTGCTTAGGGGCCTGATCGGTGAACTGCCGTCCAGTCGACGGGAGGAACTGCTTCGCGATCCCGAGCATGGTTCACGGGTTCGACGTGCGTTCCTTGCCGCGGAAGAGCTTGACGATGCCGAACTGCTTGAGTGCCTGCCAGAATTGAAGACAGCTCAGGCCGATGAGGTCGTGGTCTATTTGAAGCGGTTTCCGCGGTTCGCGGAGTTGGCGCGAGATGAAGTAGGCGATAGGGTCGCCAGGTTGATCGCCGAGGGATGGGATCCAGTACGGGTTGCTCGAGCGGGCGAGTGGACTGATCTTGTCGCGGTCGCTCGCGCTGCTACAACGTCCGCCTGTATAGATGCGTTGATACGTGCGGCCTCTGTCGATGGCCAGACCCCGCGGAAGCCTGCCCACTACGAACTTGTCGACGCGATCGTGGGAAATGCGGCGTCATCGTCGTCGCATATCCGGTTCCTGCTTGACCGCTTATCGGATGACCATGTTCGTGACATCCACGAGTCGCTACCTGCTCGCAGCCGCACACGTCGACTGTGCGCCGAAATCCTCACTGCCCGAAATCCGCCCGCCGCACAGTCAGTGAAATCCGTGTCATCCGTCGAACCCTTGCCAACGGACAAGGAACTCGCGGCGGTGGCAGACCCGGTAGCGGTGCTCGCCGACCTGCTTGGTGACCGCAGTAGAAACCGGGAGGTTGTTGTTGCTCATGTCCTTGGGTCCGCGCATATGACCGACGAGCTCGCTTGGCGTATGCCCGTGCGTGACCTTGAGCGCCACCCTGTCTATGGCCCGCGGCTCGCGGCGAAGGTCGCCGAGATTTGTGGCGATTCGCCCGGTAGATGGGAGGCGTTTGCCGCCGCGTGGAGAACGCAGACACAACTCCTCGCCACGACGTTGTTTAAGCGAATCGAAGCAGGCCGAGACTGATCACGTCTTCTGTGTTAGGGCTCGACGTCGCTCATGACTTCGGCCTGTACAAGGCGGAGGTCATCCAGTCGCACCACGGCTACTTACGAGATCTCGCGCAAGCCGCTTGGGCGGACGGGCACGTGTCCGCGGGAGAACGATGAGATCTGGAAGCGGTAGCCGACCTTCTCGGCCTCGATGTCGATGAGGTCGATGTGGTTCTCCGCGAGGAACAACCCACGCGGGTGGAGCGACCGCGGTCCCGGTCGTAGAGGTCGGTATCGGAGGGCTTGTGCTGCGCCCTGGTGACCGGATCGTTCTGACCGGAACGATGCGCCGTCAGCGCTGCGAACTCACAGCAGAAGCGCTGGCCCTCGGCCTTCAGGTGATCAGCTCGGTGAGCAGGAAGACCCGAGTCGTTGCCGCCGCGGACCCGGATTCGTTATCCGGCAAAGCGAAGGACGCGCGGGCTCTGGGAGTCAACCCCATCGCTCATTGGACCAACACCCGCCCGACCATGGGCAGGTTCCCGGCCGGATAACTGGCGCCGAACGAGTTCGTCGGCATGATCGATCGGGCTCGGCGGACTGATCTACGAATATCAGCAGGTCGCATGATGTGACACAGTTCTCGGCCCCCACACGTGTCCGTCGCACGTGTTGTCTCCATAGCTACGCCTATAGGTGAACGCCCGACGGCTGAGTGATGAATGGCTGGCTGAGTGTGTAGCGCAGCCGGGGTGCCTCCGATGATCAGAACGGTTGTTCAAGGGGGAGGGCACGATGGTTCGTCGCGCGCTGGTGTGTTTTCTGCGGTTTGTCCTGGTGTTGTCGCTGACGGCGGGCGTCGTGGCGGCATTGCCTGTCGCTACTGCGGTGGCTGCGGGCAGTGGGGGCGTGGATAAGCCGCTCAACAGTGTTCCTGATCAGCCCGATGTGGATCCGGCGAAGGTCTCGGTTCCTTCGGAGGAGACTCCGAAGCTGCCAGCAGCGGGGTCTGCAGCGCGGAAGTCGGTGGATGACGCGCTGGCGGCACGCGACGAGGCTACGGCCCGTGTCCGGCAGAAGCTGACGCCGGTGCGGGTGGAAGGCGCGGCAGCCCTGCCCGTCGAGGTGAAGGCGGCGCAGCGTCAGGCGGCCGCGCCGTCATGCGGCGATGGGGGCCCGCCCCTATGACCTGAAATGGGAGAACCTGGGCGTCACCGTGCAACCGTTCTTGCCCGCCGGTGGCCGGGTGAAGCTCCGGCTGACGATGGTAGGTGCGGGAGACCTGCCTGCGGGGTCGGCTTTCGTCAGTTATCACCTGGGTGGTGCGTCCGGGTTGCCGTGGGTGAAGTATGACGGGAATCCCTCGCAGGACATCACGGTTCCGTTCAGACAGGGGCAGGCGCTCGAACTGGAGGCGCCGCTGGCGGGGTTGAAGCCGGGAAGCCATTTCGTCGCCTGGGATGTGTTTGTCAAGGGGTATGGCTGGCTGAGTGAGAAAGGGGTCTGTTCGCTCAGCGTCTTCTACAACGTCGCGAACCGTGCTCCGAATATCAGTGTGCTCGGCCCGCCGAACGGCGGGACGTCCCTGACCCGGTCACCGTCGCTGGCCGCGGTCGCGAACGATCCGGACGCTTATCCCTTCGCTAATCCTCGCTATCTGTTCACGGTGTGCTCCGACAAGGAGATGACAACGCACTGTGAGACGAGTGGCTGGCAGGATCACTGGGCGTATCAGGTGCCGGACGGGTATGCCCGCTGGAACCAGACACTCTGGTGGAAGGTCGAGGTAACCGACGGTGCCCTGAGCACCGTCACTCCCGCGATGGCAGTCATAGTGGTGCCGCCCGCGCCGGACCAGTGGCGCACCGTCGGCAGCGGCATGAACCTCAGCACGGTGCGTGGCACGGTGCTGCCATTCGGCATGTACACGCGCCAAGCCGTGGATGTGGAGGTGCGGACCGAGTCGACACCGAAACTCCGGGTGAGCCGGGGTTACTCCAGCGCGGCGACCACCGCCGGGCTCGTGGGCGCGATGGGCCGCGGCTGGATGAGTTTCTTCGATTCCCAGGCCAGCTGGAACACGGCGGAACAGTCGTTGACGATCACGTATCCGGACGGACGGCAGCAAGTATTCGGAAGGAACCCGACGGAACTTTCGCGGCTCGGGGTGACACCGGGTCCAGCAACACAGTGAAGCTGGTATGGGGGACCTATGAGGTCAAGGCCGGCGATGGCGAGGTGCTGCGTTTCAGTGCGAGTTCCGGCCAGTTGCAGGAGATCGTGGTCCGTCCCGCGACCTACAACAAGACGATCAGCATCACCCGCGACGACCAGGGGCGGATCGTCGGACTCGGACAGTTCAACTCCGGACGCCAGGTGTCCGTCGAATGGTATCCGCCGGGTGGTGAAGGAGGCTGCCGCAGCCGCGAGCTGATCAAGTCCATCACTGGCGAGGCACCCGCACCGGGTGAGGCACCCATCCGCGTCGAGTACCGCTACACGGCCTGCGATCGCCTGGCCGAGGTTTGCAAGGTGGGTGTGGGGTGCGAGAAGTACGCCTATGACGACCAGGCCCGGCTGATCGGCGGCGCGACTCGGGCCGGCCGCCCGCTGGACCGGGTCACTTACCGTGCCGTGGGGTCGCCGGAGGTTTCGCGCGTGGACACGGCGGCGGACTCAGACCAGAGCACCACTTTCACCTACTACAGCTTGCCGGTCTCGGAGCCTGCCCAGTCGGACTACCTCGAGCACGTGAACCGTCGGGGCGGGAGAACGGTCCAGACCTTCGACGGCAAGGACGAGACCTACCTGTTCGACAGACTCAACAGGCTTTACGAGTTGGATCACGCGCCGATTCGCGCGAATCCGCAAACGGTGGTGTACCGCTTGTGGAACTACAGCCCCTACACCGGGCGGCTGGAAACCTTCTTCGACGAGAACTTCCACACCACGCACATCATCCCCAACCCGAACGGCGATGTGGCCACACGATGGACGAACCGGAAAGTCGACGATGTCGTCGGCGCCAATTACCGGTACAACTACACCGCTCCGCTGGACGATCCGCGATACGGAACCATGCTCACGAGCTATCCGTATGATCAGTCCACAAAACCGTATGAACCGGAAACCTATGAGTACGCCGCGCATAACGGCCTCGTTGTCTCGAAGACCATGGCGCACGAGACCGGTGCCCCGGCGGGAACGGAACGGTACAGCTACACCCAGGGAACGGAAGCGCCGGAAGACCTCCTTTTCAGTGTGACCAACGCGTCGGGCACCGTGATCTACGACCGCAACCGCGCGGGCGACGTGATCGAGATCCGCAACACCGTGACGGGAGCGCGGACCGGATTCGAGCGGGACAACCTCGGCCGGATGACTGCCAAGGTCGAGTACTCCGCGGCGTTCCCGCAGGGAGTCCGGACCACGTACCGTTACGACGCGGCCGACAACATCGTGGGCGAGGTCTATCCGGAGACCACCGACGCGGTGACCGGCGAGAAACATCAGCGCGTCGTGACCCGAGAGTTCGACCCGGACGGGTTGCTGCGGTCGGAGAACAACGTCGACGCACCGGCTTCTGCTCGCTGGCGTGCCGCGCATCCCGACCGGGCGGCCGCCGACCCCTACACGCGGACGACGACCTTCCGCTATCACCCTGACGGAAAACTCGCCGAACGCGTCGGTCCAAATAACGCGAGTTTCAGCTACGAGTATCACCGCGGTCGACTGGAGAACGTATGGCGACCGGACGGCAATCTCGATGTCCACCTGTACGACGCGAAAGGACGCCTGACCACCGTCGAACGCCGCAGCACCGACGGCGTGATCCGGGCCATGGCCAAATACGGCTACGACCCCGCTGGGTACAAGATCTCCGAGATGGACGCGGCTGGACGGGTCACGCGCTACACCTACAGCTGGGACGGAATGCCCATCCGGGCCATCCGGGTCGTCCCGGCCACCGCGAAGGCGGCCGAGCGGGAGATCGAACTTTGGAAGCGTTCCTATGACGCGCTGGGCAATGTCACCTCGGAGACATCGGCTGCGGGAACCCGGACCACCACAGGGAAATACTCTCCGGCCGGGAAGATGCTCGAGCAGGTACTCGACCCGTCAGGAGTGAACCGCAAAACCACCCACACCAACGATCTGTGGGGGAGGCCCATCCAGATCGCGGTATCGGACAAGGACCGCGCCCAAACCACAAAACTGACCTACGACGCCGGTGGCCGCGTCGCCGAGACCCGGGTGGTCACCAGCGCGGGCGATCTCGTCACGAAGAAGACCTACGACGAGTACGGACGCGTGCTCACCATTACCGACCCCCGCGGCGTCGCCGGTGCGCAGCTGGAGGCTTACACCTCCGCTGTTCGCTATGACGAGATGGGCCGTGTCGTGGAGGAACGAGGGCCACCACGCGAAATCGAGAATCATGGCCAGACCGCGGCGGTCCTCGCCCCGATCACGACTCGGGGCTACAACGCCTTCGGCGAACAAGAGCATCTGCGCGACGCTCGTGGCGGTGTCACTACCGCCGAATTCGACAAGCTCGGCCAGACCGTCGCCTTGCACAGCCCGGTCTATCAGCCCGCGGGCGGGCCGCCGACCGATGGTGTGGTCCGCTACGAATATAACCAGCTCAACCAGATCACCAAGAAGATCGACGCCGTGGGTGGTGAGATCACCTACGCCTACGACCCCTACGGCAATCTCACCACCCAGTCGGGACCCAAGGTCGGGGACGCCGTCCCGGTCACCGTGTTCACCTACGCACCCGGTGGCCTCGTCAGCCGCATGACCGGGCCGACGGGAGCGGTCGTCGAGTTCGAGTACGACGTGTTCGGGCACGTCACCACGAAGACCAATGTGGTGCGCGTACCGGATGGCCCGCCGCTGCGCTACAGCACCACCTCCGTGTTCGACGACGCGGGCCGGATGACCTCCCAGACCGATCCGGCGAACAGGACCACCCGCTATACCCACAACGCCGTCGGTGAGGTCACCGGGGTCGACCCCGGTAGCCACGGGGACCAGACCTTCGAATACGACTTCGCCGGTAATCTCGTGCGCCAGACCGACGCCCTGGGCCGTGCCCTCACCACGACCTACGACCAGGTAGGCCGTCCGACCACGACCACCATCATCGGCGCCAAGGGCGAACGACTGCCCGGCGCCATCACCGAATACGACCTCGTCGGCAACCCCATCGCCGTCACTTCGGCAGAGGGGCGCCGTACCGAAAGAACCTACGACGCGGCCAACGCCGTCCGGTCGATCGTCGAACACCCCGCCGCCGCCGGTGCCGCGGTGACCACCACCTTCGGCTACGACCTCGCCGGAAACCGCACCCGCGTCACCGACGCCCGCGGCAACAGCACCTGGCAGACCTACACACCCTGGCAGCTGCCCGAACGGGAAATCGACCCCGCGACACCGGCGTACCCGGCTGAGTCCGACCGCACCAGGGCGATCACCTACGACTCATCCGGCCTGCCCATCACCGAACAGCGCCCCGGCGGCATCGTCATCCAGCGCACCTTCGACCCAGCCGGAAACCTCACCGGCGAAACCGGTACCGGGCCGAACACCCCTACCGCCACCACCAGCGTGACCTACGACCTCGCCGGACGTGTCCTCTCCGCGGGGCACCCCAAGGGGCGGCAGACGTTCCGTTACGACGACCGGGGTCTGCTGCTCGACTCCGACGGACCTGCCGGAAAGGCGGCATTCCGTTACACCGCCGCAGGGCAGACCAGCGAGCGCACCGACGCCACCGGGAAGACCGCCTTCACCTATTACGACACCGGCACCGTCCGCACGCAGTCGAACCCGGACACCGGCGGCACTCTGACTTACCTCTACGCCGCGGACGGGCAACTCGACACCCAGCAACTCGGTGCGGTGGCCGGCCGCAAGATCGAGTACGACGCCTTCGGCAGACTCTCGAAAGACAACCTTGCCAAGCCCAGCGGCACCGTCGACACACTCACCTACACCCTGGACCGCGACAACAAGATCACCGGCAAGTCCAGCACCGCCGACGCCGCCTACGGCGGCACCTACGACTACGACCGCGCCGGACGGCTCACCGGATGGAACCCGCGAAACGGCGCGCCCGCCGAGACCTACGAACTCGACCAGGTGGGCAACCGCCTGTCCACCACCGTCACCCCGGCAGGCGGAACTCCGTCCGTGGCCGAACGTTCGACGTTCGACGCCCGCAACCAGCAGACGACACGCGAGATCCCGGCGAAGGCGACCACCGGATACACGTATTCAGCGCGCGGCACCCTCGCCCGCGAAACCACCACACTGGTCTCCGGCACGAGCTCGGCGACCGACACGATCTTCGACGCTCTGGACCGCGTGACCAGCGACCGCGGAACACAGTACGAATACGACGCACTCAACCGCGTGGCGAGCCGCAACGGCGTGGCCTTCGCCTACGCCGACGGCAATGACGACCCCGTGGTCGTTCCCGCGACTGATCCAGCTCAGACGGAGACAGTCGGCCGTGACCTCAAAGGCAAAGCCACAAGCGTCAAGACTGCTCAAGTACTCACGATTCCCTGGGCGGACGCGCACGGCGACATCCGCGCGCTCGTCGATCCCGCGACCGGCGACATCCGCGCCCGCAAGACGTTCACCCCGTACGGGCGCTCTGGTGAGGTGAGCGGGCCACCGAGCACGCTGGGATTCCAAGGCGACTGGACCGACCCCGGCACCGGCCGGGTGTCGATGGGAGCCCGGTGGCTCGACCCCGACACCGGCCGATTCACCAGCCGGGACACCGTTCCGCTCAGCCAGGACACCGCGGCGGGCACCAACCGGTTCAGCTACGGCGCCGGCGACCCCATCAGTACCATCGACCCGACCGGTCACACCGCCTGGCCATGGGACCTCGGGCTGGGCGGCGTCCTGGACGACATCGGCCGCGCGATCGGAAGCTGGGGAGACGACGCCGCGGCCCTGGGAAACTGGATCTGGGGCGGAGTCAAAGCCGCAGGCGAATGGGCATCAAGACTGCCGCCCTGGGTGAAGATCCCCGCCAAATTCGGCAGCAGAGCCATCCCATACGTCGGATGGGCACTGCTCGGACTTGACATCATCGACATGCTCGACACAGCCGAGTTCACCGGGGCACGGCCGGTCGAGATCCCTGCCATCGCGAAGCCGTACGTCGTCCCGATCGTCGCGCCCGCGCCGCCCCCGGTACCGCCGCCACCGCCGCCGACCATCGTCAAGACGGTGACCAAGCGGGTCCCGGTCACCTGGATGGAACCGGAGAAGACCACCTACGTTCCCGGCTACCGCATCACCAGCTACACCCAGCACATCGACACCTACCAGCACACCACCATCTACTGGTCCAACGGTGCCGTCGTGCAACTACCGCCCTTCCTCTCGGAATGGATGACGGTGAGCTGGTGGGAAGCCATGCCCACCATCGACCCCGGCAGAGCCGAGCAAGTCCAGGTCGGCACCACCGCCGACGATATCCTCGGTCACACCGAAAGCCGGCAACCACAAGAACATCTCGGCGGCTGCGGCCTCCAAGGCACCGAAGTCGACTGCCTCGGCGAAGCCCTCGCCCCCACGATGGGCGGCTGCTTCACCCTGCTCGACACCATCAGCGCGTGCTATCCGGACACACCCAACCCGCAGGCGAACCAGGGAGGGAAGGAACAACGTTCCACCCATCAGGGGCCAACACCCGTACCGCAGCTCAACACAGCGCTCGCAAACTCGTGTGCGAACGGCGGCCAAGCGCGCAGCGACGGGACCAGATCTGCGCAAACCTGGACCAACTGCAACCTCGACATCGACGAACTCAATGGCGGCCACGCCATCGAGAGACACGTCGGCAAAAGCGACCAATACTTGATCGATCGCAACATTCCCAATGCATCTACCTTTCCGGATCTTGACACCGCAAAGCGTGCCGCGACGCATAACCTGAACGAGAACTGGGGTGCGATACAATGGTGGCTCAATAATACAACGAGCATGAGGATTGAGATCGGACCTTCCGGCTGGAACGTCGGGCCGGGTGTACTCAAGAAGTCAAGGAACCTTTGTTCCGGCAAGAGGAGTGGTTACTGTACTGAAGCGCGATCCGAGCATGCCTGGAGGTTTTTTGATTATCACAAACTATGCAAACCCGTGAGGTATCTGTGCTCGAGTATCTAGTGCGTTGCTATTTTCATGAAGACTACGACCTTGAGGCGGAGAGTCCGATTGATGTAGTGAAGAAGTTTGCCGACGAGGAGCCTTCGGGCTTCTCCCGAGAGTTGCTGTCGGAATTGGAGAGCCTAAAGCACGAGGGCTTGACGGAGGAGGGGGCTCGCAGGCTATGGCTTGAACAGTGTGGCGCAATGTACGAGCCGGACCGCAAGGGCGGAATTAGTTACCTGGAATGGTTCGAGCAGATGAGAAACGTGGTTAAGCAACGGCTCGATCGGGAATCCTAGGGTGCGCCATGCGCCTCCGTGGAGCGCGGGGCTATGTCTGGACGAAGACGAAGGTCGTGGTCGGTGACGCGGCGGGTTCGGAACTGGTCAACAAGCCGTGTCGCTATGGGTATTACCTCGCGGCGTCCGTTGAAGATGCTGAGCAGCCGCCAGCCCGGAGGTGCCGCCTGACACGCGATCGTCCGCCAATAGGTGTGCGTCCCTGTTCCCATCCGTCCGCTGCGCAGACGGCGATGCTGCGCGACTGGATCACCGCTCGGTCGGTGCTTGGCGTCTGATTGGGTCCAGTTCGCCAGGGTTCGGTAGCCGTAGCGACGCCCGGCTGCGATCACGGCCCCGCTGCACACGTTGCGTGTCCTGCGCGTCGCCGAGCCTGAGGTGAATCCGGGATCCGACCCGCGCGCCGCCGACGGCACTCCGCCGGTGGTTGGTGATATTACTAGCGGGTGACTACTGAGATCCCTCCGAACGAGCCGATTGCGAACTTCGTTCTGCCGATCGCGAAGGTCGGGCCGGGCGCGGCGGCAGACGAGCTGGAGTACGTTGAGCTTCTGGGGACGTGCTTTCTCCTCTCGGGCTCGAGGGGACTCGCGATGACTGCGAAGCATGTTGCGAGGGGGATCACTGTCGGCGAAGCGGCAGTTATGTTCAATCGAAACGGCACTTGGCAGCTAGCTGCGGTGCAGGGGATCGAGGAACACCCAGCTGAGGACGTTGCTCTCCTTCGGCTAGAACCCGGCGACTACCCGTCGCCGTTCTCCGTCAGTCGCTTCCATGTCCACGCCGGCTGCTAGTACGTGGTGTGGGGTTACCCGGACGCCATCCTTCGCGAGGCGGCTCCTGGGCCCGGCGGGTGGTACTTGAGCGACCAGACCTTGCCTACTCGGAAGGGCACATCCGGCGCTGGCTTACGAACATCCCGCTCGATCATGGCCCCCTCGGCACCAAGTTCTACGAACTGAGCGCTATCGCTGGGAATGGATGCTCTGGCGGTCCGGTCGGGACTGTAAAACGTTCGGTGTAACTCCCGATCATGGAAGTGCACCTGATGACCGACAGGATGTCCGGCGTGGAGAACGCCGAGGACTCGAAGCCAGGGACCGGCCTGGACGGCCTGGATGAGCAGCTCGTCGCGCAGCTGCTGAGCAGCGCCAAGGCCAGCGGGCTGAAGCTGACCGGTGAGGGCGGGGTGCTGCAGCAGCTGACCAAGCTGATGCTGGAGTCCGCGCTCGAGGGCGAGATCACCGATCACCTCGGCTATGACAAGCACGACCCGGCCGGTCGTGGGACCGGCAACTCGCGTAACGGCACGCGGTCCAAGACCGTGCTCACCGATGTCGGGCCGGTCGAGATCGACGTGCCACGCGACCGCGCCGCCAGCTTCGAACCCAAGATCGTCGCGAAGCGGCAGAAACGCCTTGGCGGTGTGGACGAGATGGTGATCTCGTTGGCTGCCAAGGGATTGACGACCGGTGAGATCTCCGCGCACCTGGCCGAGGTCTATGGTGCGGAGGTGTCGCGGCAGACCATCTCCACGATTACCGACAAGGTGATCGAGGGCATGACCGAATGGCAGAACCGGCCCCTGGACCCGGTGTATCCGGTGATCTTCATCGACGCGATCCACGTCAAGATCCGTGACGGGCAGGTGGCCAACCGGCCGATCTACGTCGCGTTGGCGGTGACGTGCGAGGGCCGTCGGGACATCCTCGGGTTGTGGGCCGGCGACGGCGGCGAGGGTGCCAAGTACTGGTTGCACGTGCTCACCGAGTTGAAGAACCGCGGCGTGGCCGACGCGCTCATGGTCGTCTGTGACGGCCTGACAGGGCTGCCGGACGCGATCACCACCGTCTGGCCACAGACGATCACTCAGACCTGCGTGGTGCACTTGCTGCGCAACAGTTTCCGCTATGCCGGGCGCCAGCACTGGGACGCGATCGCCAAGGCCCTCAAACCGGTCTACACGGCGCCGACCGAGGCCGCCGCGCGCGAGCGGTTCGCCGAGTTCACCGACACGTGGGGCGGCCGGTATCCGGCCATCGTGCGGTTGTGGGACAACGCCTGGGCCGAGTTCGTGCCGTTCCTCGCCTTCGACCAGGAGATCCGCCGGGTGATCTGCTCCACCAACGCCATCGAGAGCGTCAACGCCCGTATCCGCCGCGCCGTCAAAGCCCGTGGCCACTTCCCCAACGAGCAAACAGCGCTCAAGTGCGTCTACATGGCGATCATGAGCCTCGACCCGACCGGCACCGGCCGCAAACGCTGGACCATGCGCTGGAAACCCGCCTTGAACGCGTTCGAGATCGCCTTCGACGGCCGACTCGCCGCCGGACGCAAGTAGTTTCCTTCAACCCGAGTTACACCGCTCGTTTGACAGACCCGACGCAGGCCCGCGGTCACTGGCAAGCGGCGATCGTGGCATACGAACGTGCGAACGACCGAGCCTATGCCACAGGGCTGCGCCGACGAATGACGCGTGATCTACCAGCCTGTTGACCTCTGCTTGGACGATGTGGAGCCTGGATTGGCTGCGTTGGTTGGAGGACATGGGCCCAGTTGATGAATTCTGAAGGCGTTACGAAGTCGGCCTCTGCGGACGGCGAGTGCCTGCTCGTCCGAAGCGGCCCTATCAACTGGGCTGAGCATTGCCGCCGCGCCGTAGTTTCCGATGCTCGCCAGTGGCCTCCAGGGGCACGGGAGTTCACTGGTCGGCAGACTGCCTCTATCCGCCCGGGAAATCCGGACAGATAGAGGCAGCCCAAGCGTATTTTAGGCGTGCGCCTTGGTCAGTCCGACGTTGTTGTCCCACTGGCCCAAATAAGCGCCTTCGGCTCCGAAGTCGATGTTGAAGTCATGTGCCGAGTTCAGTGCGCGGTGGGTGACGTGCGCGTATCTGCAGTTGTTGTCGCCGAGAATCGACGACATGTTCGCCTTCCAGTACGAGTCGGGTTCGACGCGGTAGCCCGCCGAGTCGCACGGTCCTGCGTTCCCGTAGATCGTGGTCATGCTGCCCGCGGCGTTGCGGTTGTAGTTCCCGTTCGAGTACCAGTACATCAGGGGAGTGGCCTCGGCGATGGCCGAGATGGCGTGCCCGTCACCCTGGGACACGAGTCCGGCCGCGGCCGCGGCCGGCGATACCTCGGAGCACGACTTCGCCAGGACGGGCGACACGTCGCCGTTCTCGGCCGGCCCGACCACCCAGGCGCAGTAATGTCCCGCCGAGCCCTCGCTCGCGGTGGCCGCCGACGCGGAGGTGCCGCATAGCGCTGCGAGCGCAAGCGTCGCCACGCCAACGGTGAACATCTTCGATACGCGCTTCATTTCAACCCTCTCGACATACCTTAATTGGATGCAACCCTCGAAATTGACCGCATAGCGCACCCCTGAGAGGACTTCCATGCTCCGCTGCAGGCGCAGTGAACATGGTGAAACAAAAGAAAGCCAGGGGGTAGTGGCGGCTCAAGAGCTAAAGAGAAGACTGCCGTAATAACGTCAGCTCGAACAGGCTCAGCTTTGTTGTCGACAGATGGGCACTGGTATGAGCTGCGGCGCGATTAGAGCGCACGCGTACCTTGCATTGGAAGTCCTCCCCAGTTGAACCGCTTCGCGCTTAGAATTGCGATCAATTAACCCTGCCACTAGATCAACATGTCCGAACACCACCGAACGAGTGTGGCCGGGGTCACTTAAGGCTATTTGTCATATTCTTATAATCGACGAGTGCATGTAGCTGATTCGCTACGAATTGCTCTAATTTAGACTCGCTGGACGGGGGTTCTCGACGGCGCTGGGATCCACCGTGGCGAATCGAGACGAAAGGTTGGCTTTCGCGTGGACCGGGCTTGACGGGTCTCGACGAGGCATCCTGATGCGGTAAGAGCTAGTGCTCGAGTCTGATCAGGACTTCCTCGATGATGTCCGGCGCCGACACGACCATGAAGCCGAGAGCTCCCAGGGGGATTGCGTAGGCTGCAACCTGGATTCCTTGGCGCACCGAGCGAATCCCTCGATAGCTCACGAAGCCGATCGCGACTACCGTCGCGAGCAGCAGGACGCCGATACCTGAGCGGCCGGACTGCCGGACAACGTCAGCAGCCAGCAGGCCGACTACCGCGGCGGTCGCCACTGTGCCGCGGGTATCGGTTCGCCCGATCGCGCTCAGCAGGAATCCAGCGAGCAAGCCGCCGGCGACCGCCAGCGCGCACCACAGCACCGTTGTCGACACATCGACCTGGTACGGCATGTCCGCATATTTGATGCCGTAGACCAGGGCCTTGCCCCAGTAGAAGGCAAGAACGGCCGCGATCAGCGCTCCGACCGCCCGGATTGCCGCGCGTCGACGAGGCGCGCCTGCTGTTACCGCGACGACCAGTACGATCCAGATGGTGAAGCTGTGCGCCAGTGGCCTCAGCACGTCGCTGTAGTAGGCGTAAGCGCCTGCGGCCCCAGATGCCACACCCGCCAGGATCGCGCCGAGGTCAGAGGCGCGAAAGTAGTCCGACCGGGGGGTTCGTGTTGCGTCGTCCTCAGTCTCAACCGGCACTTCGACCCCCAGTTAGTGCTGTAGCGATGACCTGCATTCTCCTGCACGAAGCGACGAGTCGGACACGAGCCGTAGTCGCCCTCTCGGGAAGCATACCGGCGTGATCAACAACTGGACGTCACACGGGCGGTCGCACGAGGTCGCGTCGGCGAGCTGCACTAATGTCAGCGGGGGAGCAGTTGTGCAGCCTTTCGCCGCCTGCTCCAGCACAGGTGCTGAGACCGCGCGACAGGCCCTCTCGCTCGTCAGCCGCAGGGGCGTCCGCCGGACTCGGTGATAGTCCCGCTCATCGGTGAGCCGCACCGCCACCGTGCCGGGCGGAGGTTCCCGCCGTCTGTCGTGGTGCCGACCTGTGGGTTGCCGTCCGCGTGCGGGGAATGACGAGACACAGGTGTGAGGTTCGACTACGCTGACCGCTCGGCCGATTACGCTCGTGTAGTAGTCGCGGGCGTAGCGGTCAGGCCGTGGGGGCGGCTGCGAGGGTATGTCGGGCGACGGGGAGGGCGAGCCGGCGTGTCATTGAATGTGGCCAGGTTGCGGCAGCAGGCTGGTGAGCTCGATGCTGAGCTGGAGCAGGCCCGGTTCACCGGGCGATCTGCTGACGGTATCGCGTCGGCGGTGGTGTCCTGTCAGGGCAAGCTGGTGGATCTGACGATCGCGGATCAGGTGATCCGGAGTTCGCATCCGCAGCGGCTGGGGCCTGCGGTGGTGGAGGCGGTGTCGGCGGCCCGGCGTGCGGCCGCTCAGGTCGGTGTCGCCAAGGTCCGCGCGGTGGTGGACAAGGACCAGGAGTGGATGCCCGAACCCGCCCCTGGGCCCGCGGCAACCCAGGGGAACGACGTCGCGCCATCACCTGCTCCCCGAACCGCGACAGCGGCTGAGCCGCGTGGAGCGCGTCCCGATCCCGGAGAGGTCGAGGAGGAGAGTTTCGATCAGCTCGATTTCCTGGACGACGATCTCGAGGACGAGGGGCGGGATCGCTGGTGAGTTACCAGGACGAGCTGTATCACCTGGCGCGGGAGATCGACGCGACCGTGGCCGCGGTTGAGCAGGCCGCGGCGGGTGCGGCGCGGGATCGTGTCACGTGGACGTTGCCGGGGGAGCTGGGGTCGGTGACGGTGACCGGTGCGGGTGAGCTGGTCGATGTGTCGGTGGACGTGGCCGCGATGAAGGCCTACAGCGCGGCGAGCCTGTCGCGTCAGCTGCTGCTGGGGATCCGGCGGGCGGAAGAGACCGCGGCCCAGCGGTATGAGGCGGCGGTCGCGGCCGTTCGGGATGAGGAGCGGCTGGTATGAGTTTTCCGGATCCGTTCGACCCCGGTCCCGGTCAGGGCTATCACGTTTACCCGGAGAAGCTGCGGGCCGCGGCCGACGCGATCGCGGAGGCGGCGGGACTGCTACAGAACTTCGTAGTGGTGGACTTGGCGAATGTCGCGCTCGGCCCCTACGACTTGGGTCTGCCGGGGACGGCGACGAACCTGATGCCCGGGCTCAACGGCCTGGGGACGGTGGACCGGTACAACGCGGCCATCGACGCGATTCAGCGGATCACGGCCGAGAACTCGACCCAGCTCGCCGTGCTGAGCGGGGCGTTGGGCAAGGCCGCGAACCACTACGAACAGCTGGATCAGGAAGCGTATGACCGGATGAAGAAGCTGGAGGGTGAGATCAAGTGACCACCTCCGACCCGGGCCAGGCCGCCGCGGAACTCACTACCATGACCTATCCGGAGGCCGCGGATGCGAAGATCCGGGAGTACGCGGACCTGATCGGCGCGCACGGGATCATCGGGCTGCTCGACAAGCTCCGCGTGTTCGTCGCCGGCAACCTGGAAAAGGCGTTGAGGCTGGCTGAGGCGTTCGCCAGGGAGAGCAAGCTGAAGGACGCGGCCGACATCGTCAATGACACCAAGCTGTCACTGACGGCCGCGTGGCGTGGTGACGCGTTCGACCAGTACTCCATGTATTCCGGGATGGCCGTCGACAGCCTGAACAAAGGCCAGGTCTCCATCACGAGCCTGACCAAAACGGTGAGCACGGTCGCGACGACGGTGATCGACACGTACAAGAACCTGTTGCTCGCGCTCGGGAACTGTGCGGCGAACCTGGCGCAGCTGAGCGGGAAGTTCGCGATCGTTCTCGGGTCCGTGGTCGTCCCGCCGCTGGCCGTGTTGTCGGCCAAGGACTTCGTGGACGCGATCAACTCGGCCTTCGAGAAGTTCTGGCGTGACTGCAACACCCTCCTCGCCAGCATGATCACCAACATCGGAGCGCTGGTCGGGAGCGGTCTCGAGCTGACGGCCATCGAGACCACCTTCCCCAAGATCCCGGATGTCGGCACGAGTGCCGAGGTGGTCGGGGAACCCCGCCGCTGGCGGATCAAACCGGGAGCCGATCCCTCGTGACACGTCGTCTCGCCCGAGGACTCGCCCTGCTGATGGCCGGTGGCATGGTGGCGCTGGCCGGCTGCGGAACGAGCCCGCCGCCGACGCCGCCGGAACCGTCGGTATCGGTACCGCCGATCCCCGCACAACTGAACGGCAACAAGTTCATCGCCGATCCGTGTTCGGCGATCACCGTGGAGCAGCTGCGGAGCATCGGTTTCGGCGAAGGCAAGCACGAACAGACCCGGCAAGGCCAATGCCTGATCGTGCTCGGCCGCTCGGTCGACGTGACCACATCCTGGTTCCCGCCGCTGCGGGAGAGCATCAGCACGTTGTACAGCGACCACGCCCGAGGCCGCGATACCGGCAACCACTGGGAAGAGCTGACGATCAACGGCTACCCCGCGGTGATCGTGGACGTCGAGGAGAACATCGCGACCAAGCGGGACGAAGGGCCTCTGGCGTGCAGGCTGGTTCTCGGCGTCGACGACAACACACTGGTACACATCAAGACCAACACCCGCGGAAAGCCGGAAGCGGGTCCCTGGCAGAACGATCCTTGTGGTGCGGTCACGAAGATCGCCGAGTACGTCATCGACAACCTCCGCACCTAGACGCGATGGCACGGCCCTGATCCAGAAACGGAAGCCGGCCAGGGACGTGACACTGGGCGGTGAAGCCGCTCGTAGCCTCCGCACCGTGACGGACCTGCCCGTATCAGCGTGCTGTCCTCTAGGAATGTCTGGCCATCGTGAAAATACGGGTAGCCGGCGAAAGGGTGGTTCCTGTCGCGCAGGTTTACGTTGGTGATGTCTGTGCGCTGGATGGCCAGGTCTGGAGCAGCCATCGCTCGTGCCGATAGTCGAGTTCCGGGAAGTCGCTGTTCACGGTGGGGGTGCTGGTGCGGAACGCGCGTAGCTGGAAAGGGCCGGGGACGGGAAGTTCGATGATGACGTCCGCCGGCGAGCCGGTGACGGAGCCGAGGACGACGCGCTCCGTGTCCACGGTGAAAGCCCCGTCGAACCGATCTTCGAACGGTGACGTGGGCGGCGCGGGTTCTGCCGTCCAGACTTCGAAGTCCACCACGACGTCCGTCATCTCACCCAAGGTGAAGAACTTGCCTCCTCCGTGGCCGCTGACTGCGATGGCCCCGTCTGTCTGCGGAGGCAGGTGTGAGGCGCGGGCCTCGGTGGACTCGACGTCGAACAGCATGAACTGGTGGTAGTCGACCCAGGGGCTTCCGGTCTCTCGGAGAAGGAGGACGGGTTCGGTCATTACGGTCCTTGCTGTGCGTGGGTGATGGCGAGGATATCCACCATCACCCACGCGAACAAATCTACTTGTAGGCCTCGACGAAGACGCTGTCGCCGTCGAGGATGTGGTCCTCAGCGAGGAATAATCCCCACCGTGCGCCAGTTTCCTGGTTGTGTTCCTTCAGCCCGGGGCGGACCGCCACGGTCCGCAACATGTCCGGGGTGATCGTGAACGAACCTTCGTATGTTGTTTTGAAGGGGAACTCGTCACATTCGTTGACCTTGCCGTCCGGGCGAACCTTGTAACCCGTCCCCCATTTGTCCTTACAGAACTTCACCGACGTGTTGTAGTTGTTGGTCTGCAACAGCTTGTCGTAAAAGTTCCTGCGAATCGGCTCGGTCCTGTTCGCCCACGCCGGGACGCCGATGTTGCCGGGCACATACTTCCCCTGCCCGCCACCAGGGTAGGTCTTGCCGAAATCCTGGTGGGCGTCGTAGTACAGTTGGGCGGATTCCGTGATCGCCGGATCGTTGGCGTTGAACCTCAGCCAGCCGGTCGCACCGTGGAACACGCAGTCGCTGCTCCTGGCATAGTTCGGGTTGGTGCTACGCGCGACGTCGCAACGCAACGGCCACGACACCGGCTGGGTCTGACCGATGTTGTCCCACGGCCCGGGGCCGCCGTAGCCGTAGGCATAGCTGGAGATGCTGTACAGCGTGCGTTTCTCGGGCTTGATCTGGTCGGGTTCCTGCGGATTGGGCGGATCCTCGCCCTGGAACTGGAACGTGTAGTCGGCCTGGGTGATGGCCTGCCAGCCGGTGATCGACTCCGAGTGGCCCCAGGACGGCGTCTGGCAGCGAGCGCTACTGCTGGGCAGGGCCTTGTTGCAGGCCACCTCGACACCGACGACCTGGCTCTTGTTCACCTCACCGACGAACTTCCAGTTCGCGATCCGTGTGGTGACCAACGCCTGCCGGGCGTTCCACGACATGTTGACCGTCAACGCCCATTCCGCGTGAGCCCGGCCGATTGGGAGCGTGCTGTTCTTCTAGTAGTAGTTGACGACAAGAAATTCGGCGTGACAGGAGGCGAATCGGCTTTTCAGCAGATGCGGTCCGGCGGGTCGTCATTGTTCATGAAGTAGTCGACACATTCCTGGGGCAGCACGGGATCGCCAGGATTCGCCATGGCCTTGCTTCCCGAAGCGTATCGCGCCGAGTCGACTGAATAGACATGCCTGTCGGGGTTGAGGGCTTGCCTTGTCTGCTCAGGCGTCGGTTCGCCCTGCTTGCGCTCTAAACCTGCGGCGCGGCTCTGTCGCGTGTTGGCGGGAGGCGGTACGTCGAGTGGGTTGACTCCGCGTTCCATGGGAACGGTTTGAATTATCGCGTATACATCGTCCGCCGCTTTGGCGGCCGTATCGGCGAATGCAGTGCTGGTGAACATGACAGATATGCCAGCCATTGCCAACAGGCTGGATCTGAATGAGCTTCTTTTGCGCAACAAAAGATTTCCTAGTGAGCTCGAGTGCTGACCGCACCCCTCTGTGCGAGCTCCACCAACATATTGCGCGATCGGTTGACGGTTCACTAGAACGATATGGTGATCACTACAGTACGCACTGGTCGCTGTCGGTAGTACCTGGAGGTGTTTCCGGGTGCGTTACACGCGATTGCTGCACCATCTGGGTGTCCTCGCAGGCCTGCGGGGTTCCAGAAGTCGGTTTATGCATCCGACCTGCGACGCGCGCTTCGTCGGGTAGGGCATGATCGGCGGCCATGTCTTTGCGTCTGCTTTATCTGATCTTCTTTCGGCTGGTGGGTTTGGTGGTGTTGCTCGGCCGCTCGTCGGCGTCGAAGAACGTCGAATTGCTGGTACTGCGCCATGAGGTCGCCGTGCTGCGCAGAGGCAACCCGAAACCTCGTCTCGACGGGGCTGACCGGGCTGTGTTCGCCGCGTTGGTTCGCCTGCTGCCTAGGGCGCTGCGGCTGCACCGGTTAGTCACTCCGGGCACGATCCCGCGCTGGCATCGGCGCTTGGTAGCCGCGAAGTGGACTTATCCACGCCGGGTCGGCCGGCCACCGGTCGACGACTCGATCTCCAGGCTGATCGAACGGATGGCCACGGAGAACCACGGCTGGGGCTACAAGAGGATTCAGGGTGAGCTGCTCAAGCTCGGACACCGGGTCGGCGCCTCGACGATCCGGTGGATCCTGAAGCCGGCACGCGTACCTCCAGTGTTCTTCGCATGGAAGGGGATCAGTAAGGGGCGGGTCAATCGCCAGCTCGGCGATCCTGCTCTGCTGGCCTCCCTCAGCCCGGTCGCGCGCGCCCAGGTGATCGACGGCTGGGTGCAGGACTGCGTGGTGCGGCCGGATCCCGACTTCTCGCTGCCCGACGCCGCGGGTGCCTTGGCTGACCAGGTGCGCACCGACCCACAGGCGATCCGGCCATGGCGGGTCGACGCCGGACAGGCGCTGGAGATCGCCGAAGAGCTACTGGCCGCCGCCGGGCGCGCCAAGGGGAGGAGCGGCGGTTGGTGGCCGCGCGTGGTGATCTCGAGCTGTGGCTGGCGCGGATCATGGCCGAGGTCGACGAGCCGGAGAAAGCGCTGATCTCGGCCAGACGGGCCGTCGAGTACTTCGGTACTGCCGAGGCCGACTTCGCCACGGCGCTCGCCTACGCCGCCGTCGGG